>NZ_JBANLK010000043.1:0-56489 GCF_054968425.1 Paraburkholderia sp. AV2
CAACTGCCGGCTTCTTCCTGCGTCGCTGCGTCTGCAGCAGAGAAACGAGATTATGAAGCGTCTCTTTCGCTTCGTCAACACCTTTTTTGCGCTTCCGCTTGAAAGCTGTCAACTCCACCGCCGCCCGTTTCCCTCCGGCGGCCCCGCTGCCCGTACATCTGAACTGCGAAGGGGGCGAATCTTACCGCCCCTCCACAGCACTACGCAAGGGGGAACGAGAAAAACTCGGCTTACCTCCCGGCCAACGCTGCCAGCGGCACCGCCTCAGCCATCGCCGCATAGCCCGTATCGCTTGGATGGATGTGGTCGCCGCTGTCGTATTCGCGGCGCAGTCGCACCGGATCGGCCGGATCGCGCAGCACGGCATCGAAATCCGCGACGTCGTCGAACGCGTGGCTAGTCCGGATCCATTTATTCACTGCCTGGCGAATCGCCTCGCGTTCCGGCGGCAACGAGGCCGGAGTCAGCGTCGCCCCGACAATACGCACGTCGTGCGCGTGGGCCTGTGCAATCACCCGCTTGTACCCCGCAATCAGATCCTCCGCGTTCACGCGCGTATGCGGCGCGTCGCAGTCGAGACCGCCACGCGGCGGCATTGCCTGAAAGTTGATGTCGTTGATGCCGATGAGCAGCACAGCCGTTTTCACACCGGGATGGCCGAGTGCATCACGTTCGAAGCGGCGCTCCAGCGCGTCGCCGTAGCAGGGCGAGTCGCTCAACAGCCGGTTGCCACTGATCCCGAGGTCGATCACGGCCAGACCCGGCCTTTGCTCGCGCGCAAGCCGTCTGGCCAGTGCATCCGGCCAGCGGCGGTTCTGGTTCAGCGATGACCGCATGCCGTCCGTGATCGAATCACCGATCGCCGCGACGGTCGCCGCACCGGGCGCCTCGACGGCAAGCCCCGTCACCCACGCATACTGCGTGAAGCGCTGCGAGAAGGCCGCGCCCGATGCGTCGGCGACGTGATCGCCCGGCCGCGAGACGTAGTTCACCTGGCTCGCCACCCTATGCCAGGCGACCATCGTTTGCCCGGATCCCATATAGGAGCTGATCGCGTACGCCGAGCCCGCGCGTATGTCGATGCGCACCGGATCGCTGTCCACAGCCCCGCCAGGCGGCACCGCCACACCCGGCTGTCCGCCGAACGTCACCCGTGCGGCGCCCGCTTCGCTGGCCGCCGCCTCGCCCGACGACGGCGCGATTCCCATCGCCTCGATGACGAGCGGCGCGCGCCCGTACTCATTGCTGATATGCACGCGAGCGACCTGGCCGCCCAACGTCGGATAGACGATCTGCCGAACCGTGCGCCCCGCGACGGCCGGCGCCCGATAAAGGGGCGGTGGTGCCACGAGCGCAGGAATCGACTGCAGCGCCGTCGCCCAGCTCGTCACCCAGGAGGCCGAAGGTTGATCGGCAAACGAAGGCCCGCTAACGGCCAGCGAAGCAAGAAAAGCGGCGCCGGCCGCAACGCGCGAAAGAGCAATCTTCATCCGGAAGAGCATGGGAGAACAAAACGCCCATTGTGCCCGATGCCCCGCAACATCGACCTTCCAACCTGCTGACACGACGAAGATCCCTCTTCGATCCGCGATCGGGGCACACCGCTGGCGATTCGCATCCGATCCGCTAAAACTCAATAAGCGGGTTCGGCCCGCTCTTTTTTGCTCCATCGCAAAAATTTATTTACCGACCGGTCGGTTGGTTTATACTGCGCACCATACCTAACCTCGAAGAGAGCGTTCGCCATGTACACGCAATCCCTCGACATCCCCGGCAACGTCGCCCCGCTCGACGCGGACGCCGCCTCGCCGGAGCAGGCCCGGTTCGATGCCGTGATGGCCGCCGACGGCAAGATCGAGCCGCAGGACTGGATGCCCGAAGCCTACCGCAAGACGCTCGTGCGCCAGATTTCGCAGCACGCGCATTCGGAAGTGGTGGGCATGCTGCCGGAAGGCAACTGGATTTCGCGCGCGCCAAGCCTCAAGCGCAAGGCGATCCTGCTCGCCAAGGTGCAGGACGAAGCGGGCCACGGCCTCTACCTCTATAGCGCGGCGGAAACGCTCGGTGTCTCGCGCGATCAGTTGGTCGATGCCCTGCACGCCGGCAAGGCCAAATACTCCAGCATTTTCAACTACCCGACGCCCACCTGGGCGGACGTCGGCGTGATCGGCTGGCTCGTGGACGGCGCCGCGATCATGAACCAGATCCCGCTGTGCCGCTGCACCTATGGCCCTTACGCGCGCGCCATGATCCGCATCTGCAAGGAAGAGTCGTTCCATCAGCGCCAGGGCTTCGACGCCCTGCTCGCGATGATGCAAGGCACCGACGCCCAGCGCGAGCTCGTCCAGCAGGCCGTGAACCGCTGGTGGTGGCCGGTGCTGATGATGTTCGGCCCAAGCGATGCCGATTCGGTCCACAGCAACCAGTCGGCCAAATGGGGGATCAAGCGCATCTCGAACGACGACCTGCGCCAGAAGTTCGTCGATGCGACCGTCGAACAGGCCAAGGTGCTGGGCGTGACGCTGCCCGACCCGGATCTGAAATGGAACGAGGCGCGCGGCCACTACGACTACGGCACGATCGACTGGGACGAATTCTGGCGCGTCGTGAACGGCGACGGCCCGTGCAATCGCGAACGCCTTGGCACGCGCGTCAAGGCGCACAACGAGGGCGCATGGGTGCGCGAAGCCGCGCTTGCCCATGCGGAGAAGCAACGCCAGCGCGCCGCGAAGCAGGCCGCCTGACCTGGCGCAAAACATGGGGCCGGAGTCGGCGTCGAAGCGCCCGTTCCGGCCGACACAGGAATCTGGAAGGAGATCAGTGATGAACAAGGAATGGCCGATCTGGGAAGTGTTCGTGCGCAGCAAACAGGGCCTCGACCACAAGCATTGCGGCAGCCTCCACGCCGCCGACGCCTCGATGGCGCTGCGCATGGCGCGAGACGTCTACACGCGCCGCCAGGAAGGCGTGAGCATCTGGGTGGTGCCGTCGTCGGCGATCACGGCGTCGGATCCGAACGAGAAGGCCGAGCTCTTCGAACCGGCCGGCGACAAGATCTATCGCCACCCGACGTTCTATACGCTGCCCGACGAAGTCAATCACATGTAAGAGCACCAACATGACGACGCCCACGCAAGAACACCTGGCGTACGTGCTGCGCCTCGCCGATACGGCGCTGATCCTCGGTCAGCGCAACACGGAATGGTGCGGCCACGGCCCGATCCTCGAAGAGGACATCGCGCTCGCCAACATGAGCCTCGACCTGATCGGCCAGGCGCGCCTGCTCTACACGCATGCCGCGACGCTCGACAAGACGCTCACCGGCCGCGAGCTAACCGAGGACGACTACGCCTACTTCCGCGCCGAGCGCGAATTCGCGAACTACACGCTCGCCGAGCTACCGCACTTTGGCCCGCTCGCCGGCACGACGCATTCGGCCAACGATTATGCCGTGACGATCGTGCGCAACTTCCTCTACGCCTCGCTGATGGCGCATCTGTGGACCGCGCTCCTGCGCTCCGCCGATCCGCAACTGGCCGCGATCGCCGAGCGCTCGATCAAGGAAACGCGCTATCACGTGCACCACGCGCGCGAGTGGCTGATCCGCTTCGGCGACGGCACCGAGGAGTCCCATCGCCGCGCGCAGGCGGCACTCGACTGGCTGATGCCGTACACGCGCGAATTCTTCAGCACCGACGCGGTGGAAACCGCCGTAGCCGAGGCCGGCATCGCGCCCCTCACCGCGCAGTTCGAAGCCGCGTGGCGCGCCGAAGTGGAAGCCGCGCTCGAAGAAGCCACGCTCACGCTGCCGGAAGCCGTCAAGCATGTTACGACCGGCAAGCTGGGCGAGCACTCGGAACATATGGGCTACGTCCTCGCCGAGATGCAGAGCCTCGCCCGCCAGCATCCGGGCGCGCGCTGGTAAGCCGGACCCGCCCACGCAGCCAATCAAGGAAGTCACGATGCAAGCCATGGCAGATCACGCACTCGAGCGCGCCTGGGAGGTGCTGGAATCGGTACCCGATCCGGAGATTCCGGTCGTGTCGATCCGCGAGCTCGGGATCCTGCGCGACGTGCGACGTGCCGCCGACGGCCAGCTCGAAGTGGTCATCACGCCCACCTATTCGGGCTGCCCGGCGATGTCGCAGATCGCCGAAGACGTCGCACACGCGCTCGATAGCGCCGAACTTGCGCCGTACCGCATCGCGACCACCCTGACCCCCGCGTGGACCACGGACTGGATGACCGACGCAGCGCGCGAGAAGCTGCGCGCCTACGGCATCGCACCGCCCACGGGCCAGTGCGGTTCGGGCGCCGCCACCGCCGGCGAACAGCCCATCACGTTCATGCCGCGGCCGCTGCCCGCGCCCGCTTGCCCGCACTGCGGTTCGCAGCATACCGAGCGCCTCGCGCAGTTCGGCTCGACCGCCTGCAAAGCGCTGTACCGCTGCCTCGACTGCCGCGAACCCTTCGACTACTTCAAACCCTACTGATATGGCCACTCCGCAATTCCATTCGCTGCGCATCCGCGAGGTGCGGCCCGAAACCGCGGACGCGGTCTCCGTCGCCTTCGAGATTCCGCCCGAGCTCCGCGAGGCGTATCGCTTCACCCAGGGGCAGTTCGTCACGCTCAAGACCCACATCGACGGCGAGGAAACGCGCCGTTCGTACTCGATCTGTGTCGGCGTGACCGACTACGACCGCGACGGCGAACTGCGCATCGGCATCAAGCGTGTGCGTGGCGGGCGCTTCTCGAACTTCGCGTTCGACCAGCTCAAGCCGGGCCACGAAATCGACGTGATGACGCCCGACGGCCGCTTCTTCACGCACCTGAACGCCGAACACGGCAAGCACTACGTGGCGTTCTCCGGCGGCTCGGGCATCACGCCGGTGCTCGCGATCATCAAGACGACGCTCGAAACGGAGCCGCGCAGCGCGTTCACGCTCGTGTACGGCAACCGCAGCGTGGACCAGATCATGTTCGCCGAGGAACTGGAGGACCTGAAGAACCGGTTCATGAACCGCTTCATGCTCTACCACGTGCTCTCCGACGACATCCAGGACGTCGAGCTCTTCAACGGCGTGCTCGATCAGGCGAAGTGCGCGTCGTTCCTCGAATCGTTGCTGCCGGCTGCCGGAATCGACGAAGCGTTCATCTGCGGCCCGGCGCCCATGATGGATGCCGCCGAAGCCGCGCTCAAGGTCGCGGGCGTGCCGTCCGGGAAGGTGCACGTGGAGCGCTTCGGCACGCCGCTGCCGCAGGCCGGCGTGCCGCCCGTCGAGATCACCGAAAACACCCCGGCCGCCGATCTCGAAATCGTGCTCGACGGCAAGAAGCGCAAGCTGCGCCTGCCGTACGAGGGCGTGAGCCTGCTCGACGTGGGTCTGCGCGCGGGCCTCGCGCTCCCCTACGCGTGCAAGGGCGGTGTGTGCTGCACCTGCCGCGCAAAGGTGATCGAGGGAGAGGTGAAGATGGACAAGAACTACACGCTCGAGGAGCAGGAAGTGAAAGACGGCTTCGTGCTGACCTGCCAATGCCATCCGGTGAGCGAGCGCGTGGTGGTGAGCTACGACGAACGCTAGAGGCGGCTGACGCCAGGCTGACGGGGCGCTCGCGCAACAGTGCGCTTTCGGCGCTCAAGCGATCCGCTTACACTAGGGGCCGCCCGCAACCGGCATGGTGCCGGAACGCGGGTGGTCCTTTTTGTTCTGGCATTCCCGATGACCACGATCCACCTCACTCACAGCGAGCCGGCAGCGGCCGCACTGCGCCAGGCCCTCGAAGCGGAAGGGCGGACCGAACGCGTGATCGCGCTGCCCGACGACCTGACAGTCGGCCCGCTGCGCGACATCGACGAGCCCGCCGACCCGGCCGCCGACCAACGCGCCGCGTTCTGGCAGCGCCTGGGCGGCGTGCCCGAGACGCTGACGGCCCACGACTGCGCGGCGCTCGACGCTCTCGAAGCCGACGATGCCAACGTGGTGATCTGGCACACGAACGACGCCGCCAATCAGTTGACGCTGCGCCGCATCTGCTATCGGCTGCGCAACGTGCCGCAGCGCCTGAACGAAGTGCGTCTCGCACCGGACGAAGTCGCGGGCGAAACCGCGGCGGCGCGCCTCGCGGCCCGCCTGCCGGACGCCGCGCCGATTTCCGTGCTGCGCATCACGCGGCTCGCACTCGAATGGCAGGAGGCGAAGTTCGCGAACGGCGAGACGCGCCGCTGGCGCGACAATACGTTCACGAGCGGCACCTGGGCGGATCTGGACCAGTTGATCCTCGATACCCTGAGCGCGGCCCGCACGCCGTGGCTCGCTCCGGACGCAATCGCGGCGGCCCTGCCGCGCGCGGGAGCGCGCGCGCCGGTGGCCGAACCCGTCGTGCTGTGGCGCCTGCGCGAACTGGCGGCAGCCGGCGAACTGCGCCTGCGCGACGACATGCACGCGGCGCCGGCGAACATCGAGCCGCAGCCCCGCACCGCCACGCTTCATACGGCAACGCAGCCTCCCCTTCCCCGCTGACAAAAAATCAAACATGGCCCGTACCCGAGCGCCCGACCACGAGACCCAACGCGACCAGATTCTCGAACTCGCCGCCGCGAAATTCGCGCAGACGAGCTACCCGAGCACGTCGATGTCCGATCTCGCCGCGGCGAGCGGCACCTCGAAGGCGCGTCTCTACCACTACTACGAGAGCAAAGAAGCGATTCTCTTCGACCTGCTCGACCGGTACACGAAGCGGCTGATGCTGATCATCGCCGAGGTGGAAGGGACGAGCCAACGACGCGGCCTTGACGAGCGGGAAACCTTTGCCGAGCTGATCCGCGCGTTCCTCGCCGAATACGAGACGTCGCACAGCCGCCACGTCGCACTGCTCAACGACGTCAAATACCTCGTCGACGCGCAGCGCGAGATCATCCTGAACCGGCAGCGCGACGTCGTGGCGGCTTTCACACGCCAGCTCGCGCGCGCCTACCCCGGGCGCGTCACCCCGGAAAACCAGACGGCGCTGACAATGATGGTGTTCGGCATGATCAACTGGACCTTTACCTGGCTCAAGCCGGGCGGACGGATGGCCTACCGGGACTTCGCCGAGCAGGCGATCGCCGTGATCGATCACGGCTTGCAAGGGGCTTGAGCACGATGTGCTGACCGAGCAGTTGCACTGCATCGCAGCATGACGCTCTTCCGCAACACTTCGGACCCTTATGCGGCCCCAAAAATCAATCTCATAAAAATCAATGGCTTGCGCGAATCCGACTCTTAATTAGGCGCAACACTCAAATCGAAAATACGGGTTTTCCCTAGCCCCACCCCAGGGTTTTCGCTAGAATTCGTTTTGCGGCGCATCATGCCGCATGAATTTTAAGGAGAACCGACCCATGAACAAGCTTTCGACCCAAGCCGCCGCGCCGATCCTGCCGTCCGGCCGCACGCTGACGTCCGGTCGTTCGCCCGCCATGGTGCGCGTCCTCACTTCGGCCGACCGCGAGCGCCTGCTCAAGCACTTTCTCGCACTCGACCAGGACGATCGCCTGCTGCGCTTCGGCCAGGCTGCACCCGACCATGTGATCGAGAACTACGTCCGTTCGATGGACTTCACGCGCGACACGGTGTTCGGCGTGTTCGACCATCAGCTGCAACTGGTCGGCGTAGGCCATCTCGCCTACCTCCCCGCGGACGGCAATGGCCGCACGGCCGAATTCGGCGTTTCGGTGCTGGAAAGCGCGCGCGGCCAGGGCATCGGCTCGAAGCTGTTCGAGCGGGCCGCGATCCGCAGCCGCAACACGCATGTCACGACGCTCTACATGCACTGCCTGTCGCGCAACGCCACGATGATGCACATCGCCAAGAAGTCGGGCATGAAGATCGAGTACGCCTACGGCGAAGCCGATGCTTACCTCTCGCTCGCACCGGCCGACCAGAGCAGCATCATCGCGGAAATGCTGCAGGAGCAGGCTGCCGTGTTCGACTATGCGCTCAAGCGCCAGGCACGCCAGGCGTCGAAGCTGATCGAGTCGATTCTGCCGCAGGCTATCGCAGCCTGAATCCTGACTCATCGGCTTGAATGAAAAAAGCGGCTTCGGCCGCTTTTTTCATTCCTGCTCCATTCCTGCGCCGCCGCCGGCATTTCAACGGATCAACGGATCGGCAGCGCCGTCGTCTCCTTGTACGTCTGGAGCGAGAAGCTCGACCGCACGTCGATCACCGAAGGATGGTGCAGCAACTGGTCCTGCACGAAGCGCGAGAAGTGCGCCATGTCCTCCACCTGCACACGCAGCAGGAAATCCATGTCGCCGGTCATGGCGTGGCAGGCCACGACTTCCGGCCAGGTCTGCACTGCCGCGCGAAACAGCTCCGCATGCGTGACACCCTCCCGTCCCGCCGCCGTCGGGCCGCGCTTCTCCAGCCGCACGCTGACGTAGGCCAGCAGGTCGAGCCCCAGCTTCTGCGCATCGAGCAGCGCCACGTAACCGCGGATCACCCCGGTCTCCTCCAGCCGGCGGATGCGCCGCAGGCACGGGCTCGGCGAGAGGTTCACGCGCTCCGCGATCTCCTGATTCGAAAGCCGGCCATTCTCCTGAAGAATCGCCAGAATCCGCCGGTCGATCGCGTCCAATTCCAGATCAGCCATTTTCTGCCACTCAATAATGTATCGATGGCATTTTATAGCTCAATCTGGCGATTCCAAGCCCCATATCGCAAGCTTCCTTCCGAATTGAACGACTACACTGCCTGCACGAAATTCGGACGTTCAACTTCGATCGCTCTTACGGGCGTGGGCCCCGAGTAAGCGCTAAAGCGCTAACTCGGGTCGACACAGGAGACAACCATGCAGGTCCCCACCTGGGATAACCCCGTCGGCACCGACGGCTTCGAGTTCATCGAATACACCGCGCCGGACCCCAAGGCGCTCGGCAAGCTGTTCGAGCGGATGGGCTTCACGGCCGTCGCCCGTCACCGCCACAAGGACGTCACCCTGTACCGCCAGGGCGACATCAACTTCATCGTGAACGCCGAGCCCGACTCGTTCGCGCAGCGCTTCGCGCGCCTGCACGGCCCGTCGATCTGCGCCATCGCGTTCCGCGTGCAGGACGCCGCGAAGGCCTACCAGCACGCGCTCGAGCGCGGCGCCTGGGGCTTCGACAACAAAACCGGTCCGATGGAGCTGAACATTCCGGCCATCAAGGGCATCGGCGATTCGCTGATCTACTTCGTAGACCGCTGGCGCGGCAAGAACAGCGCGGCGCCCGGCAGCATCGGCGACATTAGCATCTACGACGTCGATTTCGAGCCGATCCCCGGCGCCGAGCAGAATCCGAAGGGCCACGGGCTCACCTACATCGACCACCTGACGCACAACGTTCACCGCGGCCGCATGAACGAGTGGGCGGAGTTCTACGAGCGCCTCTTCAACTTCCGCGAAATCCGCTACTTCGACATCGAAGGCAAGGTGACAGGCGTGAAGTCGAAGGCGATGACCTCGCCGTGCGGCAAGATCCGTATTCCGATCAACGAGGAAGGCTCGGAGACGGCCGGCCAGATCCAGGAATACCTCGACGCCTATCACGGCGAAGGCATCCAGCACATCGCGCTCGGTACGAACGACATCTACGGGACGGTCGATGGCCTGCGCGCGTCCGAGATCGCGCTGCTCGACACGATCGACACGTACTACGAACTCGTGAACCGCCGCATCCCGAACCACAGCGAGCCGCTCGCGGAACTGAAGAAGCGCAAGATCCTGATCGACGGCGCCCCCGAAGACCTGCTGCTGCAAATCTTCACCGAGAACCAGATCGGGCCGATCTTCTTCGAGATCATCCAGCGCAAGGGCAATCAGGGCTTCGGTGAAGGCAACTTCAAGGCGCTGTTCGAGTCGATCGAGCTCGACCAGATTCGCCGCGGCGTGGTGCAGGACAAGGCCTGACCCAGGCCTGGCCGCAGTGCGGCCATGAAAAAAGGGCGAAGACCGCAAGATCTTCGCCCTTTTTGTCTTTCTGGAGCCACCGCCGCACACCCGGCAGGCGCCCCGGTGAATGGAATGCCGCGCGGATCAACGCGGCATTACGGAAATCATCAGGATTGGCGTTCGGCCTTCGTGGCCCCGGTAACACCGATATCAGCCTTCGCGCACTGCGTGTACTGCGCCGTGCGGACGAACGCATTCGACGAGCCGTTGCTGCTCGCGTTCGAATGCAGCGGCGCGCTCATGGCGAAGAACGCGGCCGAGACCGTCAAGAAGGTCTGGATATGCCGATTGTTCATGCTGTACTCCTTTTTTCAGACTGCCTGTTGCGGTAGTACCCCTATTTGCTGCCTGGGGCGCTGCGCGGTTTGCACAGGTGGGGGATTAGACAGAAATATCAAGACTGGTTCCGGATTCGTGTAGTTTTTACACGCTGTTACGCCGCGCAGCATTCGGATACATCCTCTGTTACACGGCTTCCCCGGGTTTAACGCACGGCACGCCGCCGCGAAGTCGGGCTTCCCCCGCGCAATCGTGCTTTCTTGCGCCGAGCGGCGGGTTTGCCCCAGTGCTACCATCGGTAAAAACACGCCAATATGGCGCCCCGGGCCGGAGCATCCACAAGATGCCGAGGCACTGAAGTTCTGGTGATCCCAAGACTAATGGTGGATGGAGGAGTACCCACAATGAATGCCCCGCTAGACGCTGGTCAGCGTGCTTCGCTCGAAGCCGCGCTAGCTTCCGTCACGCTCGACGACAAATACACCCTCGATCGCGGCCGCGCGTACATGAGCGGCATCCAGGCGCTGGTGCGTCTGCCGATGCTGCAACAGGAACGCGACAAGGCTGCCGGTCTCAATACTGCGGGATTCATTTCCGGCTATCGCGGTTCGCCGCTCGGCGGTCTCGATCAGTCGCTCTGGAAGGCGAAGCAGCATCTCGCCGGCCATCAGATCGTGTTCCAGACTGGTGTGAACGAAGATCTCGCGGCCACGGCCGTCTGGGGCTCGCAGCAGGTGAACCTGTACCCGTCCGCAAAGTACGACGGCGTGTTTTCCATGTGGTACGGCAAGGGCCCCGGCGTGGACCGCTGCGGCGACGTGTTCAAGCACGGCAACTCGGCCGGCTCGTCGCGTCACGGCGGCGTGCTCGTGCTCGCCGGCGACGACCACGCGGCCAAGTCGTCCACGCTTGCGCATCAGTCGGAGCACATCTTCAAGGCCTGCGGCCTGCCGGTGCTGTTCCCGTCGAACGTGCAGGAATACCTCGACTTCGGCCTGCACGGCTGGGCCATGAGCCGCTACTCGGGCCTCTGGGTCGCCATGAAGTGCGTGACCGACGTGGTGGAATCGTCGGCCTCGGTCGAGATCGACCCGCATCGCACCCAGATCGTCCTGCCGGAAGATTTCCTCGTGCCCGACGGCGGACTCAATATCCGCTGGCCGGACCCGCCGCTCGTGCAGGAAGCGCGTCTGCTCGACTACAAGTGGTATGCCGGGCTCGCTTATGTGCGGGCGAACAAGCTCGACCGCGTCGAGATCGACTCGCCGCATGCGCGCTTCGGCATCATGACCGGCGGCAAGGCCTATCTGGACGTGCGCCAGGCCCTCACCGACCTCGGCCTCGACGACGAGACCTGCTCGCGCATCGGCGTGCGGCTCTACAAGGTGGGCTGCGTGTGGCCGCTCGAAGCGCAAGGCGCGCAGGCGTTCGCGCGTGGGCTCGAAGAGATTCTCGTGGTCGAGGAAAAGCGTCAGATCCTCGAATACGCGATAAAGGAAGAGTTGTACAACTGGCCCGACGCGCAGCGTCCGCGCGTGTACGGCAAGTTCGACGAAAAGGACGGCGCCGGCGGCGAATGGTCGGTGCCAATGGGCAACTGGCTCCTGCCCGCCCATTACGAGCTCTCGCCCGCGATCATCGCGAAGGCGATTGCCACGCGTCTCGAGAAATTCGACCTTCCTTCCGACGTGCGCGCGCGCATCGCCACGCGCATCGCCGTGATCGAAGCGAAGGAGAAGGCGCTCGCGAAGCCGCGCGTGCAGGTGGAACGCAAGCCGTGGTTCTGCTCGGGCTGCCCGCACAATACCTCGACGAACGTGCCGGAAGGCTCGCGCGCGATGGCCGGCATCGGCTGCCACTACATGACCGTGTGGATGGACCGCAGCACGAGCACGTTCAGCCAGATGGGCGGCGAAGGCGTGGCGTGGGTCGGCCAGGCGCCGTTCACGAACGACAAGCACGTGTTCGCGAACCTCGGCGACGGCACCTACTTCCACTCGGGACTGCTCGCGATCCGCGCGGCGATCGCCTCGAAGGCGAACATCACCTACAAGATCCTCTATAACGACGCCGTCGCGATGACGGGCGGCCAACCCGTGGACGGCGTGCTCACCGTGCCCCAGATCACGCATCAGCTCGCGGCCGAGGGCGCGGCGAAGATCGTGATCGTCACCGACGAGCCAGAGAAGTATCAGGGCGTGACCTCGCTCGCACCGGGCGTCACCATTCATCACCGTGACCAGCTCGACACGATGCAGCGCGAACTGCGCGAGATCCCCGGCACCACGATCCTGATCTACGACCAGACCTGCGCCACCGAAAAACGCCGTCGCCGCAAGCGCGGCACGTATCCGGACCCGGCGAAGCGCGTCGTCATCAACGAGGCTGTCTGCGAGGGCTGCGGCGACTGCTCGGTGCAGTCGAACTGCCTCTCCGTGGAGCCGCTCGACACCGAGTACGGCACGAAGCGCCAGATCAACCAGTCCACCTGCAACAAGGACTTCTCGTGCGTGAATGGCTTCTGCCCGAGCTTCGTCACCGTTGAAGGCGGCCAGTTGCGCAAGCCGAAGGCGAGCAGCGTAGCAAATGAAACGATGCCGGCCGTGCCGACGCCCGACCTCCCCGGCCTTGCGCAGCCGTACGGCGTGCTCGTGACGGGCGTGGGCGGCACCGGCGTCGTGACGATCGGCGCGCTGCTCGGCATGGCCGCGCACCTGGAGAACAAGGGCGTGACCGTGCTCGACGTGACCGGCCTCGCGCAGAAGGGCGGCGCCGTGATGAGCCACGTGCAGATCGCGAACCAGCCCGCCGACATCCACTCCACCCGCATCGCCATGGGCGAGGCGAAGCTCGTGATCGGCTGCGACGCCATCGTGACCGCCAGCGACGACTGCGTCTCGCGCATGCAGGCCGGGCAGACGCATGTGGTGCTCAACAGTGCGCCCACACCCACGGCCGAGTTCATCAAGAACCCGAGCTGGCAGTTCCCGGGCTCGAACACCGAGGCCGACGTGCGCGCGGCGGCGGGCACCGACAACGTCTCCGCCGTCGACGCGAACCGCTACGCGCTCGCGCTGCTCGGCGACGCGATCTACACGAACCCGTTCGTCCTCGGCTATGCGTGGCAGCGCGGCTGGTTGCCGCTCACGCACGAGTCGCTCACGCGCGCGATCGAGCTGAACGCCGTGCAGGTGGAGAAAAATCTGGCGGCGTTCGAGTGGGGCCGCCGCGTCGCGCACGATCGTGCTGCCGTGGATACGCTCGTCAAGAAGCCGTCTGCCGGGCAGAACACCGAAGCTGCGGACACCAGCGCCGGCGCGAAGATCGTCTCGCTGCACACGCCGAAGGCGCTCGACGCGCTGATCGACAAGCGCGCGCAGTACCTCGCCGCGTATCAGAACGACGCCTGGGCGTCGCGCTACCGCGCGCTGGTTGCCGACGTGCGCGCGGCGGAAGGCAAGATCGAGCGTCCCGACGGTCAGTTCGCGCTGACCGAAGCCGTCGCGAAGAATCTGCACAAGCTGATGGCGTACAAGGACGAGTACGAAGTGGCGCGCCTCTACGCCGACCCGGCGTTCATCGAGAAGCTGAAGGCGAGCTTCGAGGGCGACTGGAAGCTGAACTTCCATCTCGCGCCGCCGACCTTCGCGAAGCACGACGGCAAGGGCCACCTGGTGAAGAAGCAGTACGGCCCGAGCATGCTCACGGCGATGCGCCTGCTTGCGAAGCTCAAGTTCCTGCGCGGTACGGCGTTCGATCCGTTCGGCCGCACTGAGGAGCGGCGTCACGAGCGCGCGCTGATCGGCGAGTACGAGGCGCTGGTGCGCGAACTGGCGAGTGGCGCGAACGCGGAAAATCTCGCGCTTGCGGTGGAATTGGCAAGCCTGCCGGACGGCATCCGCGGCTACGGTCACGTGAAGGAGAACAACCTCAAGGCCGTGCGGGCGAAGTGGGCGACACTGCTGGACAAGTGGCGCTCGCCGCAAGGCGGCGCGGCGCGTCATGCTGCGTGATACGCCGTGAGGCAGTAGCCCTGCCGTAAAGACGAAGGGCGCTCCGTGAAAACGGAGCGCCCTTTTCTATTGAGCATCTGAATCGGGGACAACGCCGGCGCGCGTCGCACGCACGCCGGCATTCGCATCACGCGCTCAGCGCGCCGCCGCCTTCGCGTTCGCCGCGTTCGCCGAAGCCACCGCCGTCATGTTGATGATGCGTCGCACGGTTGCTGCCGGCGTGAGGATGTGCACCGGCTTCGCTGCACCCAGCAGGAACGGACCGACCGTCACGCCTTCGCCGCCGATCACTTTCAGCAGGTTGTACGCGATGTTCGCCGCTTCCACGTTCGGCATGATCAGCAGGTTCGCCTCGCCCGCGAGCGTCGTGCCCGGGAACGACTGCTTGCGGATCAACTCCGAAAGCGCCGCGTCGCCGTGCATTTCGCCGTCCACTTCGAGCTGCGGCGCGCGCTGCGCGATCAGCTCGCGCGCCGCCTGCATGCGCTGCGCCGTCGACGAACGCACGCTGCCGAAGTTCGAGCTCGACAGCAGCGCGACCTTCGGCACGATGCCGAACTTCTCGATCTCGCGCGCGGCGAGGATCGTCATGTCGGCGATCTGCTCGGCGCTCGGCACTTCGTTCACGTAGGTGTCGGAGATGAACAGGTTGCGGCCCGGCAGCATCAGCAGGTTCATGGCCGCGTAGTTCTCGGCCTCCTTTGCCTTGCCGAACACCTGCTCGACGAACTTCAGGTGATAGTCGAAGCTGTTGAGCAGGCCGCAGATCATGCCGTCGGCGTCGCCCAGATGCACGAGGATCGCGCCGATCAGCGTGTTGAACTTGCGCATCGACGCCTTCGCGACCTCGGGCGTGATGCCCTGGCGCGCACCCAGGTCATGGTAGGCCTGCCAGCTCTTCTGGAAGCGCGGATCGTCTTCCGGATCGACGATCTCGAAGTCGGTGCCCGGACGCAGCTTCGATCCCATTTTCTTCAGACGCATTTCCACCACCGACGGACGGCCGACGATGATGGGCTTCGCGATCTTCTCGTTGAGCACGAACTGCGCGGCGCGCAGCACGCGCTCGTCCTCGCCCTCCGCGAACACGATGCGCGCGCAGTTGGCCTTCGCCGCCGCGAACACCGGGCGCATCACCATGCCCGAGCGGTAGACGGTCGCGCCAAGCTGCTCGCGGTACGCGTCCATGTCGGCGATCGGGCGCGTGGCGACGCCCGAGTCCATCGCGGCTTGCGCCACGGCCGGCGCGATCTTGATGATGAGACGCGGGTCGAAGGGCTTCGGAATCAGGTATTCCGGGCCGAATTCGAGCGTGTGGCCTTCATAGGCCTTCGCCACTTCGTCGCCCTGGTCGGTTTCCTCGGCGAGTTCCGCGATCGCGCGCACGCACGCGAGCTTCATCTCTTCCGTGATGGTCGTGGCGCCCACGTCCAGCGCGCCGCGGAAGATGAACGGGAAGCACAGCACGTTGTTGACCTGGTTCGGATAGTCCGAACGGCCCGTGGCGATGATCGCGTCCGGGCGCACTTTCTTCGCTTCTTCCGGACGGATTTCCGGTTCCGGGTTCGCCAGCGCGAGGATCAGCGGCGTGTTGGCCATGTCCACGACCATCTCGGGCTTGAGCACGCCGGCGCTCGAACAACCGAGGAACACGTCCGCGCCCTTGATGGCGTCGCCGAGCGTGCGCGCGCCGGTGTTCGCCGCATAGCGCGCCTTCGACGGATCGAGATTGCCGCGGCCTTCGTAGATCACGCCCTTCGAGTCGACGACGAGCGTGTTCTCCTTCTTCAGGCCGAGCTTCACGAGCAGGTCCAGACACGCGATGGCCGCCGCGCCCGCACCCGAGCACACGAGCTTCACGCTGCCCAGTTCCTTGCCCACGACCTTCAGGCCGTTCAGGATCGCCGCGGAGGCGATGATGGCCGTGCCGTGCTGGTCGTCGTGGAAGACGGGGATCTTCATGCGCTCGCGCAGCTTCTGCTCGATGTAGAAGCACTCGGGCGCCTTGATGTCCTCGAGGTTGATACCGCCGAGCGTTGGTTCAAGCATGGCAATGGCGTCGACGAGCTTGTCCGGATCCGACTCGGAAAGCTCGATGTCGAACACGTCGATGCCGGCGAACTTCTTGAAGAGACAGCCCTTGCCTTCCATCACCGGCTTGGCCGCGAGCGGGCCGATATTGCCAAGGCCCAGCACCGCGGTGCCGTTGGTCACGACGCCGACGAGGTTGCCGCGCGACGTGTACTTCTGCGCGTCGAGCGGATCCGCGTGGATCGCTTCGCACGCGGCGGCGACGCCGGGCGAATAGGCGAGCGAGAGGTCGAGCTGGTTCGACAGCGGTTTGGTAGGCGTGACCGAAATCTTGCCGGGCTTGGGATTCTGGTGATACGCCAGCGCGCTTTGCTTCAGTTGTTCATCCATTTTCGGGCCTGCCTGGACGTGAGAGACGTGAGAGGTTTTATGGTCATGAACCCGCCGTCCCGCATGGCACGCTCAGGGCTTCGATTGCGTCAGGCCTGTGGCCGGACCCGCGGCGAAGCCACCTCTTGCGGCCGGCGAAGCGGCGAGGGCGAATTGGCGGGGGGAACTAGTGTACACCCCGGGCACAGCGCAGGAACTCGGGGTGAGGACTGATACCCGGGATAGCGCGGACATGAACTGTCCACGGGTGAAACGGCGGAATGGAGAGGGGTCTGTGGGGGCCGCTACTCCAGAGCGGCGCCGCGCCGTTCCGGGATCAGGAACAGCGTCGCGAGTATGTCGAGCAGGTAGATCGAGGCCAGCATCGCGAGCGCCGCGCCGAACGAAAACCGCGCCGCCAGCGCGCCGACGGCCAGCGGCCCGAAGCCGCCCACGGCCCGCCCGATGTTGAAGAGCACGTTCTGGGCGGTGGCGCGCGCAGCCGTGGGATAAAGCTCGGAGATGAGCGCGCCGTACCCGCCAATCATGCCGTTCACGAACACGCCCATGGCCGCGCCGCCCACGAGCAGCGCGATCGGCGTCGCGAGATGCGCGTAGGCGAACACCATCGCGACGGCCCCGGCCTGATAGAACAGGAATGCGGGCTTGCGCCCGAAACGGTCGGCGGCAAGGCCGAAGAGCCAGATACCGAGCGCCATGCCGGCGACGGTCGCCGCCGTCCAGAGCCCGGACTTCGTCAGCGAGTAGCCGAAGGACCGCGACAGATAGGCGGGCAGCCAGATCATGAGCCCGTAATAGCCGAAATTCTGCACCGAACAGAGAACGACGACACCCAGGCTCGCACGCGCGGTGCGAGCGTCGGCCACGAGCAGGCGCAGCGCGCCGGGACGCTCGCCCCGTACCGCCTGCTCCACGCGCGACGCATGGGCGACGAAGAGTGCCGGCTCCTCCACGCGGCGGCGCACCACGAACGACACGACAGCCGGCAGGAGACCGAGCGCGAACATGCCGCGCCAGCCGATCACGGGCAAGAGCCACGGCGTAAGGAGCGCGGCGGCGAGCACGCCGAGCTGCCAGCCGAGCCCGACATACGACGACGCCCGCGCGCGCAGATGCGCCGGCCACGCCTCGGCGACGAGCGCCATGCCAATGCCGAACTCGCCGCCCAGACCGATACCGGCGATCGTCCGGTAGACGAGCAGATCCGCATAGCCGCGCGCAAGCGCACAAAGGCCAGTAAAGACGGCGAACAGCAGGATCGTCCAGGTAAGAACGCGCACGCGGCCGTAGCGGTCGGCGAGAAGCCCGAACGCGATGCCGCCGGCCACGGCGCCGACGAGCGTCCACGTGACGAGCGAGCCGGCCTGGGCGGTGGAGAGATGCAGCTCGGCGCTGATGGCCGGCAGCATGAAGCCGAGCATGAGCAGATCGAAGCCGTCCATCGCATAGCCGAGCACGGAAGCGACGAGCGCGCGCAAGGCGTGGCCGCGCGTCGTTTCGACGGAGGCAGCGGGAGGAGAAACGACGGTCATGGAGACTTCCTGTACAAGCCGGGTGTCGGGTATCGGGTGTCCGCCCGGATAAACCCGCGAGAGTGTAATGGTGAGCTCGCGCGGTCACAACCGTGAAAGAAAAGCGCGAAAGCCACATCGGCCGAGAAATGATCGATCCCCCAAATACCGCCCGGACCGCGTTACACGTTGCGCGAACCAGCCCCACCAGCCAACTCGTCTCAAAAGTTCAAGTCGGGTAAAATACCGGCCTACGCGCGCAAGAGAAGCCGTCCGAACCGAGCGGGTGAATACTGCCCCGCGCCTTCGGGCCGCGCACGCCAGAGACCCCAGCGGTACTGCCGGGTCCGCCGTGCCAGCGCCACCGGGCTTGACGCCCACCCTCCCTCGCTCTCATATCCAAGGATTCGCCCATGACAGGCTACGATCGCCAGACGATCTCGGACACGACCGCCAAGATGCTGCTCGAAGTGAAGGCCGTGCACTTCAACGCCGAAAAGCCCTTCATCTTCACCTCCGGCTGGGCGAGCCCGGTCTACATCGACTGCCGCAAGCTGATTTCGTATCCGCGCGTGCGCCGCGGCCTGATGGAAATGGCCGAAGCCACGATCCTGCGCGACGTCGGCTACGAGCAGATCGACGCCGTGGCCGGCGGCGAAACCGCGGGCATTCCGTTCGCCGCATGGCTCTCGGACCGCCTGATGGTGCCGATGCAGTACGTGCGCAAGAAGCCGAAGGGTTTCGGCCGCAACGCGCAGATCGAGGGTCTCCTCACCGAAGGCCAGCGCGTGCTGCTCGTCGAGGATCTGACCACCGACAGCCGCAGCAAGATCAACTTCATCAACGCGCTGCGCACGGCCGGCGCGACGGTGAACCACTGCTTCGTGCTGTTCCACTACAACATCTTCAAGGAGAGCGTGTCGGTCCTCAAGGACATCGACGTGGACCTGCATGCGCTCGCCACGTGGTGGGACGTGCTGCGCGTCGCGAAGGCGTCGGGCTACTTCGAAGCGAAGACGCTCGACGAAGTCGAGAAATTCCTGCACGCTCCGGCCGAATGGTCCGCGGCGCATGGCGGCGCAACGGCGGCACCGCAGTAAGTACGCAACGCCAGGCATCGCGCCCAAGCAACAGGCCATCTGCCCGCCGGGCGATGGCCTTTTTTCATGGGCGCCGCCGGCGCCACGGGCGTGTTACCGGGCGGCGCAACGCTGCGTCAATGCGAAGCTTCGACACCGTGGTGCGTGTCTGGCACATGCGAAGAGAGGTTCAGCAAGCCATTGCTCTGCGCGTACTGAAACAGCTCCGAGTCGCGGTCGAGCCCGAGCTTGCGCATGGCCGTGTTCTTTTGCGTGCTGATGGTCTTGATGCTGCGGTTGAGCTTTTCCGAGATCTCCTTGATGGTCATGCCCGACACGAAAAGCCGCACGACCTCCAGTTCGCGCCTCGACAAGAGCACTTCGTCGGTCTTGCCGCCGCTGTTCAGGCGCAGCGATTCGAGCGCCGCCCTCACCTGCGGGCTCATGTATTCGATGCCGCGGCTCACCTGTTGCACCGCGAGGCCAATGTGGCCCAGGTCGTCGGACTTGTGAACGACGGCGATCACGCCCAGCTCTCCGAGTCGTTTGAGCAGGGCGGCATTCTCGAGCATCGTCAAGACGACGATGGGAATATCGGGAAAATTGCGGCGCAAATAACCGATCAGCGGCAAGCCGTCGCCAAACTGCCCGCCGGGCATGGCGAGGTCGGTCACGAGCACGTCGCACGGAGTCGTCAGCAGCGCCTTGATCAGCTCGGTGGACTGGCGTGCGCGCGCGACGACCTGGACACCCGGAAATTTGAGGAGCGCTTGTTCCGCGCCGAACAAGATAACAGGATGATCGTCCGCGACTACGATCCTGATTGGCTGCTGCATTCACCCTCCTCTCGGCAGGCCTGTGCTCCTTTCGGGCAAGCCTGCTTGTTTTGTTCTGGCGTACCCTCACGGACATGCAGCAGGCCTCTGCCCGACACTGCCCGCGATCCTCACCGGCAGACGAGGGCGCACGCGACTATAGCCGATGTCCTCTACCCCACAACGACCGATGTGGCGAAGCCTCGCCCTGAAATGCCGCTATATTTGATCGAGTTCAATTCGGAGCACAATTCGAATCGGCCTCGCAGGAAATGCCTGGACGGCTCGAAAAAATACAGGAAACCATCCGATGGCTTGCCCGTATGTCGCGATCACGGTCCCGCTCGCCCGTCGCCGGCATGGCATGGCGCGCGGTTTGGTCCTGCTCGTCGCTGCCCTGCATACCGCCGGCATGGCGCATGCCGAAGGTGCGTTTTCGGTTTCCAGCACAACCTTCGGGAACGGCGGCAGTGTCGCCACCGCGCAAGTCTTCAACGCGGAAGGCTGTGAAGGCGGTAACCGCTCGCCGCAGCTCTCGTGGCGCAATGCGCCCGAAGGCACACGCAGTTTCGCAATCACGATGTTCGACCCCGACGCTCCGGGCCGCGGCTGGTGGCATTGGGCCGTCGCGAACCTCCCGGCCCGCGTGAAGGCCTTGCCGGAAAACGCGAGCGGGTCCGGCGCATTGGCGAAGCTCGGCGCAGTGGAAGCGCGCAACGATTTCAACACCGGCGGCTATGGCGGTCCCTGCCCGCCGCCCGGCAAGCCGCACCGGTACGTGATCACGGTCTACGCCATCGGCACCGACAAAATAGCGGGGCTCGAACAGGGACGTCCGGCTGAGATGTTCGATCACGAGATAGACGGCGCTGCGCTCGGCCGCGCGCAGCTCACCGTCAGCTACGGCCGCTGAGCATGACGACGCGGGCCGGGCCAGGCTGCCCGCCAGCAAAAACGCCACCGCATAACCGTCACACGACGGCCGCATCATCTCGTTGCGGGCTCCGGCAAAGCCGTGAGCCGCGGCGGTTCCCGCCCGTACGGGTTACTCCCGATTTTTTTTCCCGCCGGCACGCACGGTGGCGCGTCCGAAGTCTTAGAATAACGTTCCGGCGCTGGGCGGATCCCCCGTTGTCCACGCGCGCCCCGGGCCCATTTAACTGCGCACCCCGCGTTCAGAGAGATCGAGATGAGCACGAAAGTTTTTGTCGACGGACAGGAAGGCACGACCGGCCTGAAGATTTTCGAATACCTGTCAGCGCGCGCCGACGTCGAAATCCTGCGGATCGACGAAGCGAAGCGCAAGGACGTCGAAGAACGCCGCCGTCTCATCAACGCCTCCGACGTGACGTTCCTCTGCCTGCCGGATGTCGCCTCGCGCGAATCGGCTTCGCTGGTGGAGAACGACCGCACCGTGCTGATCGACGCGAGCACGGCGTTCCGCACGAGCTCCGACTGGGCCTACGGCCTGCCCGAACTCACCCGCCAGCAGCGCGAGCGCGTGCGCACGTCGAAGCGCATTGCGGTGCCGGGCTGCCACGCGTCGGCATTCGTGCTGGCGATGCGTCCGCTCGTCGAGGCCGGCCTCGTCGGTCCCGATTTCGCGGCGCACGCCTACTCGCTGACCGGCTACAGCGGCGGCGGCAAAAAAATGATTGCGGAGTACGAAGCAGGCGGCAACCCGAAGCTGATGAGCCCGCGCCCCTACGCGCTCGGCCTCACGCACAAGCACCTGCCGGAGATGAAGTCGCACGGCGGACTTTCGTCCACGCCCGTGTTCACGCCGGTAGTCGGCCCGTTCTACAAGGGCCTCGCGGTCACGACCTACTTCTCGCCGAAGCAGCTCACGCGCGGCGCGAAGCCCGAGGACGTGCTGGCGCTTTACGCCGAGTACTACGCGGGTGAGGCGTTCGTGCGCGTGGCGCTGTTCAACGCCGAGGAAAACCTCGATGGCGGCGCCTTCGACGTTCAGGCGAACAACGACACGAACCGGGTGGATCTCTTCGTGTTCGGCAACGACGAGCAATTCGTGACGGTCGCGCGCCTCGACAACCTCGGCAAGGGCGCTTCGGGCGCGGCGATCCAGTGTATGAATCTCGCGGTAGGCGCAGCGGAAGACGCCGGCCTCAAGGGATGAGCGACACGCCACCGCTCGCCTGATGCGGCGGGCACCACGCAAAACCGGAGCCTCGCGCTCCGGTTTTTTTATGCCTGTCTCGGCCTGGCGCGCAAAGCAAGCAAAATGCAGGGACGAAAAAAAGCCCGCCAAAGAGGCGGGCTTAATCCATATCAGAGGAGACATGGAGGAGACAGAAACAAGTATAGCCGCCTAGGTGATGCAATGCAACATGTAAAGTAGTACGCACCCTAGTACGCCCCGTATTTGTTGTAAATTTACAACATTCGTCTAGCTGCCGATCATCGAAAGAATAAAGGTCAGCTGATCGAGCCCCACCGGGCGCACCAGATGCACGTCGAAGCCCACTGCGAGCGCCTCGTCGCGGTGGCGCGAGTCGGGCCATCCGGTCAGCGCGATCAAAAGCGGCGCGCAGGCACCACAGGCGTCGCGAAGGCGCCGTACGAGGGTTGCCGGCTCCTCCTCCAGCAAGGAAAGCGCGACGATGACCACGTCGGGCGTGAAGCGCGCGGCAGCCAGCAGCGTATCGTCGAGCGTGCGCGCGGCATAGGTCGCGTAGCCGAGATCGGTCAACAACGTACCTAGCTCCGTCAGCGATTGTTCGTCGTTGTCGGCGATCAGGATGCGCTTGTCCATCCCCCGTCTCCCATCCCATGCAGAACTGTCGCGCTCTGTGTCTTTGTCATGCCGGCCTGTTCAGGCCGTCCGGCGCGGCGCCCAACGCCTCCACTATGGTCATTGTGGCCGCCCGCTTCGATGCGCATCGTGCGTCAACGCGCAGTCATATGAGGATTGTTACGTCGGCACCCCGGTCGCCGCCAGCACTTCGACGAGCGAATCGCGCAATAGCGCGACGGCCCGCACAAGCCGCCCCGGCAGCGCATGATGCACGAGCCAGGCGTCGACGCCGGTATCGAAATCGACCACGTCGATCGCCTGCAGCGCATCGCGAAACGGACTGCGCGCCAGCACGTGCGGCGACACGATGCCGATGCCGAGCTGGCGCGCCACGAGCGAAAGCTGCAGATCGGAACCGAATGCCTCGACGGCCACGTTGAACGGCAGCCCGGCCCGCGCGAGCGAGCGCGAGAGCGCCGAGCGCATGCCGCAGCCGTCCTGGTTGAGCACCCACGGATGCAACGCCAGATCTTCCAGCGTGACCGGATCGCTGGGCAAACCCAGCGCGCGCGACGCGACCACCGTTGTCGGCATGAAGGCGAGGCGTGTGCGTTCGAGCGATTCCGGCAGCGCGCTGTCGCCCGGCATCAGCACGACGGCGGTGTCGATTTCGGCCCGCTCGACCGACTGCAGCAATCCCGGCGACCAGCCCGCCGTCACGCGCAGCGTGAGCTTCGCAAAAGCGCCGCGCAGGCGGTCGAGCGGCTGTTCG
This sequence comes from Paraburkholderia sp. AV2, assembly GCF_054968425.1. Taxonomy (NCBI): domain Bacteria; kingdom Pseudomonadati; phylum Pseudomonadota; class Betaproteobacteria; order Burkholderiales; family Burkholderiaceae; genus Paraburkholderia; species Paraburkholderia sp. AV2. Next base: position 23,619 of record NZ_JBANLK010000043.1, read on the forward strand.
AGCGCGAGGTCGGAGAGAAACGGCGGCACGCCGATGCGCAGTTCGCCGGCCGGCTCGCTTTCGGGCGACGCGACGGCCAGCAGTTCGTCCACGGCACCCAGCACGTTGCGCGCGAGACGGTACACCTCGCGGCCTGCGGCGGTGGGCTTGAGCGGCTTGGCCTGGCGGTCGAGCAGCGCGAGACCCAGCGTGCTTTCCAGACTCTGGACGCGGCGCGTCAGCCCGGGCTGGGTGAGATGAAGCCTTTCGGCGGCGCCGACAATCGAGCCGCTTTCCACCACAGCCACGAAGGCTTGCAGATCACGCGTGTTCAAAACAATCTCGCATAATTAATATCAAGATATTTCAATTGTCGCATAACCTTCCGGCTTCTAGGATAGGCGAAACCGTCTCATCCGGAGCGCCAACATGACTCGCCTCGCCGAGCTTTCGTCCCCTTCCTGTGCCGTCGTCGCCACCGACAAACCGCACGCCGATCAGCAAGACGAACTCCACGCCGGCCAGCTGACCACGGCGATGACGCTGTTCTTCAGCGCGACCGTGGGCTTCATCGTCATCAATCTGTTCGCCGCGCAGCCGCTCACCGGGCCTATCGCCGCTTCGCTGCAGGTCCCGCACGCACTGACCGGCCTGATCTCGATGCTGCCGCAGCTCGGCTATGCCGCCGGCCTCGTCCTGCTCGTTCCGCTGTCCGATCTGATCGAGAACCGCCGCCTGATCGTGCGCACGCTCCTCGCCTGTGCCGCACTGCTCGCCGTGCCGCTTTTCGCGCATTCCGCCTGGGCGTGCCTCGCCGCGCTATTTCTCGCAGGCGCCACGTCCAGCGTGATCCAGATGCTCGTGCCGATGGCCGCCTCGATGGCGCCGGAAGCGCAGCGCGGCCGCGCGGTCGGCAATGTCATGAGCGGGCTCATGCTCGGCATCCTGCTTTCGCGGCCGCTCGCGAGCTTGATCGCCGGATCGATGGGCTGGCGTGCGTTTTACGGTGCGGCCGCACTCATCGACGCGCTGCTCGCCGCCGTGCTCGCGCTGCGCCTGCCGCTGCGCACGCCGCACGCCCATACGCGTTATACCGGGTTGCTGCGCTCGCTCTGGACGCTGCTCGCCACCGAGCCCGTCCTGCAACGGCGCGCGATCTCGGCCGGCCTCGCGATGGGCGCGTTCAGCGTGTTCTGGGCGTCGATTGGCCTGCGGCTTGCCCAGGCGCCGTTCGGCTTCGGCCTGCACGGTGTGGCGCTGTTCGCGCTCGCCGGCGCGAGCGGCGCCATTGTCACGCCGCTCGCCGGGCGGGCCGGCGACCACGGGCACGGTCGCGCCGCCCTGTGCCTCGCGCATCTGCTGATGCTGGCTGCGCTCGTGCTGGTCGCCGTGGCCGGAGCGGGCGGATTCGGATTTTCGCCCCATGCGCACCCGCGCCTCGCGCTCGCCGCGCTCGTGATCGGCGGCGCAGCGCTCGACGCCGGCGTCGTGATCGATCAAACGCTGGGCCGGCGCGCCGTCAATCTCATGAATCCCGCCGCGCGCGGGCGGCTGAACGGATTGTTCGTCGGTGTGTTTTTCGTTGGCGGCGCGCTGGGCGCCGCGCTTTCAGGCGTCGGCTGGGCCCTCGCGCAATGGCCCGGCGTGTGCGCCGTGGGCGCGGCGTTTGCCGGGGGGGCGTTCCTGTATGGCATCGTGGGGCGAACCAACCGGGTCGGGACGTAGCGGCATGCTCAATACCGCTCAGCGCCAGACGGCGGGCCTCACGCCCGCCCTGCGCGCCGCGCCGCCACCTTACCGAGCACCGCAAAGTCGCGCTCCCCGTCGCCGTGTGCAACGGCTTCGATCAAGCTGTCACGCACGACGCTCGCCACCGGCATCGGCGTGGACACCGCATCCGCCGCCGCCAGCGCGAGCCGGACGTCCTTGAGACCGAGTCGGGCCTTGAACATCGCGGGCTCGTAACGATCCTCCGCAATCATGGCTCCGTAGCCCGCGTAAACCGGTCCCGGAAACGGGCCGCCCGTAATCATGTCGAGAAAGTCGCGCATCGCCACGCCATGCCCCGCGAGCAGGGCCGCCGCCTCGCCGAGCGTCTCCACCGCAGCCCCCAGCATGAAGTTCGCCGCGAGCTTCATCACGTTCGCCTGCTGCGGCAGCGAGCCGATGCGGCAGGTCCTCTGCCCCACGGCGTCGAAGAGCGGCTGCACGCGGTCGACCGCCTCGGCGTCGCCGGCCGCGATGATCGTCAGCTTTGCCGCCCTCGCGACGTCGGGGCGGCCCATCACCGGCGCCGCCACGTAACGCAACCCCCGCTCGGCATGCTCGCGCGCCAGCTCCCCGGCCAGCGCGACGGAAATCGTCGCCATGTTGACGTGTACGAGACCGCGCGGCGCCGCGTCCAGCAACGCCGCGCCGAACACCTCGCGCAGCGCCGCGTCGTCGGCGAGCATCGAAAAAGCAGCGTCGCCCGAAAAAGCCTCGGCCGGCGTGGCGACGATCTGCGCGCCCGCCTCGGCGAGCGGCCGCGCGCGCTCCGGCGTGCGGTTCCAGACTCGCACCCGGTGCCCCGCCTTCAGCAGATTCGCGACGATCGCGCTGCCCATTTCACCAAGACCGATGAATCCGATATCCATTACATCCTCCTTCATGTTGGGAACGCGCAAGTAAAGCATAGGCGTCCGCGCGCTGCAGACGGCCGCCCGGACGCCGATGGTCGGTGCGATACTCACCGCATGGTCACCGCCACCTTTCGCTTCTACGAGGAGCTGAACGATTTCCTTGCGCGGCCGCTGCGCCAGCGCTCGTTCAGTTGGCAGTGCGCGCGCGCCGCCTCGGCCAAGCACATGATCGAGGCGCTTGGCGTACCGCATACCGAAGTGGAGCTGATCCTCGTGAACGGCGAATCCGTGGGCTTCGACCATCCGCTCGCCGATGGCGACCGCGTTGCCGTCTACCCGAAGTTCGAGGCGTTCGACATCCGTCCGTTGCTGCGCGTGCGGGCCGCGCCGCTGCGCGAACCGTCCTTCGTCGCCGACGCGCATCTGGGCGGTCTGGCCCAATTGCTGCGGCTGGCGGGCTTCGACACGCTGTACGACAACAACTACCCCGACGACGAGATCGAGGCGCTGGCCGCCGCGCAACATCGCATCGTCCTCACCCGCGACCGCGAACTGCTCAAGCGCCGCACGATCACGCACGGCTGCTACGTGCGCGCGCTCAAGCCCCAGATACAGTTGCGCGAGATCTTCGAGCGGCTCGACCTTGCCGCCAGCGCGCGCCCATTCCGGCTCTGCCTGTCGTGCAACGCGCCGCTGCATGCCATCGATCGCGACGAGGCCCGCGAGCGCGTGCCGGAGGGCGTATTCGAGCGCCAGACGCGCTTCGTCACCTGCGACGTCTGCCGGCGCGTGTTCTGGGAAGGTTCGCACTGGCGGCGCATGCGCGCACTGATGGACGGCCTCGCGGCTGACGGACACGCCGCGTCCGTCGTTTCCCGCCCCTGACTTGCCCCTGATTTGCCGACATCCTTGGGCGGCGACGGCAATGAACATAGCGATGGACGCTGTCGCGCGAATGCGTACAATGCGCGCCACTGCCCAATACCGGAGCCGCAAACATGGCGATGAAGAAAACCGACCTTGAGAAGAACAAGGCGCTGAAACTGATGCAATCGACGAAGCAGGCGGGGCCCGATCGCTTCGGCAAGGGCTCGGCGCCGGCCGAGCTGGACCGCCGCGAGCGCCGCAAGCTCGACCAGGCGCAAGGGCTTGTGCCGTTCGCCTGCAAGCTCAACGCCGATCTGGTCGCGCAGTTGAAGTCGCGTGCCGAGAGCCATCCGGGCGGCCTGAACGGGCTGCTGACCGAGCTGCTGGAAGCAGGCCTCGCGCACGACGCGTCCTGAGCGTCATCGCAGCAATCCGGTCGCGCCGGCAAGACGCGGCTGCGAAAAAAGCCAGAGCGTTGCTCTGGCTTTTTTTTGCGCGATGCCTGGCGGAAGACAATTGGCTTTCAGTTCGGATACGATCTGGATTCGTCTTCCCGGCAAATCGCATACGGACCGTTGCTCCCGCCACCGGGAGCGGTCCCGCAGCCGTCTTCGCAGAACGAGAAACCCGCTTGAAATCCCGCCTGAAATCCGCTTCCCGCCAACACCTGCGCGCCAACCTGCTCATGCTGGCCGCCGCCATGATCTGGGGCTCGGCGTTCGTCGCCCAGCGACTGAGCCTCGACGCCATCGGACCATTCCTCTTCACCGGTCTGCGCTTTCTGCTGGGCGCCGCCGTCGTGTCGGCGCTCGTGCTCGCGCAGCGCCGCACCACGGCGCGACGCACCATGACCGCGCCGCCAGCGCTCTTCGATGCCCGGTTGCTGCGTTCGGGCTGCCTGCTCGGGCTCATGCTGGCCGTGGCCATCTCGCTCCAGCAGATCGGCCTGCGCTATACGAAGATCGCCAATGCCGGCTTCATCAGCTCGCTCTATGTCGTGATCGTGCCGCTGCTGGGCGTGCTGCTGCGTCATCGCACCGGCCCCGGCACCTGGATCGGCGCCGGGCTGGCCGCAGTCGGGCTCTATTTCCTGAGCATCAACGATCACTTTTCGGTGATGTATGGCGACTCGTACCAGCTTGGCTGCGCGATCATCATTTCGATTCAGGTGATGCTCGTGGGCCACTACGCGCCGCGTCACGATCCGCTCGTGCTTTCCGTCGTGCAGTTCGTGGCCTGCGGTGCGGCCTGCCTGCTCGTCGGCCTCGCCTGCGAACCGCTCCCGCTCGCGAGCCTCGTACGCGCCGCGCCGGCCATCCTCTACGGCGGCGCGCTTTCCGTGGGCGTCGGCTACACGATCCAGGTCGTCGCGCAGCGCGACGCCGCACCCGCCCACGCGGCGGTGATCTTCAGCATGGAAGGCGTATTCGCGGCCCTCGCGGGATGGATCGCGCTCGGCGAAACGCTCACGTCGCGTGCACTCGCAGGCTGTGCGCTGATGCTGACCGGTCTGCTCGTCTGCCAGTTGCTGCCGTCCCGCCAGCCCGAAACTGACAAAGAAGCGCACGAGAAGCACCCGGCAACGCAACCGCAGCCGGCGGAACCGGCCTGATCGTCCGCAGGTTCGTAACGCACGCATCGACCGTCGCGCACGGGCGGATCAGGCGGGGTTATCCACGGCACCTTCTGGACAAGCTGGGGATGACCTGGCGAACGTCCTGTGGAGGACTTCTTGATAACTGCCGCACTCACGAGAGATGCCCAAAAGTTATCCCTGAAGCCCGCGCGACATTCAGAGTTTGTCCGCATGGCTATTCGTTCGGCATCGTTTTGAACCGGCAGGTATTTCGGACGTTGTCCACAGTAAATGCCCCGCTTTGTTAACTGTTACTACGTATACATATAGATGGGTATACAAACCCATAACGCGCGCGGCATTGGCTGCGTGCCTGTGCTGCACACCTGCGCAGCGTCGATGAAGAAGAAACCCCGGGCTGTTCGTTCTAGCCGCCCGCCATCATGCGCTCGACGGTATCGGCAAGGTTGCGCAGGCCGAGCGTGGCCGGATTGCGCTCCACCACGCCAAAGCATTCCGTCCGGCGCGGCGCCGGGTCGACGACGAAATTGCGCGGGTGCTCGCCAAGCCGTTCGCGCGGCAATAGCCGCTCGGGTGGAATCACCTCGAACGCGGTGCCCACGGCGATGAACAGGTCGTCGGGCGTCATGGCCTCCTGGATGCGCCAAAGCGTCTCGTATTCGGGCGCGGCTTCATTGAAGAACACCACGCCGGGCTTCACGCCCTCGACTTCGCCACACGCCGGACAGGCCGCCTTCGGATCCAGCCCCGGGCCGCTCGCCGGGAAACGATAGTCGCAGTCGGTGCAAAGCAGCGAGATCATGTCGCCGTGCAGGTGCGTGACCTGGCGCGCGCCCGCCTGCTCCAATAGGTTGTCGATGTTCTGCGTGACGAGATGCACGCGCTCCGTGCCCCAGGTGTCCTGCCATTGGGCGAGCAGCCGGTGCGCGTCGTTGGGACGCGCGCCCGCGCATTCGCTGATGCGCTGGTTGTAGAAGCGGAATACCGCCGGCCGGTTACGACGCCACGTCAGGTAGTTGCACACCTCGTCGAGGTTGGCGTGCGACCAGATGCCATCGCCCGTGCGGAACGTGGAAATGCCGCTCTCCGCGGAAAGTCCCGCTCCGGAAAACACATACAGGCGCGGCGCCCGTTCTCGCTGCTGTTCGGCCAATTTCATCTCCTTGCCTGATCGGCGCCATTATGATGCCGCCTCGCGCCTCGCGCCTCGCGCCTCGCGCCTCGGGCAGCCTTCGCACGCGGCGCTACACCCTGAGGCAACCCAGAAACACGAAGGGCGCTGAAGACTGCTTCAGCGCCCTTTCTGGCTACCACCTATCGACACTCATCGCCGACCAAGAACCCAACTCACTCCACCGTCACCGACTTCGCGAGGTTACGCGGCTTGTCCACGTCGGTGCCCCGCGCACAGGCCGTGTGATACGCGAGCATCTGCAGCGGCACGACATGCAGGATCGGCGAGAGCAGCCCATAGTGCTCCGGCATGCGGATCACGTGAATGCCGTCTTCGCTCGTGATGTGCGTGTCGGCATCGGCGAACACATAGAGCTGGCCGCCGCGCGCGCGCACTTCCTGCATGTTCGACTTGAGTTTCTCGAGCAGCGTGTCGTTCGGCGCCACCGTCACCACCGGCATGGCCTCCGTCACGAGCGCAAGCGGCCCGTGCTTGAGCTCGCCGGCCGGATAGGCCTCCGCGTGGATGTACGAGATTTCCTTGAGCTTGAGCGCGCCTTCCAGGGCGATCGGATAGTGCAGCCCGCGGCCGAGGAACAGCGCATTCTCCTTGCGCGCGAATTCCTCCGACCACGCGATGATCTGCGGCTCCAGCGCGAGCACGCCGTTGAGCGCGGCCGGCAGATGGCGCAGCAGCTTGAGGTACTGCGCTTCCTGCTCGGCGCTCACATGGCCGCGCAGCTTGCCGAGCGTCACCGCGAGAATGAACAGGCCCACGAGCTGCGTCGTGAACGCCTTCGTCGAAGCCACGCCGATCTCGCGGCCCGCGTGCGTAAGGAAGCTGAATTCGGTGAGGCGCACCATCGCGCTCGTGGCCACGTTGCACACCGCGAGCGTGTGCTGCATGCCCAGCGACTGCGCGTGCTTGAGCGCGGCGAGCGTGTCGGCGGTTTCGCCCGACTGAGAAATTGTCACGACGAGCGCGCGCGGATTGGGCACCGACTCGCGGTAGCGGTACTCGCTCGCGATCTCGACCTCGGTGCGGATTTTCGCCACCGACTCCAGCCAGTATTTGGCCGTGAGGCCCGAGTAATAGCTCGTGCCGCACGCGAGGATCAGGATGCTGTCGATGCCTTGGAACACCTCGCGCGCGTTCTCGCCGAACAGTTCCGGTTCGAACGACTCAGCGGCCGGAATGGTGTCGCCGATGGCACGCGGCTGCTCGAAAATTTCCTTCTGCATGTAGTGGCGATACGGGCCGAGCTCGACGGCGGCGCCGTAAGCCTGCACCTCGCGCGCCTCGCGCATCACGATATGGCCTTCGCGGTCGGCAATGCGCACGCCTTCGAGCGTGATCTCGCAAACGTCGCCCTCTTCCAGATAGCTGATGCGGTTCGCGCTGCCGGCAATGGCGAGCGCGTCCGAGGCGATGAAATTCTCGCCCGCCTCGCCGTAGCCCACCACGAGCGGCGAGCCCGCGCGCGCGCCCACCACGGTATGCGGCTGGTCCTTGTGCACGACGCCGATCGCATAGGCGCCCGCAAGCTGCCGCACGGCCTCGCGCACGGCGGCGAACAGATCGCCCTTGTAGAGGCTGTGGATCAGATGCGCGATCACCTCGGTGTCGGTCTGCGTGATGAACTCGTAGCCCTTCGCGCGCAGCGCCTCGCGCAACACTTCGTAGTTCTCGATGATGCCGTTGTGCACGAGCGCCAGCGCTTCGTGCGAGAAGATCGGGTGCGCGTTGTTCACGGTCGGCGCGCCGTGCGTGGCCCAGCGCGTGTGGGCAATGCCGGTCACGCCTTCGAAGCGCGCTTCGCGCACCTGCTCGTCGAGCTCGGCCACGCGTGCGACGCTGCGCACGCGCTGAGGTCCGGCCGACGTGACGATCGCCACGCCGCACGAATCGTAGCCGCGATATTCGAGGCGCCGCAGTCCTTCGATCAGAACGGGCACGATGTTACGTTGCGCTACTGCACCGACGATGCCGCACATGGATTTCGATCCTTTGCAAAGAGAGGCTGTACGGTTGCGCTGCGATGGCGCGCTACCGGCTGCTGCAATTCATTACTTCTTTTTCTTGACGGGCCGCACGTAGCCGGCCTTCTCGACCTGGGTCTTGCCGTTGAGCACGAGCATGTCGTTGGCCACGTCCTTCCACACCGTCGTGCCGGCCGCGACGGTCACGCCGCTACCTACGCGCACCGGTGCCACGAACTGCGTGTCGGAGCCGACGAAGACGTTGTCGCCGATCACCGTGCGATGTTTGTTGGCGCCGTCGTAGTTGCAGGTGATGGTGCCCGCGCCGATGTTCACGCCGGCGCCCACGTCCGCATCGCCCACATAGCTCAGGTGATTGGCCTTCGAGCCCGTGCCGATGTTCGCATTCTTCACCTCGACGAAGTTGCCCACATGAACCTCGTTGGCCAGCTTCGCGCCGGGGCGCAGACGGGCATACGGCCCAAGCACGGCCGCTTCGCCGACCGTCGCGTCTTCGATATGCGTGTAGGCGTCGATGCGCGTGCCCGCGCCGATCGCGGCGTTGCGGATCACGCAGTTCGGACCGACCGTGACGTTGTCCGCCAGCGTCACGTTGCCTTCGAACACGCAGTTCACGTCGATCGACACGTCGCGCCCGCACTGGAGCGTGCCGCGCACGTCGATGCGCGCCGGGTCCGCGAGCGTGACGCCCGCCACGAGCAGCGCCTCGGCGACGTTGCGCTGGTGCACACGTTCGAGTTCGGCGAGCTGCTGCTTGCTGTTGACGCCGAGCGTTTCCCACTCTTCGTCGGGCTGAGCCGTGACGACCGGGTGTCCCGCCGCGATGGCCTGCTCGACGACGTCGGTGAGATAGAACTCGCCCTGCGCGTTGTCGTTCTTGAGCGCGGCGAGCCAGCCCGCAAGCGGCGCGCTCGGCGTAATGACGATGCCCGTATTGATTTCGGCGATTCGGCGCTCGGCCTCGCTCGCATCCTTCTGCTCGACGATGCGCACGACCTGGCCCGCCGCGTCGCGCACGATGCGCCCGTAACCGGTGGGATCGTCGAGCGTGACGGTCAGCACGCCGTAGCCGTCCTTGCCTGCTGCTGCGGCAAGGCGTTCGAGCGTCGAGGCGCGCGTGAGCGGCACGTCGCCGTACAACACGAGCGTGGGCACGCTCGTGTCGATGAACGGCAGCGCCTGCTGGAGAGCGTGGCCCGTGCCGCGCTGCTCGTGCTGGACCGCGAACTGGACGTCGGGCGCGGCGACGGCTGCGCGCACCGCGTCGCCGCCATGGCCGATCACGACGACGAGTCGCGTGGGCTCAAGCATGCGGGCGGTATCGATGACGTGCGAGAGAAGCGGCCGGCCGGCCAGCGGGTGCAGGACTTTGGGCAGCGCGGAGTGCATGCGCTTGCCCATGCCCGCAGCCAGAATCACGATGTTCATGGCATCGGCGAACAGGAATTTGAAGCTGCCGATTCTAGCATGCGGGTTTGTCCGGAAAACGCGCCGCAGCGGTCAGTTAAGCCTTGTTTGACAAGGCTTTGTGCGCGGGCCGGGGAGCCTGCGCAGCGGCGCCGCCGGACGGGGTCAAAACCCGGCATCCGGCGGCAGGCAAACGTTAAAGATCGTCGAACTTCGTAAACGAGATCGGCGTGCCTTCCGCGGAGGGCGACGGCGTATCCGTCGAGCACGGCTCCTCGTCGAAGGCGATATCGCCCTGCGGATCGGCCTCGCCCGTCGCGCGCAGGTCCTTGAAACCGAACAGCGACGCGTCCATCAGGTGCGACGGCACCACGTTGCCGAGCGCGTTGAACATGTTCTCCACGCGGCCCGGGAAACGCTTGTCCCATTCGCGGATCAGCGCCTTCATTTCGGCGCGCTTGAGGTTCGGCTGGCTGCCGCAGAGATTGCACGGAATGATCGGGAATTCGCGCAACTGGGCGTACTTTTCGAGATCGACTTCCTTCACGTAGGCGAGCGGGCGGATCACGATGTTCTTGCCGTCGTCGGACTGCAGCTTGGGCGGCATGCCCTTGAGCTTGCCGCCGTAGAACAGGTTCAGGAGCAGCGTTTGCAGGATGTCGTCGCGATGGTGGCCGAGCGCGATCTTCGTCGCGCCCAGCTCGCCCGCCACGCGGTACAGAATGCCGCGGCGCAGCCGCGAGCACAGCGAGCAGGTGGTCTTGCCCTCGGGCACGAGGCGCTTGACGATGCTGTAGGTGTCCTGATTCTCGATATGGAACGGCACGCCGATCTGCGTCAGGTACTCGGGCAGCACGTGCTCGGGAAAGCCCGGCTGCTTCTGGTCGAGGTTCACGGCCACGATCCCGAAGTCGATCGGCGCGCGCTCGCGCAGGCGCAGCAGGACGTCGAGCATCGCGTAGCTGTCCTTGCCGCCCGAAAGGCATACCATCACCTTGTCGCCGTCCTCGATCATGTTGTAGTCGCCGATCGCCTGGCCGACCTGGCGCGCGAGCCGCTTGAAGAGCTTGTTGTTCTCGTACGCTTCCTTCTGCTCGCGGCGCGTGAGCGCGCGGCGGCCTTCGGCTTCGGTCTCCGGCGCGGCCCCTTCGAGCGGGCCGCGGTCCTCTACCGGGAGGGTTTCGGGGGCGTTCATGAATCAGTCCTCTTTGATGCGAAAGACCTCGACGCCCACCGCGTCGCAGTCCGGATAAACGTCGGGCTTTTCGGTCGACAGGCGCACCGCGCGCACGAGCGGGTGCGCGAGCAGGGCCGTCGCGAGATCGTCGCAGAGGGTTTCCTGCAGATGGATGTGGCCCTGGCCCACGCGCGCGGCCACGGTCGCGCGCATGTAGTCGTAGTCGACCACTTCGCGCAGCTTGTCCTCGCGCGGCGTGGTCTGCGCGAGCGGCACGAACAGGTCGACGTTGATGACGACGCGCTGTTCGCCGCGCTTTTCGAAGTCGTGCACGCCGATATTGATGTTCACTTCGTAGTTGCGCAAAAAGAGCCGGCGGCAATCGGCGAGCCGGGGGTGCAGCAAGACGGCGGACATAGTCGTTCCAGTCGATAAAAAACCGTGCCTTCGCGGCACGGGCGGCGCCGCTCAGGCGCCGGTCAAAAACATCACGTCGCGCGGCAGCGGCACGAGGTGCTGGCCGCCGTCCACGACGAGCGTCGTGCCCGTCACGCCGGACGCGCTCGCCAGATACAGCGCGGCCGCCACGAGATCCGCGGGCCGCGACGCACGCTTGAGCGGCGTCATCTGGTGCGCGGCCGCGAAGCTTTCCGGCGTCTGGTCGCCCGACTGCAGCGTGAGGCCCGGCGCGAGCCCGACCACGCGCACCTTCGGCGCGAGCGCCTGGGCGAGCGCGACGGTGGCGTTCGCGAGCGCGGCCTTCGTCAGCGTGTACGAGAGATAGTCCGGATTCATGTTGTACAGCTTCTGGTCGAGCACGTTGATGACACACGTGCGCAGCGACTCGTCGGTTGCCGCGGCCTCGGGCGTCGCCTCGTAAAGCGTGCGCGCCAGCACGAGCGGCGCGCCGACGTTGATCGCCATGAGCTGCAGCAGCTTTTCGTAGCCGACGTCGAGCGCCGAATCTTCCTCGAAGCGCGAAGCGTTGTTCAGCACGCACGCGGGACGCCCCAGCGCCGCCGTGCAGGCCGGGACGAGCCGCGCGACCTCGCTTTCGTCGGCGAGATCGGCCTGCAGCGCCACCGCGCGGCGGCCCAGCGCCTCGATCTGGGCGACGACTTCATCGGCTGCCGCGCGCGATTCGCCGAAATGCACCGCCACGTCCCAGCCATGCGCCGCAAAGCCCACCGCCAGCTCCCGCCCGATCCGGCGCGCGCCGCCCGTCACCAGCACCACGCGTGCAGCGGCCGGCGCTCCCGAAAAATCGGGGCCGGATACTGGGGCCGCCGCGGAGAAGCCGGAAGCCGGGCGGATGCCGGAAGTAGCGCTCATTTACAATGCCGGGATGAATCCGAAAGCTCACGAGCCCGATAGTTTACCTGTTCCCGAGCCGATCGCGCTCGCGCAGTCCGAGGCGCTCGCCGCGACGCTGCGCGCGCAGATCGCGGCGGCGGACGGCTGGCTGCCGTTCGACCGCTATATGGAGCGTGCGCTCTACGCGCCGGGCCTCGGCTACTACGGCGGCGGCGCGCGCAAGTTCGGCTTCGATGCCCGCGACGGCAGCGACTTCGTGACGGCGCCGGAGCTCTCGCCGCTTTTCGCCGCGACGCTCGCGCGCGCGCTGGCCGAAGCGCTCGCCGCGAGCGGCACGCGCGCGCTGATGGAGTTCGGCGCGGGCACCGGCAAGCTCGCAGCCGGCATCCTGCTCGCGCTCGATGCGCTCGGCGTCGACTTCGATTCCTATGCAATCGTCGACCTGTCCGGCGAGTTGCGCGCGCGCCAGCGCGCGACGATCGAAGCGCTCGCGCCGCATCTCGCGCCGCGCGTGACCTGGCTCGACGCGTTGCCGGCGCAGTTCGAAGGCGTGGTGGTCGGCAACGAAGTGCTCGACGCAATGCCGGTGCGTCTGTTCGCACGCAAGGATGCGGTCTGGCACGAGCGCGGCGTGACCGTCGGCGCGCAAGGCGCGTTCGTTTTCTCCGACCGCCCCGCCATGAGCGGGCTCGACGCGCACTGGCCCGAAGGCGTGCTCGCGGGCGTCGAGGGCAGCGAAGACTACCTGACCGAAACCCACGAGGCGGCGCTCGCGTTCACGCGCACGGTCTGCACGATGCTCGTGCGCGGCGCGGCGTTTTTCATCGACTACGGGTTCCCGCGCCGCGAGTACTATCACCCGCAGCGCGCGCAGGGCACGCTCATGTGCCACTACCGGCACCGCGCGCACGGCGATCCTTTCCTGTACCCCGGCCTCCAGGACATCACGGCGCACGTCGAATTCACGGGCATCGCGGAAGCGGCCGTCGAGTCCGGCGCGGAAGTGCTCGGCTATGCGTCGCAGGCGCGCTTCCTGATGAACGCGGGCATCACCGAAGTGCTTTCGGAGATCGATCCACGCGATGTCCAGCGTTTCCTGCCCGCCGCGAACGCCGTGCAGAAGCTGGTCTCCGAGTCGGAGATGGGCGAGCTCTTCAAGGTGATCGCGTTCTCGCGCGGCATCGACACTACGCTCACGGCGTTCGCGCGCGGCGACCGCAGTCATACGTTATGACGAGGCGCGCAACGCCATGATCCGCTGGTTCCTGACCACCTTCATCGCCGTTGCGATACTGTCGAGCGCGCAGCCCTGGCTGAGCAAGCTCGGCATCGGCAGGCTGCCCGGCGATATCACGCTGCGCCTTTTCGGCCGCGAGTATCCGCTGCCATTCATGTCGACGCTCGTGCTTTCGATGGCGCTTTCGCTGCTCGTGCGCGTGCTGTAACGCTCACGCGGCCGCGAGCGCGTCCTCCACCGCCTTGACACGCGCGCGGTGCACCGCTTCCTTGATCTGCTCCGCACCGCCGCCGCAATCCCGCGCGATGGCGCCCGCGTCCACCGCGCGTGCCGCCACCAGCGCCACGCGCAACCGTTCGGCCTGCGGATACGGCGCGTTCTCCCAGCCGAGGCGCCCGCGCAGATCCGCCTCGCAGGCCTGCAGCGCTTCCGCGAAACGCGCCGGCTTGCGCAGCGCGTCGCCGCGTTCGAGCATCCGCACGAGCGCCGCCCCGCCCATGTCCATCACGCGATGCACGTTGCCGTGTTCGCGCGCAACGAGCATGGCCAGGTCGCGGCATTCGTTGGGTACGCGCAGGCGATCGCACAACGGCTTGAGCAAATCGACGCTGCGCCCTTCGTGGCCGATATGGCGCGGCAGCACGTCCTCGGGCGTGGTCGCCTTGCCGAGGTCGTGCGTGAGCGCCGCAAAGCGCACCGGCAGCGCGTAGCCCTGCGCCGCCGCGTAGTCGATCACCATCATCACGTGCACGCCCGTATCGACTTCCGGATGGTAGTCGGCGCGCTGCGGCACGCCATAGAGGCTGTCCACTTCGGGCAGCACGCGCGCGAGCGCGCCGCACTCGCGCAGCACCTCGAACATGCGCGAGGGCTTGTCCTCCATGAGGCCACGCGCCACTTCCTGCCACACGCGTTCCGGCACGAGCGCATCGGCTTCGCCCGCTTCGACCATGCGGCGCATCAGCGCCATGGTTTCGGGCGCGACGGTGAAATCCGCGAAACGCGCCGCGAAGCGCGCGACACGCAGAATGCGCACCGGGTCTTCGAGAAAGGCGTCGCTCACGTGGCGGAACACGCGCGCGCGCAGATCGCCCGCGCCGTCGAACGGATCGATCACCGGCCCGCTCATCACGTCGCCCGGCAGCATTTCGCGCGCCATCGCATTGATCGTGAGATCGCGGCGGGCGAGATCCTCTTCGAGCGTCACGTCGGGGGCATAGAAGAACTGAAAGCCGTGGTAGCCGGCTGCGGTCTTGCGCTCGGTGCGCGCGAGCGCGTATTCCTCGTTCGTCTGCGGATGCAGGAACACCGGAAAGTCCTTGCCCACGGGACGATAGCCCTGCGCCGCCATCTGCTCGGGCGTCGCGCCCACCACCACGTAATCGCGGTCGCGCACCGGCAGCCCGAGCATCTCGTCGCGGATCGCTCCGCCCACGACATAGATTTTCATGGAGCGAGTTCGTCGTCCGCCACGATGTGGGTCTCGCGGCGCGCCGCCTCGATCCACGCGGCCACGGCCGGCAGCGCCGTCACCCGTTGCACGTAGGCAGCCGCTTCGGGCGAGAGCTTCGGCTGATAGCTGTTGAAGCGCATCGCGACCGGCGCATACATCGCGTCGGCAATGCCGAACTCGCCGAACAGGAACGGTCCGCCGCTCGCCGCCAGGCATTCGCGCCAGAGCGCGTCGATGCGCGCGATGTCGGCGAGCACGTCCGGCTCCGTGCCCACGCCGGGACGCGTGAGGCGGATGTTCATCGGCATCGCGTTGCGCACGGCGCCGAAGGCCGAGTGCATTTCGGCGCTGATGCTGCGCGCGCGAGCGCGCGCATTGGGCTCGCGCGGCCAGAGCGCGTGCTGCGGATAGCGGTCGGCCAGCGTTTCCGCGATCGCGAGCGAGTCCCACACGGCGAAGCCGTCGTCGGACACGAG
This sequence comes from Paraburkholderia sp. AV2, assembly GCF_054968425.1. Classification (NCBI taxonomy): domain Bacteria; kingdom Pseudomonadati; phylum Pseudomonadota; class Betaproteobacteria; order Burkholderiales; family Burkholderiaceae; genus Paraburkholderia; species Paraburkholderia sp. AV2. The sequence goes on from NZ_JBANLK010000043.1 coordinate 38,921, forward strand.
GCACGGCACCTTGCCCGAGGACGAGTAGGCGAGGATCGCGGCCTTGGTGCCCGGCTCGTCGAGTTCGATCAGCACTTCTTCGAACGGAATGCCGAAATGCGTGAGCAGCAGCCACGGCCGCATCGACCACGACGAATAGTTCTTGTCTCCGATTACGAGTTTCATCACAGGCTTGAAGTGTAGGGTTGGAAAGATGCGGCTAGCGCCCCGCGTGCGTGCGGAACAGGTTGAGCCGCGAACGCTGCGAGGCGTCGCCGAGATACAGCGGCGCGACGGCTTCGATGCTCGCCGGCTCGATGCCGAGCTCCGGCGCAAGCGGCCCCGACAACACGCTGTCGACTTTCATCGAATCGAGATTGTCGCGCGTGAGCATCGGCTCGCCAGGCGCGATCTCGAACGAGAGCGCCTGCAGCCGCGCAAACGCTTCGGGCAGGCGCATGATGCGCGCATGGCGGCCCACCACCTCGCCGCAATACGCGACCAGCTGTTCGAGTGTGTAGACGCTCGGGCCGCCGAGTTCGTAAGTGTGCCCGCTGGCGGCGTCGAGATCGAGCACGTTGACGATCGCCTTCGACACGTCGCCCACGTAGACGGGCTGGAACTTCGCGTCGGGCATCGCGAGCGGAATCGCGGGAAAGAGCTTTTGCAGGAGCGCGAAGCGGTTGAGAAACAGGTCGTCGGGGCCGAACACCACGGAAGGCCGAAAGATCGTCGCGGCCAGCGACGCCGACGCATGCACGGCCTTCTCGCCGTCGCCCTTCGAGCGCAGGTACATGCTGGGCGCGCGCGGATCGGCGCCGATCGCGCTCACGTGAACGAGCCGATGTACGCCCTTGCCTTCGCAGACGGCGACGATCTTCGTCGGCAGCTCGACGTGCAGCTTCGCGAAGCCGGCTCCGTAAGGATCGCCGCGCCCGCCGTTGAGCGTGCCGACGAGATTGATGACGGCGTCGGCGCCTTCCACGAAGCTCGCGAGCGCAACGGGATCGAAGACGTCGGTCTCGATCACGTCGATGGGAAGCAGCGTCAGATGGCGGGCGCTGTAGCGCCGCCGCGTGGCGATGCGCACGGTCTTGCCCGCCTCGACGAGCGCGTTGACGAGATGACTGCCGATGAACCCCGAACCGCCGATCACTGCGATGGTTTGATGTCGCATCTCCGACCTCCCTGGTGCAGGCGGCGGCGCGGCCGCCTAGGGCGCGATGTAACCGAGACGCGCCTTCAGCGATTGCGGGCGGCCCTCGAACAGCGCCGCATAGTAGACCGTGTTCGACAACACGTTTTTCACGTAATCGCGGGTTTCCTGGAACGGAATGGATTCCGCGAAGATGGCGCCCTCAACGGGCTGCTGCAACGACTGCCGCCATGTGCTCGGGCGGCCCGGTCCGGCGTTGTAGCCCGCGGTGGCGAGCACGGCGGAACCGTCGAACTGATTGTAGATCATCGACAGATAGTTGGTGCCGAGCAGGATGTTCGTGTCGATGTCGTTGAGCTGGTCGCGCGACAGCGGGCCGAGGCCGATCTTCCTCGCCACCATCTGCGCCGTGGCCGGCATGATCTGCATGAGGCCGCTCGCGCCCACGCCCGAACGCGCGTTCATGATGAAGCGCGACTCCTGGCGCATGAGGCCGTAGGCCCATTCGACGTCGAGGCCGGTCGTTTGCGCGTCACGGTCGACAATGTCGCGATACGGCGCGAGATAGCGCAGCGAGAAGTCGTGCTCGCTCACGGTGCGGTCGGCCGTGTTGACGGTGCGGTCGAGCAACTGGATGCGCTTCGCGTATTCGGCGGCGGCGAGCAATTGACGGTCCGTCATGTTGCGCAGCGGCCAGTTCCATTCGCGATTGCCTTCAAGCCGCAGGTTCAGTGCGTAGAAGCGCTGCGCGAGGGCGAAGCCGGGCGTTTGCGCGGCCTGCGCGATTTCGGCGTCGGTGACCGTGGTCTTCGGCGGAATCGTGATCTTCTGGCCAAGCTCCTCGAGCGCCAGTTGCCCGTAGAAGTTGTAGCCCTGCGAGATCTGCGTGAATTCCTGGTTGGCGCCGGCCACGTCGCCCGCCTGCTTGAGCGCGCGGGCGTGCCAGTAGACCCACGAAGGCTGCGCGCGCAGCGCCGCGGGCATCTGCTCGATCGACCAGCGCACCATGGTCCAGTCGCCGCCCAGCAGCGCAGCGCGCACGCGCCACTCGTAAGCGGGATTCGAGAGCGGCGCGTTGGCCGAGAGGCGATACCAGTCGAGGGCGCCCGGCATGCGCTTCTGCGCGGCCTCATAGCCGATCGTGCCCCAGCCGATCCCGCGCTCGGGCAAGGCCAGCGACGGCGCCACCGCCGCGAAGGTCGCGGCCGCCATCGCCGGATCGTTGCGCGCCATCACCGTGACGGCGAGCAGCGCGAGCTGATGCGACAGCGGGTCCGCGCTCACGCCGGCCGCCAGCGTGATGGGCGGCGTGTTCACGGCCTGCGAGAACGCGGCCGCATCGGGCTGCGTGGCGAGGCCGCCAAGCAGCTTGAAGCCCGTGCCGGTCTGGTTCTGTTCGTAGGCGAGACGGATTTGCTGCCAGACGTCGTCGCTCGTCAACTGGCCTTTGATCGCGAGCGCGGTCACGAGGTCCACGCAGCCGTCGCCGTAGTAGCGCGGATCGGTGAGCAGCGCACGCGCGTCGTTCGCGACGTTCTCGCCGTGCGCCGCGCGCGATTCGAGCGCGTAGCACTTCACCTGCGTGTCGTCGTTGAGCACGAAGCGCGGGTATTGCTGATCGAAGTTCGCCCAGTCGTGGCGCGCGCCGAGCACGAGCAGATAGTCGTTGCGCAGCCGGTCGGCAATGGCCTCGCCGTCGTGGCGCTGCAGGAACGACAGCACGGGCGCATCGGGCGCGTCGGTGCGCGCGTGGCCCTGCGAATCGAAAAGCTGCGGCTTGAGCTGGAAGTACTCCAGATACGAGGGCGCCGGATAGTCCGGAATCATCGCGGCGAGTTGCGCGGCGCGCGCCGGGTCGTTGTTGCGCGCGGCTTCGCGAAGCTGGATGAACGTCTGGTCGTCCGGGGAAAGCTGGGCGTCGAGGGGAAGCGCAACGGGACGCACGGCCGACGCCGTGCTGCACGCGACGAGTGCCGCGGCGGCCAGCGCGAAACCGGCCGCGCGATATACTCGGACAAGGCGTTTGGACATCGTTATTTCTGGAGCACGAGGTGAGCCCAAGCATAGCACGCAACCCCCGCGCTCAATCCAAAAAGACGTGGCGCGCAACACTCGCTGCAACACGTCTCGAAGCCGCGTCGGACGTGGCGCTCAGCGCTGCGCTGGAGCAGCGTCTTGGCTTGCTCGTCGAACGTCTCGCGCCGCGCTCGATCGGCTTTTACTGGCCCTTGCGCGGCGAGTTCGACGCGCGTACGTGGATCGCCGCCTGGCTACGCGACGGGTCGTCGCGCAGCGCGGCGCTGCCCGGCATTCCCGAGCGTCACGCGCCGCTCGCGTTCTATGCGTGGATCCCCGAGGCACTCCTGCGCGAAGGTCATCACGGCATCCCCGAACCGGCATCGCAGGAGCGCGTGGTACCAGAATTGCTGCTCGTGCCCTGCGTGGGCTTCGACGCACAAGGCTACCGCCTTGGCTACGGCGGCGGCTATTACGATCGCACGCTCGCCGCGTGGCCGGGCGAGCGCCTGCCGATTACCGTGGGCGTCGCCTGGGAAGCGTGCCGTATCGACGAGGGCGTGCCCGAGCGCGAAGCGCACGACTTGCCGCTCGACGCCATCGTCACCGACGCCGCGACGCATCTCACGCCGCGACTGGATTCGCGCCTCGGCGCGCCCTGACACACACCCACACGCGGCGCGCAACTTAAAGCGAAGCCGCCGCGCGCGCCGCGGTGTCGTAGAGTCCCGACGCGTTGCGCATGATCTGTGCGGCGTCGCCAATCTGCTCGTTGCTGAGGCCGCTTTCCTTGAGCGTGGCGATCAGGCAGCTTTCGCGCACGTCGCGGTAGCGCAGGCACAGGTCGCGCCCCTCGGGCGTAACCGAAAAGAACACTTCCTTGCCGCTCTTCTCGCTTTTTACATACCCTCTGGCAACGAGCTTCTTCAGCGCATAGGTGGCGACGTGCGTGTCCTCGATGTTGAGCACGAAGCAGATGTCGGCGAGCTTCTTGCGTCGATCGCGATGTCCCACGTGATGCAGCAGCGACACTTCGACGGCCGTCATGTCCTTCACGCCCGCCGCCGACATGCAGCGCACCATCCAGCGGTTGAACGCGTTGCTGGCCATGATGAGGGCGTATTCGAGTTCGGAAAGCTCGGCGCTCGATTCGGAGACGAGATGCTCGGACGAAACGATCTTGGTCGGCTGGCGCGACATGAGGAGAACCCGTGGTCGGAAAGGATCGTGTCGAGAGTGTAGTGGTGCGCGAGGGAGCCAGCGCCTGGCGAAAACTCTTATTGAGATATTGTAGGTAATTTATCGACAATGTGTCCCAAACAAGGAAAGGCGGCCGCTCTGGCCTCCCGCCCTTACGCGCAACGCTCCCACCCTTACGCACAGCGAGCCGCCGCGACGATTCGCGCGGCCCGCGCCGCGGCGAGGCACAATCCTGTGAGGAACCGCATCCTTTAACCGCCATGCCGAACCCTACTCCACGCATCTTTCCGCTTGGTGACGTGGCGCTCGTCTGCGAAGCGCCGCCGCCCGCCACGCTCGAAGTCCAGCGCCGCGTCTGGGCCGTCGCCGCGCTCGCGCGAGACTGGGCGCCCGTGCGCGAGGTCGTGCCCGGCATGAACAACCTGACCGTCATCTTCGACCCGCTCGAGGCGGACGCCGACGAGCTCGCAGGGTGGCTCGAAGCCGCCTGGCGCGACGCGGATGCCGCGCCGTACGCGGGCCGCGACGTCGAGATTCCCGTCTCGTACGGCGGCGAGGGCGGTCCCGACCTCGAAGTCGTCGCGCGTCACACGGGCCTCGCCGCCGCCGACGTGGCCGCGCGCCACGCCGCGGGCGTCTATGTCGTGTTCTTCCTCGGCTTCCAGCCCGGCTTCGCCTATATGGGCGGACTCGACGCCGCGCTCCACACCCCGCGCCGCCGCGAGCCGCGGCTTGCCGTGCCGGCCGGATCGGTGGGCATCGGCGGCGAGCAGACGGGCATCTATCCCGCGCGGTCGCCGGGCGGCTGGCAACTGATCGGCCGCACCTCGCTCGCGCTCTTCGACCCCGCGCGCACGCCGCCTGCGCTGCTCATGCCCGGCGACCGCGTGCGCTTCACCATTGCGGAGCTCCTCGCGTGATCGAAGTGCTCCGCTCAGGCCCCCTCACCACGATCCAGGATCTGGGCCGGCCGGGCTACCGGCATCTGGGCATCGCGACGGGCGGCGCGCTCGATCCGCTCGCGCTCGAAGTCGGCAACCGGCTCGTCGGCAACCGGTCCGACGCCGCCGGCATCGAAGTCACCTTCGGCCCCGTCGCGCTGCGCTTCGCGCGCGCGACGCGCATCGCCATCACCGGCACCGAGTTCGGCGCGACGCTCGGCGGCCGCCCCGTCTGGTCGTGGTGGAGCCTGCCCGTCGCCGTGGGCGAAGAGCTCGTGCTAGGCGGCGCGAAACGCGGCATGCGCGCCTATGTGTGCGTGGCGGGCGGCATCGACGTGCTGCCGATGCTCGGCTCGCGCAGCACCGATCTTTCCGCCGGCTTCGGCGGCCTCGCCGGCCGCGCGCTCAAGGACGGCGACCGGCTCGCGACCGGCGCCAGCGCCGCGCCCGGCGGCGAGCGCGCGTCGCTCGCAACCGGCGCGCCGCCATTCGGCGTCAAGGCGCCGGCGCTGTGCAACTGGGTGCTCACCGGCGAAGCCCCTCACCGGCGCGGGCGCCATCCCGACGGCCTCCCATGGGCGGTGCCGGTGCGCGTGCTGCGCGGCCCGGAATACGACAGCTTCGCTCCCGAAGCGCATCGCACGTTCTGGTCGGACGAATGGCTCGTTACGCCGAACAGCAACCGCATGGGCTACCGCCTTTCGGGCACGGCGCTCGAACGCGAGAGCGGCGTGGACCTGCTCTCGCACGCGGTGCTGCCGGGCACGATCCAGGTGCCGCCGAACGGCCAGCCGATCGTGCTGATGAGCGACGCGCAGACCACCGGCGGCTATCCGAAGATCGGCTCGGTGATCCGCGCCGACCTCTGGAAGCTCGCGCAGGTCCGCCTGAACGGCGGCGTGCGCTTCGTGGAGACGACGCCCGCGGCGGCCCGCAAGGCGCTCGAAGAGGAACAGACCTACCTGCGGCAGATCGACATCGCGATCGCCATGCACGACGAACGCTACGCGAGCCGCCGGGCGGCGGCGCCACGCGCGTAGCCCAGCAGCAGCGACACCGGACAAGCAGGACAACCCAGGGCAACAGCGCCAGGAGGAACACCATGACCACCATCGATCTGAACGCCGATCTCGGCGAGGGCTGCGGCTCCGACGAAGCGCTGCTCGATCTCGTCAGCTCCGCCAACATCGCGTGCGGCTGGCATGCGGGCGGCGCCAACGCGATGCGGGAATGCGTGCGCTGGGCCGTCGGCAAGGGCGTGTCGATCGGCGCCCACCCGAGCTTCAACGATCCGGAAAATTTCGGCCGCAAGGAGATGCACCTTCCGGCCGGGGAAATCTACGCGGGCGTGCTCTACCAGCTCGGCGCGCTTTCGGCGATCGCCCAGGCCGAGGGCGGGCGCATCGCCCACGTGAAGCCGCACGGCGCGCTCTACAACCAGGCGGCGCGCGACGCGGAAATCGCGGATGCGATCGTCTCCGCCGTGCACGACTTCGACCCCTCGGTGGCGGTGTTCGCGCTCGCGGGCAGCGGCCTCGTGACGGCCGCGCGCAACGCGGGGCTCGCTGCCGTGGAGGAAGTGTTCGCCGATCGCGGCTACCGCGCGGACGGCTCGCTCGTGCCGCGCAGCGAGCCGGGCGCGCTGCTCGACGACGAAGAGACCGTGCTCGCGCGCACGCTCGCGATGATCCGCGAACAGCGCGTGCAGGCCGTGGATGGCGCATGGGTGCCGCTCAATGCGCAGACCATCTGCCTGCACGGCGACGGGCCGCATGCGCTGGCGTTCGCGCGGCGCATCCGCGCGGCGCTCGACGAGGCGGGCATCGGCGTGCGCCCCCTGGACACGGCAGGCGACTGAACAAGAAGCGGCACTCACGAAAACACCAATTATCCGGAGGAGATCGAGATGCCCACCACCGTCAGCCTGTGGCCCCTCATCGGGGTGGCCGTGATCATCGTCGGGTTCATATTGCGCTTCAATCCGATGCTGATCGTGGCCGCCGCCGCCATTGCCACAGGCCTCGCCGCCGGGTTCCCGCCCGGCAAGATACTCGCCGCCATCGGCACCGGCTTCATCAAGACCCGCAACATTCCGCTCATCATCCTGCTGCCGCTCGCGGTGATCGGCCTCTCCGAGCGCCACGGGCTGCGCGAGCGCGCGCAGATCTAGATCGGCAACATCCAGGCGGCTACCGCGGGACGCCTCCTGATCGTCTACCTGTTCGTGCGCGAGATCACGGCCGCAGTCGGGCTGACGGGGCTCGGCGGCCACCCGCAGATGGTGCGTCCGCTCATCGCGCCCATGGCCGAAGGCGCCGCCGAAAACCGCTTCGGCAAGCTCGCCGACTCCGTGCGCTACACGCTGCGCGCTTATGCGGCCTCCGCCGACAACGTGGGCCTCTTCTTCGGCGAGGACATCTTCGTCGCCTTCGGCGCGGTCGTGCTGATGACCACGCTGCTCAAGGAGGCGGGCGTGAGCGCGGAGCCGATGCATGTCGCGCTCTGGGGTATCCCGACAGCGCTCTGCGCGTTCGCGATCCACGCCACGCGGCTCTGGCTGCTCGACCGCCGGCTGGAGCGCGAGCTGGGCGGTGCGCGCAAGGACGGCGGTGCCGCTCTGGACGGAACCGGAGCCGGCGCCGAAGCCCCAACGCCGGATCGACAGCGCGGCATGGGACAGGGAGACGAGGCATGACGCTCACTATCGACTACCTGTTCTGGCTGCTCGGCATCGTGCTCCTGATCGTGGGCGGCATGATCGTCGCGGACCGCGCGCATCCGCGGCGCTTCACGGCCGGCGGCTTCTGGCTGCTCTACGCGCTGATCTTCCTCGCCGGCGACAAGCTGCCCGCCGAGGTCGTGGGTGCGCTCGTGATCGCGATGGCGCTGATCGCCGGCTTCGGCGGGGTGACGGCCGCGAAGCCGAAGGTCTTGTCGCTCGAAGCGCGCATGGCGAGCGCGAAGCGCCTCGGCAACCGCCTCTTCGTACCCGCGCTGACGATCCCGTTCGTCACCGTCCTCGTCACGCTTGCCGCGAGCCACCTCGTGTTCGGCGGCACGCCGCTCTTCGAACCGAAGAACGTCACGCTGGTGGGCTTCGGCGTGGGCTGCGTGATCGCGCTCGCCATCGCCTGCCTCATCACGCGCGACAGCGTCGGCCAGTCGATGCAGGAGACCCGCCGGCTCGTCGACGCGCTCTCGTGGGCGGCGGTGCTGCCGCAGATGCTCGGCATGCTCGGGCTCGTGTTCTCGGACGCGGGCGTGGGCAAGGCGGTCGCGCACGTCACGACGTCGTACATCGACATGGACCTGCGCTTCGTCGCGGTGGCGGTCTACTGCGTGGGCATGGCGCTCTTCACGGTCATCATGGGCAACGGCTTCGCGGCGTTCCCGGTGATGACGGGCGGCGTGGGCGTGCCGGTGCTCGTGGGCGTGTTCCATGTGAACCCGGCAATGATGGCCGCCATCGGCATGTTCTCGGGCTACTGCGGCACGCTCATGACGCCGATGGCGGCGAACTTCAACATCGTGCCCGCCGCGCTGCTCGAACTGCCGGACAAGAACGCGGTGATCCGCGTGCAGGTGCCGACCGCACTGGGCATTCTCGTCTGCAATATCGTGCTGCTGAATCTGCTCGGGTTTTGAGGCGCGCGGCGCTCACCCCGGATCGACATTGAAGCCGTGCTGGCGCCGCAGCGCCCGCCCCCCCTTGGGGCCGCCCAGGTGCAGCGAGCCGATGGCAACGAAGAGCGGCTTGTTGGGCGCGGCGATCTGCAGCATGCGCGAGACGAAGCGCCGATTGCGCGCGTAGAGGATACGTTCGTCGATCGAATCGGAAACGCGCGGGTCGTGCGCCAGCTTCTCCGAACGCGCGCTCTCCCACGCGGCAATCGCGTCGGCATCGCCCACGCGCCACAGGTGCAGCAAGGTCTGCACGTCGGCGGCGTTCTGCGCCGGCGTCTGCGCGAGATCCTGGGCCAGCATCTCGCGCTGCTGGGCCAGCGTGAGGCGCGTGAACGCGCGCATCTGCTCGGAAAGCGTCTCCAGCCCCACGATGCGGCGGCCCTTGAGCCGCAGAAAGACGTTCTGCAACTGCGCCTCGGTGCCGTACTCGGTCTGCAGGCCCGCGCTCAGCGAATCGTAGGTCTCCACGAGCAGCGATGCGAGCCACGGTCGCATCCGGCGGATTTCGGCGAGCGCCTCGGGATTGCCGCGCAGGCGCGCCTCCAGCTTCTGCCATAGCGGATCGGGCAGCAGTTGCGGCAGGCAGGGCCGCGAGCACACGCCATATTTCGAGACGTCGTCCTGCGAGACGAGCAGATCGTCGGGCGAGAGTTCGAGGGCGAGCGTGGGCGAGGCGTTGAGCGCCGCGAGGATCGACGGGCGGAACGGCTGGTTCGGCGGATAGTCGGCCGGATCGCCCACGTGCAGCGTGCCGAGCACGTAGATGGTGGTCGTGCCGCGCGTGGCGACGTAGTACGGCATGCGCGCCGGCTGCACGCGCACGGGACCGCCGGCGGTCGTGCCCGAGGCGTAGCTCGGCACCGCGGGCGGCGCGTGGAAGCCGGGGATGCCCGCGCCCGTCGAGGGCGCACCCGGCACCGGCATGGGCGGCCGGATGCCGGGCGTATTGCCGGCGGAGCCGCCCGCGAGCGCCGCAGGCACGAACGAAGGCCCGAACGCGACCGCCAGCGCGAGCGACGCGCCCACGGCTACACGCGCGGCAGTACGCTTCGGCATACGCCATAGCGCACGCAGGACCGAAGCGATACGGCCACCGGCTGTACGCAGGCGGCGCGTCGCGCAACGCGCCGCTGTCTCATCAGGCCGGCATGGGCCGCCCATCCTGTTCCCCCACCTCCTCAGCACGATGGCAGGATACCTGACGACCGTCCACTTCGCGAAGCCCCGGAACCTCCTTGCGGCACCGCTCGATCGCATACGGGCAGCGCTGATGAAACGTGCAGCCCGAGGGCGGATGGAGCGGCGAAGGCAGCTCGCCTTCGAGCTGGATCTTCACGCGCCGGTCGGCCGCGAAGATCGCGGGCGTGGCGGAGAGCAGCGCCCGCGTATAAGGGTGGCGCGGCTGCCCGATCACGGTCCTCCGGTCGCCCAGCTCGGCAATGCCGCCGAGGTACATGACCATCACGTCGTCGGCCACGTGCTCCACCACCGAAAGGTTGTGCGAGATGAAGACGTAGCTCGTGCGGAACTGTTCCTGCAGGTCCATGAACAGGTTCAGGATCTGCGCCTGGATCGACACGTCGAGCGCGGAGACGGGTTCGTCGGCCACGACGATCTGCGGATCGAGGATCATCGCGCGCGCGATCGCCACGCGCTGGCGCTGCCCGCCCGAAAACATATGCGGATAGCGACTCGCATGCTCGGGCCGCAGGCCGACGATACGCATCATGTGCGCGATGCGGTCCGCGCGTTCGCCGGCCGTCAGCTTCGTGTTGATCGCGAGCGGCTCGCCCAGCGTCTCTTCCACGGTCTTGCGCGGGTTGAGCGAGGCGTACGGGTTCTGGAACACCATCTGCACGCGGCGGCGCAGTGCGGCGGCTTTCTCTCCGCTCGCGCGCGCGACGTCCTCGCCGTCGATCACAAGGCGGCCCGCCGTGGGCGGCTCGATCATCGTGAGCTGGCGCGCGAGCGTGGACTTGCCGCAGCCCGATTCGCCGACCACGGCAAGCGTGCGGCCGCGCGCGAGCGAGAACGAAACGCCGTTGAGCGCCTTGACCGTGCTCTCGCCGAACAGACCGCGCCGAACGGTGTAGTACTTCTTCAGATCCTCGGCGACGAGCACGCGATCGTCGTCGCGGCCCGCATCGCGGGGCGTTTGAGGCGTGTGGGGCGTGGGGTGGGGAACCGCGTTCATTGCGCGCCTCCGTTCGTCTGGGTTGCCGCTAGATTGAGCGGCTTGATGCAGCGAACCTGCGCGAGCGACGCTGCGCCCACGTCGGTCATGCTGCCCGGCAGCGGCCCGAGCGCGGGACGCGCCTTCCGGCAATCGTCCACCGCATACCGGCAGCGCGGCGCGAAGAGACAGCCGCCGGGCCGGTCGTCGCGACCCGGCACCATGCCCGGCAGCGCCGCGAGGCGCTTCGCGCCCTTGTTGTGCTCGGGAATCGCGGCGAGCAGCGCCTCGGTGTAGGGGTGATGCGGCCGCGCGAAAATGTCGGACACCCGGTTCGTCTCGATGATCTCGCCCGCGTACATCACGGCCACGCGCTGCGCGACCTCGGACACCACGGCGAGATCGTGCGAAATCAGCACGAGCGCCATGCCGCGTTCCTTCTGCAGATGCACGAGCAGTTCCATGATCTGCGCCTGGATCGTCACGTCGAGCGCCGTGGTGGGTTCGTCGGCGATCAGGAGCTTCGGGTTGCAGGCCACGGCCATCGCGATCATCACGCGCTGGTTCATGCCGCCCGACATCTGGTGCGGAAAGTTGTCGATGCGGTTCTTCGCGTCGGGTATGCCCACCTGGTCGAGCAGTTCGAGCGCGCGTGCGTGCAGCGCGGCGCCGCGCAGGCCCTCGTGCAGCTTCAGCACTTCCTTGATCTGGAAGCCGACGGTGTAGCTCGGATTGAGGCTCGTGAGCGCGTCCTGGAACACCATGGCGATGTCCTTGCCCACGATCCTGCGGCGCTCCCTGCCCGTGGCGCTGAGCAGGTCGCGGCCGTCGAATGCGATGGAGTCGGCGCTCACCTTGCCGGGCGCGTCGACGAGGCCCATCAGCGCCATCATCGTCACGCTCTTGCCCGAGCCCGATTCGCCGACGATGCCGAGCACCTCGCCGGGCGCCACGGAAAGATTCACGCGGTCCACGGCAGGCAGGCCGTTGAAGTTCACCGCCAGATTGCGGACGCTCAGCAGCGCATTCGTCTGGATATTGCTCTGATCGTTCATCTCAGGCCATCCGTTTCAGCTTGGGATCGAGCGCGTCGCGCAGCCCGTCGCCGAGCAGGTTGATCGCAAGCACCGAAATCAGGATCGAAAGGCCGGGCATCGTGACGATCCACCATGCGCTGTCGATATAGTCGCGTGCCGAGGCGAGCATCGCGCCCCACTCCGCCCGCGGCGGCTGCACGCCGAGGCCGAGGAAGCCGAGCGCGGCGGCGTCGAGAATCGCCGAGGAAAAGCCGAGCGTCGCCTGCACGATGAGCGGCGCCGTGCAGTTGGGCAGCACCTGCGAAAACATCAGCCGCAGCGTGCCCGCGCCGGCCACGCGCGAGGCCGTGACGTACTCCTTGTGCAACTCGCCGAGCGCGGAGCCGCGCGTGAGACGCACATAGCCCGGCAGCGCGACGATCGCGATCGCGAGCATCGTGTTGGTGAGGCCCGGACCGATGATCGCGACCACGGCCACCGCCAGCAGCAGCGACGGCAAGGCGAGCAGCACGTCCATGAGACGCATGATGGGCGTGTCGGCCCACTTCTCGAAGAACGCGGCGACGAGCCCGAGCACGACGCCCGGAATCAGCGCGAGCACCACCGAAACACAGCCGATCCAGAGCGAAAGGCGCGCGCCGTACATGAGGCGCGAGAGGATGTCGCGGCCCGCTTCGTCGGTGCCGAGCAGGAACTTCGCGTTGCCGCCGTCGAGCCAGGCGGGTGGAATCTTCACGTAGTCGCGGTATTGCTCGATGGGACTGTGCGGCGCGATCCACGGTGCGAAGATCGCGACGAAGACCAGCACGAGCACGATGACGCCGGCACCCACGGCGCCTTTGTTCTGCGCGAAGTTCGCCCAGAATTCGCGCAGCACGAGCAGGCGGCCCGAGGGCGGCGCGAGCGTTTTGGGCGCGGCGTTCTGAATGTCGGCCATCACGCCTCCTCGTTTCGTTTCAGGTATTGTGGGGTTGGCATCGTCATGGCGCGATTACCTCGTATGGCGGATGCGCGGATTGAGCACGCCGTACAGAAGATCGACGAAGAGATTCACGAGGATCACGAGCGTCGCGATCATGAGGATGCCGCCCTGCACCACCGGATAATCGCGGCGCGCAATCGCGTCGATGAGCCATTTGCCGATGCCGGGCCAGGAGAACAGCGTTTCGGTGAGCACCGCGCCCGCCAGCAGCGTGCCGACCTGCAGGCCGATCACGGTGACGACGGGGATCAGCGCGTTGCGCAGCGCGTGCACGACGATCACGCGCGCGGGCGAAAGCCCCTTCGCGCGCGCGGTGCGAATGTAGTCCTCGCGCAGCACTTCGAGCATCGAAGACCGCGTCATGCGCGCGACCACCGCGAGCGGGATCGTGCCGAGCACGATGGCGGGCAGGATCAGATGCGAAAGCGCGGAGCGGAACGAGCCTTCGTCGGTGCCGGGCAAGAGCGAGTCGATCAGCATGAAGCCGGTCACGTGCGGAATGTCGTACTCCACGGCGATGCGCCCCGAAACCGGCGTCCAGCCCAGCTTCGCCGAGAACACCATGATGAGAATGAGGCCCCACCAGAAGATCGGCATGGAGTAGCCGGTGAGCGCGGTGCCCATCACGCCGTGATCGACGAGCGTGCCGCGCTTGAGCGCCGCGAACACGCCCGCGGGCAGGCCGATCACGAGCGCGAAGAGAAGCGCGCAGATCGAGAGCTCGACGGTGGCGGGAAAGCGCGCGAGGAACTCGCCCATCACGCTCGTATTGGTGATGATCGACGTGCCGAGATTGCCCTGCAGCGCATGGCCGACGTAGTGCAGATACTGAAGCGGCAGCGGTTCGTCGAGCCCGAGGCGATGCATCGCCTCCGCATGCATCTGCGGGTCGACGCCGCGCTCGCCCATCATCACTTCGATGGGATCGCCCGGAATCAGGTGGATGAGCGCGAACGCCAGCATGGTGATGCCGATGAAGGTGGGTATCACCATGCCGACCCGGCGCAACACGAAGCGGAACATGTTGTGCTCCCCCCAAAGCTTGAAGTGAGTCTGAAGACGAGTTTGACAATAAAGCGCGACCGGCGACGGGGGCTCGTGACCCCGGTCGCCGGACCTGATCCGGCCAGTCGTCCTGGTTGCAGGGCCGACGGGCCGAACGACCACTCGCCCGATGTTACTGCACGCTCACACCGTCGAAGCGCGCGTAGCCCAGCGGCTCGATGCGCATGTCGATCACCTTCTTGCTGACCGGCTGATAGACGGTCGAGTGCGCGATGGGCGAGAACGGCAGTTGCTGGGCGAAGATCTGCTGCGCCTCGGTATAGTACTTCGTGCGCTGCGCCTGATCCGACGTCACGCGGCCTTTCTGGACCAGATCGTCGAACGGCTTGTAGCACCACTTGCCGAAGTTGTTGCCGTTAACGGCCTCGCAGCCCAGCAGCGTGCCGAGCCAGTTGTCGGGGTCGCCGTTGTCACCCGTCCAGCCTATCAGCATCGCGTCGTCCTCGCCCGCGTGCGCGCGCTTGATGTACTCGCCCCATTCGTACGTGACGATCTTCGCCTTCACGCCGATCTTTGCCCAGTCGGCCTGGATCATCTCGGCCATCAGGCGTGCGTTCGGGTTATACGCGCGCTGCACCGGCATCGCCCACAGCGTGATCTCGAAGCCGTTCGGCAAACCGGCCTTCGCGAGCAGCGCGCGGGCCTTCGCCGGATCGTACGGATTGGCCTTCAGGCTCTTGTCGTACGACCACTGCGTGGGCGGCATCGGGTTGGTGGCGGGCTGACCCGCTCCCTGGTACACCGAATCGATGATTGCCTTCTTGTTGATCGCCATGTCCAGCGCCTCGCGCACCTCGACCTTGTCGAGCGGCTTGTGTTCGACGTTGTACGAGAGATAGCCCAGGTTGAAGCCCGGCTGCGACGGCATGGCGATATTCGGTTCCAGCTTGAGCGGGGCGATGTCGGCGGGACGCGGATAGCTCATCACCTGGCATTCGTCGCGCTTGAGTTTCTGCACGCGCACGCTCGCGTCCGGTGTAATCGAGAAGATCAGCTTCGAGATCTTCACCGCGCCCGGCTTCCAGTAGTCGGGATTGCCTTCGAAGCGGATGGTCGCGTCCTTCGTGTAGCTCTTGAAAGCGAACGGTCCCGTGCCCACCGGATACTGGTTGATGTCGGCGGCCTTGCCGGCCTTCAACAGTTGATCGGCATACTCGGCCGAGAGGATCGAGGCGAACTCCATCGCCATGTTCTGGATGAACGGCGCGTTCGGCTCGTTCAGCGTGAACTTCACCGTGTACGGATCGACCTTTTCGACCCTGGCGATCAGCTTGTCGAGGCCCATGTCGGTGAAGTACGGGAACGACGCCGGGTACGCCTTGCGGAACGGCTGGTTCGGATCCAGCATGCGCTGGAACGTGAACACCACGTCGTCGGCATTGAACTCGCGCGTGGGTTTGAAGAACGCCGTGGTCTGGAACTTCACGCCGTGGCGCAGATGGAAGGTGTAGGTCTTGCCGTCGGCGGAAACGTCCCACGACTGCGCGAGACCGGGCTCGACCTTCGTGCCGCCGCGCTCGAATTCGACGAGGCGGTTGTAGACCGTGAACGTGTTCGCGTTGAAGTCGACGCTCGTCGTGTATTGCGCGGGATCGAAGCCGGCGGGGCTGCCTTCCGAGCAGTAGACGAGCGTTTTGTTCGGAATGCTTTCGGCCTGCGCGAGAGGGGCTCCAGCCATCGTTGCGGCCGCAAGCACGAGGCAAGAGGACCGTCGTGCAGCGCGCAACAGTTTATTTTCGTTCATGTTTCCTCCAGTTCTGTGCCGGCCGGAACCGGCTTGGCGCATCTTGCCCGAGACCATGCTGCGGTCACGAGCAAGCGGCGTGATGCGTATGCAAAACACGCGCAAAACGCATAACTTTCTATTGTCGCCGCCCCTCCAGCGCAGACGTATGATGGCCGTCAATCCAGATGGTATTTGATACGCAACTCGAATGGATTCGAGCGTGCATAAAAAACCGCGCGGCCCTGCCATGTGACAGGAGCCGCGCGGTCTGTCGATCGAGTTCGTCGCGGCGTTCGCGCGCCGCCTGCGCCTCAGAAGCCGAGGCGCTCGCAAACGGCCTTGGTGGCCGCAGCGCTATTGAGCGTGTAGAAGTGCAGGCCCGGCACGCCCGCTTCGGTGAGGCGGCGGCACAGCTCCGTCACCACGTCGAGGCCGAACGCGCGGATCGACTCGCGGTCGTCGCCGAAGCTTTCCAGACGCTTCGCGATCCAGCGCGGCACTTCCGCGCCGCACATCTCGGAGAAACGCATCAGCTGCGAGTAATTCGTGATCGGCATGATGCCGGGCACGATCGGCACGTCCACGCCGAGCTTGCGGGCGTCCTCGACGAAACGGAAGTACGCGTCGGCATTGAAGAAGTACTGCGTGATCGCCGAATCCGCACCCGCCTTCACCTTCTGCGCGAACGCGTCCAGATCGTGGCGCGGCGAGCGCGCTTGCGGATGGTACTCGGGATACGCGGCCACTTCGATGTTGAACGCGTCGCCGGTCTCCGCGCGGATGAACGCAACGAGGTCCGAGGCATAGCGCAACTCGCCCATTTCGCCCATGCCCGAAGGCAGGTCGCCGCGCAGCGCGACGATATGGCGGATGCCGTGCGAACGATAAGCCGCGAGGATCTCGCGCAGGCTATCCCTCGAGGCGCCGATGCACGAAAGGTGCGGCGCCGCCTCGATGCCTTCCTTCGCGATGTCGACCACGGTGTCGAGCGTGCCCTGTTGCGTCGAGCCGCCCGCGCCGAACGTCACCGAGACGAACTTGGGCTTGAGCGTGGCGAGCTCCGCGCGCGTGGCGCGCAGCTTCTCCACGCCGTCCGGCGTCTTGGGCGGGAAAAATTCGAATGAAAGTTCGATCGGTTTCATGATGGGTTGCCGCTGCGGCGCCTCAGAGGCTGCGGTTGCCGAAAATCAGGGCGGACAGCAGCCACGACACGATGCTGTAGAGGATCGAGCCGAAGAACGCCGACCAGAAGCCCGACACTTCGAAGCCTTTGAGCAGCGAAGCCGCGAGCCAGAAGCACAGCGCGTTCACCACGAGGATGAAGAGGCCGAGCGTGACGATCGTCACGGGCAGCGTGAGCAGGATCAGCACCGGGCGCAGCACGGCGTTGATGAGGCCGAGCACGAGCGCGATGATCAGCGCGGTGCCGAAGCTGCGAATGTGAATCGACGGCACGAGCCAGGTGATGATCAGCAGCGCAAGCGCGTTGATCACCCAGGTCAGCAGCACGGTCATGGTTAGCTCCTTGTTCTTGACGGTATGGCAGGTGGCCGAAGGGGGGGGGGGGGGGGGGGGGGGGGGGGGGGGGGGGCCCCCCCCCCCCCCCCCCC
>NZ_JBANLK010000044.1:0-54774 GCF_054968425.1 Paraburkholderia sp. AV2
CAGGTTGCGTTACGGGTTAACAGCCCCTACGAACTCTTTTTGAAACCGTTTCTAAAGGCCTGGCGAACGGCCCCTGTGGCGGGACCCGGCTCAATCGTTGCGAATTTGACGACCGGGAGTGCGTGCACAGTGTCAAATACCGGATTGCCAAATCTGCCAATCAGTTACCTGTGCTGGCGCAGACGTTGATTCCTTGCGTCGAAGCAGAAAGCAGGCACCGCAGCTCCTGGCCTGAATGGTTTGAGGCAGAAGATGCGACGTCAAAGCGCTAAATCGAACCCCGGAGAATGATGGCTGGCCAGACGACCTTCGCGATGCCGAAAGTGATCAGCGGCCGAAAGCGCTTCTCGAACGGTCATCCAATCTGCTTTTTTGAGTGGCTGTTGGTGGCCGACTACTGCGCGACACAGTGCGGACGGCGACCCGAACTGGCCACGTAGTTTAGCGACATGGCGCGCCGCGCTCAGAGGAAGTTCCTGATCAGCATCGTCACCCACCGCCAGGCACCGCCGCAGCCGGCGGCCCGGCAGCGTGCATCGGGATCCGCCAGAAGGCGGCCATTGGCGTCGCTCACCGAACTCGAGTTGCGCAGGAAGTACGCCACGCTGTCTTGCAAGGGATCGAGCCCGTCTTCAGGGATATCTATCCACAGGCCGTTTTCGGTATTCAAGTGAGCCGACAGCGAATCGAAATTGAAACTGCCGAGATAATATCGATGGCCGTCGATGAGGACCAGCTTGGCGTGCATCATGCGGTTGTCCCGGTCGGAATATTCGCGCACCTCGATCCCGGCATTCACCAGGCCGGGCAGATCGTCGGCATAGGCGCGCCCGACTGCGGGGAATTCCTGCGTGATGCTCGCCAGCGAAGCGCTCACCAGGATCACGTGGACACCTTCGCGCTGCTTGCGCTCAAGCGTCTCGCGCAATTCCGGCACCAGGATCACGTAGGGGTTGATGATCAGGATCTCGTGCTGTGCCGTATCGAACGCTTGTAGCATGTCCTGCAACGTGCCTGGCGAGCGCTTGTCGGGCCAGTCGTGGACATAGTGCAGGCGCTCGCAGGCGATCGGCATCCAGGCGGGATCGAAAGCCGCCCCGGGAGCGGGCGGAGCGTCGGGATCGTTGGGCGTATCGGAGGCAGTGGGTGTATCGATAGCGGCCGGGTCTGGCGCCTCGGCTTCAGCATCGAGCGGAGCCAGCAGCCATTCGCGCCAATAATGGATGCGCGCCGGGTCCAGCGTCGCATAACCCTGTGAGTCGCGATAAGGACTTTCGACTTTGAGGAATTTTTCCGGCTCGGGACGAACCACTTCCGGGCTATTCCAGAACAGGGCGAAATGCTGGTACATGGCGTGCAGGGAGGAAGCGTCCTGGCCGGGGTCGCCCGACACCATCAGATCGCGCTCGCTAAGCCAGTTGCGGAAGCTCGCATCCCAGATCGAGGTACTGCCGATCACGGCCGTGTCGCCAACCAGGAACAGCTTGTCGTGCATGCGATGCGAAATCTCGACGAGATCGGATCGTGGATGGAAGATTCGGAGTTCGATGCCGGGAGCCACCTCGTGCAGGGCGACGATGAGCTCGTCCTCGAACGGGTAGTGCGGCTCGGGGCCGATGCCGTCGATCAGCAGCTTGACCGGCACGCCTCGGCGCGCGGCCTCGACCAGATGACGCAACAGCAGGCCGCCGGTCTGATCGATTTCGAAGATGTAGGCGAGGATGCGGATCTGCTCGGTAGGCGTGGCACGGTCGACCAGCGCAATCCGCGACTGCATCAACTGACCGTCGTCAAGACTGGCGACCAGGTCGACACATTGCGCGTGGCCTGGCTGAGAAGAGGCAAATACGCATGCCAGAATGAGCGCGAGGCTTCTTGTTGTGGTCATGATGTGGCGAACTGATTCGATGTGTCTCCGGCCCTACGTCCTTGAAGGTCTGGAAGGCTTTGTCGCGTTAGCGCGGTGAAGTAGCCCGCTGTTTGAAGAGAAGGTGAACAGAACGGCGAGCCCGAGATAGTTACCGTGGACAAGAGCGGCGCGAATCTGGCTGCACATTGAGCACTCAGTGGACAGGACATCGGCGCAGTTGAAAGCATGGCTTTCCAGAATGTCCGATTGTCGCCGATCTATGAGCACTGTTCCAACGACCGCTCTGGGCCAAACTCAGAAGTCAGCACACGGCGTACGATTTCCTGTTACTTCGCGACTCCCCTCAAGTTAATTTTCAACCAGTTCGGAATCGCTGGTGGAAGATGTGCACCCGCGTCACATGCGCTCGAATAGTTTGTGCCGGGCGGAAAACCGATCTCATTTATTTCGGTTAGTTCACCATCTTCCTTGAGCCCCCGCGCCAGCATCCACTGGACGTACAGATCACCGATGCGCGTCGCAGGACCGATAATCCCCCGAGCCTGCAACCAGGTCGTCATTCGTTGTGCTTCTCCCGGCGCTGCATTAAGCGATATCGCGGGATCAACGAAATAAATATGGTTATCGCTCATCAGGTTGTATTGGCTCTGATCGCCTGAAGCTCATTTTCATCTCAGGCGATTGGTTATCGGGTTGAGGTTCTGTCGGTTTTTCGCCTGTTGATGGGCTGGATTGTTAGCAATTCAGATGGTTATGTCGAATGTCGCTTGTTGGCGCCGACTACAACCTGTCCGCAATCGTTCCCCTCAGAAATCCGCAAAGAGCCTAAAAAAACGGGGCGCACCGCAGTGCGCCCCGTATCGTTCTTGCCAGGTTCTTGCCCGACCCAGGCAGTGCTTATGCCTTCTTGCCCGCTTCCACCTTCCAGACCCAGTTCGCCGGATCCGCGACCTTGCCGCGCTGGATGCCGGTCAACAGCGTGCGGATGCGGCGCGTGACTTCGCCTTCGCCGCCGTCGCCAATGGTGAACTCGCCGCCCGCGTGACGCACCTGGCCGATGGCCGTGACCACGGCCGCCGTGCCGCACGCGAAGCTTTCCTTCACCCGGCCGCTGGCAGCGCCTTCACGCCACGCATCGAACGCGACCGGCGCTTCCTTGACCTCGATACCTTCCTTGCGGGCCAGCTCGATGATCGAAGCGCGCGTGATCCCCGGCAGAATCGTGCCCGAGAGCGGCGGCGTGACGAGCGAGCCGTCGTCCATCGCGAAGAACACGTTCATGCCGCCCAGTTCTTCGATCCAGCGGTGCTCGGCCGCGTCGAGGAAGACCACCTGGTCGCAGCCCTTGGCCGTTGCCTCGGTCTGCGCGATCAGGCTGGCCGCGTAGTTGCCGCCGCACTTGGCCGCACCCGTGCCGCCGGGCGCCGCGCGCGTGTACTGATCCGACACCCACACGGTCACTGCCGACTTGCCCGACTTGAAGTACGGGCCGACCGGACACGCGATCACGCAGAAGATGTATTCCGACGAGGCGCGCACGCCGAGGAAGCTCTCGTTCGCGAACATGAACGGGCGGATGTAGAGGCTGCCGTCGCCGCCGGGCACCCAGGCCTGGTCGATGCCGACCAGCGCGTCGATGGCCTGCATGAAAAGCTCCTCAGGCAGTTCCGCCATCGACATGCGGGCGGCCGAGGCGCGGAAGCGCTTCGCGTTTTCCTGCGGGCGGAACAGGGCGATCGAGCCGTCTTCGCGGCGATACGCCTTCATGCCTTCGAAGATTTCCTGGGCGTAATGGAGCACGGCGCAGGCCGGGTCGATCTGGAACGGGCGGCGCGCCTCGACCTTGGCGTCGTGCCAGCCTTGCCCTTCGCTCCAGCGGATCGTGACCATGTGGTCGGTGAAGACCCGGCCGAACACCGGGCTTTCGAGGCGCGCGGCGATCTGGTCGGCGGGCGTGGGGTTGGGATGCTGTTCGACGGCGAATTGCAGGCGACTGCTAGTGCTCATGTTTCTCGGTCTCGCGGTTGTTGATTGCGGTTGTCTGCGTATTTTCGGTCTTTTTTCGGGTTTGGTGCAGATTTTCCGGCAGGCGGGCGCTCGGCCATCTCACGGCGGCGTGCAAGTCCGAAAAAGTATGGTGACGTGGGGTTTCTTCATACATGCCGGTCATAGCATACCTTTAAGGTATTAAAAGCAGCTAGCAAAAGTATTGGACGCTGTCAAGGCCGGCGCGTATAAAACCACTCCATGAACTTCACACACGCAGTTTCCGCCATGACTTCAGTGACGATTGAACGTATCGAAACCTGTCTCGTCGATCTGCCGACGATCCGCCCCCACAAGCTTTCGGTCGCCACGATGCATGGGCAAACCCTGATGCTCGTGAAGGTGTATTGCAGCGATGGCGTCGTCGGCATCGGCGAGGGCACCACGATCGCAGGTCTCGCCTACGGTCCGGAAAGCCCCGAATCGATGAAGCTCGCGATCGACGCCTACTTCGCGCCGGCCATGATCGGCGAGGACGCCACCCGTATCCAGGCGTTGATGGCGCACCTCGGCAAGCTCGTAAAGGTCAACCACTTCGCGAAGAGCGCGCTCGAAACCGCGCTGCTCGACGCGCAAGGCAAGCGCCTTGGCGTGCCGGTGAGCGAATTGCTGGGCGGGCGCCGCCGCGAGCGTCTGCCGGTGGCCTGGACGCTGGCTTCGGGCGACACGTCCCAAGACATCGCCGAAGCCGAAGCGATGCTCGAAGCGCGGCGGCACAACGTCTTCAAGCTGAAGATCGGCGCGAAGGAACTCAAGACCGACATTCGCCACGTTGCCGAAATCAAGAAGGCGGTTGGCGAGCGCGCCGCGGTGCGCGTGGACGTCAACATGGCCTGGAGCGAGACGCAGGCAGCATGGGCCATTCCGGCGCTGGCCGAGGCCGGCTGCGAACTGGTCGAACAGCCGGTGGCCTCCGCGGCGGCGCTGGCGCGACTGACAGGCCGCTTCCCGGTCGCGCTGATGGCCGACGAAATCCTGCAGGGCCCGGAAAGCGCCTTCGAGATTGCGAAGAACCACGGCGCCGACGTGTTCGCGATCAAGATCGAACAAAACGGCGGGCTTTTTGCCGCGCAGCGCGTGGCCGCGATTGCCGATGCGGCAGGTATCGAACTCTATGGCGGCACGATGCTCGAAGGCGCGTTCAGCACGATTGCCTCGGCGCATCTGTTCGCCAGTTTCGCCAACCTGCAGTGGGGCACCGAATTGTTCGGACCGCTACTGATTACCGAACAGATCCTGACCCGCCCGCTGGATTACCGCGACTTCGAACTGACCGTGCCGAACGGGCCGGGTCTCGGCATCGAACTGGACGAAGCCCGGGTCAAGCGTTTCACCCGCGACGGGCTCATCAAGGTTACCCGGTAATACCGGCAACAAAAAAAGGAAGTTGACGATGCTTTACCACGTACGAATGGATGTGCATCTCCCGAACGACCTCTCCGCGGATGCCGCAGACGAGATCAAGGTGCGCGAGAAGGCCTATTCGCAGGCGCTGCAAAAGAGCGGCAAGTGGCGCCATATCTGGCGCCTCGCGGGCGAGTACGCCAACTACAGCATTTTCGACGTGGAGAGCAACGCCGAACTGCACGACATCCTGACGGGTTTGCCGCTGTTCCCGTACATGAAGATTTTGGTGACGCCGCTGTGTCGTCATCCGTCGTCGATTCGTGACGACGACGTTTGAACCCGAGAGCCGTGTGCTTTCGGGAGCAAGTGCGTCCCGAGTCGTTTTTCCCCCGAGAACTATGTGGAGACAGTAATCATGAACGCCAAAGTATTCGACACCCAGGAAGTGCAGGACCTGCTGAAGGCCGCGACCAACGTCGACGGCAAGGATGGCAACGCACGCTTCAAGCAGATTCTCAATCGCCTGCTGAACGATCTGTTCAAGGCGATCGATGACCTCGACATCACGCCCGACGAAGTCTGGGCCGGTGTGAACTATCTGAACAAGCTCGGCCAGGACGGGGAAGCGGCGCTGCTCGCCGCCGGCCTCGGTCTGGAAAAGTACCTCGACATTCGCATGGACGCCGCGGACAAGGCGGCCGGTCTCGACGGCGGCACGCCGCGCACGATCGAAGGCCCGCTCTATGTGGCCGGTGCCACGGTGCGCGACGGCGTAGCGAAGATCGACATTAATCCCGACGCCGATGCCGGCCCGCTCGTGATTCACGGCACGGTCACCGGCACGGACGGCAAGCCCGTTGCCGGCGCCGTGGTGGAATGCTGGCACGCCAATTCGAAGGGCTTTTATTCGCACTTCGACCCGACCGGCGCGCAAAGCGATTTCAACCTGCGCGGCGCAGTCAAGACCGACGCGAACGGCAAGTACGAGTTCCGCACGCTCATGCCGGTGGGCTACGGCTGCCCCCCGCAGGGCTCGACCCAGCGGCTGCTGAACGAGATCGCCCGCCACGGCAACCGTCCGGCGCACGTGCACTTCTTCGTGACGAGCGACGATCACCGCAAGCTGACCACGCAGTTCAACATCGAAGGCGATCCACTGATTTGGGACGACTTCGCCTACGCCACCCGCGAGGAACTGATTCCGCCCGTTACCGAGAAGACGGGTGGCGCGGCGCTGGGCCTCAAGGGCGACATCTATAAGGACATCGAATTCAACTTCGCCCTGACGCCGCTGGTCCAGGGCAAGGACAACCAGATCGTCCATCGCCTGCGCGCCGAAGCCACGGCGTAACAGTCCGACACGGCGGCGGTGCGGGGTCGCACCGCCGCCTGTCAAATCCCCCAAGACCCGTTCGACACCGATGCAGGCCATGCCTGCAGGGGCCGGTGCGCGCATAGGGAGAGGAACCATGTCCGTCATTCACGACCAAGCCAACGAACTCGATCATCTGCTCGCCACGGCGGTGCAGGACGACAAAGAGGCCGGTGTATTCCGTTGCCGTCGCGATATCTTCACCAACACCGATTTGTTCGAACTGGAGATGAAACACATCTTCGAGAGCAACTGGGTGTACCTGGCGCACGAAAGCCAGATTCCGAACAACAACGACTACTACACCACGTGGATCGGTCGCCAGCCGGTGGTCATCACGCGCGACAAGAACGGCGAGCTGCACGCGGTCATCAATGCTTGCGCGCACAAGGGGGCGATGTTGTGCCGGCGCAAGCACGGCAACAAGGGCAGCTTCACCTGCCCGTTCCACGGCTGGACCTTCTCCAACACCGGCAAGCTGCTCAAGGTGAAGGACGAGAATACGACCGAGTATCCCGTGCAGTTCAACACGCATGGCTCGCACGACCTGAAAAAGGTCGCCCGCTTCGAGAACTATCGCGGCTTTCTGTTCGGCTGTCTCAATGCGGACGCCGCGCCGCTGGAAGACTACCTGGGCGAAGCGCGGGTGATCATCGACCAGATCGTCGACCAGGCGCCGAACGGGCTGGAAGTGCTGCGCGGCAACTCCTCGTACGTGTATGACGGCAACTGGAAGATGCAGATGGAGAACGGCTGCGACGGCTACCACGTCAGTACCGTGCACTGGAATTACGCCGCGACGATGGGCCGGCGCAAGGAAGACGGCACGCAGGCCGTGGACGCGAACAGTTGGAGCAAGTCGGTGGCGGGCGTCTACGGTTTCGACCACGGGCACATTCTGTTGTGGACGCAAACGATGAATCCGGAGGTGCGTCCGGTGTATCGGCAGCGCGACGAAATTCGGGCTCGCGTGGGCGAAGTGAAGGCGGATTTCATCGTCAACCAGACGCGCAACCTCTGTGTGTATCCGAACGTGTTCCTGATGGATCAGTTCAGCACGCAGATTCGCGTGGTGCGGCCGATCAGCGTGGACAAGACCGAAGTCACCATCTTCTGCTTCGCCCCGAAGGGCGAGAGTGCCGACGATCGCGCGATTCGCGTGCGCCAGTACGAGGACTTCTTCAACGTTTCGGGCATGGGCACTGCCGACGACCTGGAAGAGTTCCGCGCCTGCCAGTCCGGTTATGCCGGCATCACGGCGATGTGGAACGATCTGTCGCGCGGCGCGCCGTTGTGGGTGGAAGGCGCGGACGCCAACGCGCAGAAGATGGGCCTCAAGCCGCTCATTTCGGGCGAGCGCAGCGAGGACGAAGGGCTCTTCGTGTGCCAGCACGAATACTGGGTGCGCACGATGCGCGAGGCGCTGAAGAAGGACCGCGAGGAGGTGGTGGCATGAGCTTCGATTATCCAACCATCTGCGCGGCGCTGTACCGCGAAGCGCGCCTGCTCGACGATCGCCAGTGGGACGAATGGCTGGCCTGCTACGCCCAGGACGTCACGTACTGGATGCCGGCATGGGACGACGACGACCAGTTGACCGACGATCACGAGAGCCAGATCTCGCTGATGTACTACCCCGACCGGGGCGGGCTGGAAGATCGCGTTTTTCGCATCAAGACCGAGCGCAGCGGCGCGTCGACGCCCGAGCCGCGCACGAGCCACAACGTCACGAACGTGGAAGTGCTGGCCGAACGCGGCGACGAAGTGGATGTGCGCTACAACTTCCATACGCTCAGCCACCGCTACCGGACGAACGATCACTTCTTCGGAACGATGTTCGTCACGTTGCGCCGGGCCGGCGACGATTTGCTGATTGCCTGCAAGAAGATCGTGCTGAAGAACGACTATATCCGGCAGGTACTCGACGTCTATCACGTTTGACGTCGAACGTTATATCCCTGAAGGGAGTTGGAGGAGGTTCCATGTCCAGTTACAAGATTGCGCTGAACTTCGAGGACGGCGTAACGCGTTTCATCGAATGCAAGGCAGGCGAGAAGGTTCTCGACGCCGCATTTCGTGCCCGGATCAATTTGCCGATGGATTGCTCCGACGGCGTGTGCGGCACCTGCAAGTGCCGCGCCGAAAGCGGGCGTTACGACCTGGGCGACGACTATATCGAAGACGCGTTGACCGAGGACGAGAAGGACAGCGGCCTCGTGCTGACGTGCCAGATGGTGCCGCAGAGCGACTGCGTGATTGCCGTGCCGGCGGCTTCCGCCGTGTGCAAGACCGGACAGAGCAAGTTCGGCGCGAGCGTGGCGAAAGTCGAGCCGCACAACGACGCGGCCATCGTGCTCGAACTGGATGTGAAGGCGAATGCGCCGGTCTTTCTGCCGGGTCAGTACGTCAATATCGACGTACCGGGCAGCGGCCAGCATCGTTCGTATTCCTTCTCTTCTGCGCCGGGCGAATCGCGGGTCAGCTTTCTGATCAAGAAGATTCCTGGTGGCGTGATGAGCGGCTGGCTCGAATCGGCGCAGCCGGGCGACAAGCTCGATCTGACCGGGCCGCTCGGCAGTTTCTATCTGCGCGACGTGCAGCGGCCGCTGCTGTTTCTCGCGGGCGGCACGGGGCTTGCCCCGTTCCTTTCGATGCTCGAGGTGCTGGCGCGCGACGGCTCGCAGCAGAAGGTGCATCTGATCTACGGCGTGACGCGCGACCTCGATCTCGTGCAGGTCGAGGCGATCGAGGCGTACATGGCGAAGCTGCCGGGTTTCAGCTACGCCACCGTGGTGGCCGACGCGGCTTCGAGCCATCCGCGCAAGGGCTGGGTGACGCAGCACATTCCGGCCGATGCCCTGAACGACGGCGACGTCGACGTTTATCTGTGCGGGCCGCCGCCCATGGTCGACGCCGTGCGCAAGCATTTCGACGACGAAGGCGTGAAGCCCAACAGCTTCCACTACGAGAAGTTCACCCCCAACGTTGCACCGAAGGCGGCATGACCATGCAACGATTCTCAGGCAAGGTCATGGTCGTCACCGGCGCGGCCCAGGGCATCGGTCGCGGCGTGGCGCTGCGCGCGGCGGCGGAAGGCGCCAGAGTGCTGCTGGTCGATCGCGCCGATTTCGTCTCCGAAGTGGCGGCCGAGGCGGGAAGCATGGAAACGGCGGCGGATACGGCGGCGAATGCGGCGAGTTTCGTTGCCGACCTCGAAACCTACGAAGGCGCGGCAGCGGCGATGGCGTTCGCCGTGCAGCGATTCGGCGGTATCGATATCCTGATCAACGGCGTGGGCGGGGCGATACGCATGCGTCCCTTTGCGGCGTTCGAGCCGGCCCAGATCGACGCCGAAATCCGCCGTTCGCTGATGCCCACGCTTTACACGTGCCATGCCGTGCTGCCGCATCTGCTGGCGCGCGGGGGCGGAACCATCGTCAATATTTCGTCGAACGCCACGCGCGGCATTCGTCGCGTGCCGTACTCGGCGGCCAAGGGCGGCGTCAATGCGCTCACGCAGTCGCTGGCGATGGAATACGCGGAGCACAATATTCGCGTGGTTGCCACCGCGCCGGGCGGCACCAGCGCCCCCCCGCGGCGCGTGCCGCGCAATGCGGCCGGCGACAGCGAGCAGGAGAAGGCCTGGATGGGCGAAGCGGTGCAGCAGGTCACCGAATCGACCTTTTTCAAGCGCTATGGCAGCATCGACGAACAGGTCGCACCCATCCTGTTCCTCGCGTCGGACGAGGCCGGCTATATCACCGGGTCGGTATTGCCGGTGGCAGGCGGCGACACGGGTTGATTCGCGATCGAGTGTTGAGGAGCCGAGACTTGTCTAAAGAAATGCGTAGCGAAGCGGCACGTGAAGTCGTTTCCATGTTGCCGAACCGCGCCCGTGATCTGGCGCGGCTGCAGACCCTGGCCGGTCGCGCCGAACCTACGGTGACCGTGATCGGCAAATACAATCACGGCAAGAGCCGTCTGCTCAACGAACTGATCGGGCGTGACACGTTCGCCGTGGCCGACAGGCGCGAGACGATGCAACTGGCCGGCAGCGTGCACCAGGGCGTGCGCTGGCTGGATGCGCCGGGGCTGGACGCGGACGTCGGTAGCGGCGACGATCGGCACGCCTTGCAGGCGGCGTGGCTGGAGTCGGATATCCGCCTTTTCGTGCATGCCGCGAAGGAGGGCGAACTGGACACGCGGGAGCTGTCGCTGCTGAAAGCGCTGCACGTGGACAGCGCGCGGACGCAGCGACAAACCTTGTTCGTGCTTTCGCAGGCCGACCAGTTGGCCGACGACGTCGAACTGGCCAAGGTGGGCGACGCCATTGGCGCACAAGTGCCGGGCTTGACGCTGAACGTCGTGTCCTCTACGCGCCATCGCAAGGGGCTGGAAGGCAACAGGAAATTACTGCTGGAAAAGAGCGGCATTCCGGATTTACGCGTGGCACTGGCGGCGGCGCTTGCCAGCGTGCCGAACGCGCGTGCGCATGAAACCGCGTTGCTGTTCGGCGAGATTCGCGCAGAACTGCAAGCGCTTCGTGCCGGGCGGGAAGCTGCGCTTGAGGCTTTGTGCCGGACACAGCGAGAGCAACGGCAGGATTTCGATCAGGGTCTCGATGCTGTCGTCGAAAAGGTAGGCGGCACCATTGGCGCAATGCTCGATGCGCTTGGCACGGATCATGCCGCCGTACCGGATTCCGCAAGGGACGCCTATGCGATCACGGCGGGTAAGCTCGAACGCGCGCAGATCCAGATTGTCTACTCGCGTGCCTGCATCGAGATCGACGCCTTTCTGGCCGGGCACGGGGTCGTCGGCCTGCCGCAGGCGCAGCAAACGGCGGCGCGCAGCCTGAACTCGGTGATGGTTGCCGTCATGGGCGTGTCCGTGAAGTTCCGCAAGGACTTGCGCAGGATGTTCTGCGAAGCATCGGGGCGGCAACGCATGCAGCGCGAGTTCACCCAGTATTTCGAAGTGTCGGCGGACAGACAGACCCTGGCCACACGGATCGTGGATATCGAGTCGATCATTGCCGCCCTGGACAAGGCTTTGGCCGCATTGGCAACGCTGGAGGCGGTTGCATGAAAACCGACGTGAGCCACGAACAGCGCTTGATCGACGAGATCGATTCGTTCGAGTTCATTGCAAAGGATGTCGAAGGAATCCTGCAATCGCTGAACGATTGGCTCGCGCGGCTGAATGCGGATCTTCATGGCAGTCTGCTGACGTGCTCGGGTTTCAAGGAGCAGGGCGTGCTGGCGCGTCAAGCCGGGGCCATCAACGCCGTGGTGCGGAACGCCATGCAGGTGTGGTCGCGACAACGGGCCAGCATGGAAGCGGTGCACGCGCTCGCCGATACCTTCGACGACAAAGTCTTGCTGCTGGTGTTCGGCAAATTCAATGCCGGCAAGAGCTCGTTCTGCAATTTGCTTGCCGATCGTTTCGCGGCGCACGGCAGGACTGTCGAGTATTTCCACGTCGAAGCCGGGCGTATCGTGGAGACGCCCAAACGCTTCAGGAAAGGCGCGACCGAAACCACAGCGCGGCTGCAAGGCGTGCGTCTGGGCGAAAAGCTCGTGCTGCTGGACACGCCGGGTCTGCATTCGGTGACGCCGGAAAACGCGGCGCTGACGCAGCGCTTTACCGAAAGTGCGGACGGCGTGCTCTGGCTGACCAGTTCCACCTCGCCCGGGCAGGTCCAGGAACTGGACGAACTGGGCCGCGAACTGCATCGGAACAAGCCGCTGCTGCCGGTCGTGACTCGCAGCGACCTGTACGAGGAAGACGAGGTGGACGGCGAGATACGTAAAGACTTGCGCAACAAGACCGCGCAGAATCGGGCCGAACAGGAAGCGGACATCAAGACCCGGGCGGAACAGAAACTGCTGGCAATGGGCGTGGATGCCGCGCTGCTGGGCGCGCCGGTTTCGATTTCCGCGCTCATGGCACGCCAGCAGGGGCAAACGCCGGCGGCGATGAACGAGGCTGGGTTCGAGAGGCTCTATGCCGCGCTGCTCGCCATCGCCGAGCCCACGCTGGTCTACAAGCGGCGCAAGGTGGCCGAAGTCGTGCTGCACCATCTGGAAGAGCAGGTGCTGGGTAGGTTGCACCATGAGGTGCTGCCTTTGCTGGCGGACTTGAAGGTAGCATTGCGGGACGCACTCGAATGGATCGAGCGACAACGGGAGCCGATTGCCGCCGCCGTGTGGCGCGGCGTGATGCCGGCGCTGCCCGGGTTGCTGGAAAAGCATTCGGTCACGCGCGATGTGGGCGCGATCCGTAACAGCTTGTCGCAAGCGATCCTCCAGACGTTTTCGCGCGAAGCGAACAAACAACTGACTGATCACGCGATTGCGCCCACAGCCTCGCTTGCACAGATCGAACTGGCCGATGGCGCGGAGTTCGAGGATATCGTAATCGACTCTCCGGGAGAGGCTGGCAACCTGCGTCAGATCGTGGGTGTCGCCTACGAGCGTCTGTATGGGGCGATGGAGGTGGCGATTCGCCATAGCCTGCAGCGCCTTGGCGATGAGGCCGCCGAACAATGCCGCGTTTCGACGAGGCAGCTAGTCGATCAGGCAGGGCGCCTGGAGGACGCTTTGGCGCTCCACGAACGAGACCTCTTCGATCTCAAGGGCGATTTGCGGCGCGAGTCCGCATGAGTCCACACGGTCCCGCAGGCGTGGCGAGAGGTTCGGTCGATAAAGCAATGAGTTAAACTATTTTTCCGAACCGGACCTGATACCAGGACGAGAAGCAGGACGAAATCTCACCGTCATGAACATCGAACTGCGACACCTGCGCTACTTCGTGGCGGTAGCCGAAGAGCGCAACTTCACGCGTGCCGCCCAGCGCCTGCATATTGCCCAGCCGCCGCTCTCGCGCCAGATCCAGCAGCTCGAAGAGGTGCTCGGGGTGCAGCTCTTCGAGCGCAATTCGCGACCGCTCAAGCTTACCGATACGGGCCGCTTCTTCTATTCGCACGCCATCCAGTTGCTCGCGCAGAGCGCCGAGCTCGAATCGATGACGCGGCGCGTGGGCCAGATTGAGCGCAATCTTTCTATCGGCTATGTCGGCTCGACGCTCTACGGCATGCTGCCGAAGATCATCCGCCGCTTTCGTCAGGAGAACCGCGCCGTCGAGATGAGCTTGCACGAAATGACCACGATGGAGCAGATCAAGGCGCTCAAGGAAGGCCGCATCGACGTGGGCTTCGGGCGACTCCGGCTGGAAGACCCCAGCATCCGTCGCGTCGTGCTGCGCGAGGAGCGCATGATCGTGGCGCTGCCGCTGGGGCATCCGCTCATCGAAGCCAAACCGGTGCTCTCGCTTACCGACCTCCTCGGCGAAACGCTCATCATCTTCCCGAAGGCGCCGCGCCCGAGCTACGCGGACCAGGTGCTGGCCGCCTTTCACGACCGCTCGCTCAAGCCACATCGCATCTACGAAACGCGCGAACTGCAGATCGCGCTCGGACTCGTCGCGGCGGGCGAAGGCATTTCGATCGTGCCGAGCAGCGTGCACGGCCTCAAGCGCGACGACATCTTCTACAAGGAACTGGACGATCCCAGGCTCGTTTCGCTGATCATCATGAGCATGCGGCTGCTCGACGAGTCCGAGGACGTCACGCGCATGCTCCACCTCATCTACGAACTCTACGACGAAGAGGGGATGGCCTACATGGCCTCCGCGGAGCCCGGCGGGCAGGCAGCCGGACCGGATTGCGCCGACCCAGGTAGTTGAAATTTTCAACTACTTTGACTATAGTGCCCAGCATCGCCGGTTCAGCCCGCCGCGCAACGGGAGCTTGCGCTTGTCCACCGCCTCGTACGCCGATTTCCTCACCTTCCGGCTCGACCTCACGAGCGCGCTCCTGTGCGAGCGCGCTAACGCCGTTTACCGCGAGCGCTGGGACCTCGACGTGCGCGCGCTGCGCGTGCTGCGCATCGTTTGCGGCGAACCCGGCATCTCGCCCAAGGCCGTCTCGCAACAGGCGCTGATCGAAAAGACGCTGCTGTCGAAAACGCTTGCCGAGCTGGAGGCGCGTGGATTGATTGGCCGCGACACGCATCACGAGGACCGCCGCCGCGTCGCGATTCGTGCGACGCCCAAGGGTGCCAGAATAGCGCGAGACTCGGCGCAGGCCGGGGCCGAGCTCGAAGCCGAACTGGCCGTGGCGCTCACCGTGACGGAACGCAGGACGCTCGACCGTTTGCTCGAAAAGCTGTCGGGCAGCCTGCTCGGCGGCAAGGCGCAGGCGTAGCCGGGTTCCCCCGTTCCAGCCCGGTATGCGCACGCCCGAATCGTCATTACGTCAGCATGTATGCCTGCATTTGAGCGGGCATCGAAAGGAGTCTCCCATGTCCTCTCAAATCGAAACCCGGCTGCCGGAAACCGCCGCGCCCGCCATCGACGCACTTTTGCCCGAGCCCGAAGCGATCTGCAAAGAGCGGGGTCATGCCGGCGAGGCCGCCGCGTGAACGCAGACCTGAGCGCGCACGTGAGCGCGCACGTGAGCGCGCATATGAACGCTCACACGGCATACACGGCGCTCGATCTGATCGGCACGTTCGCCTTCGCCATCTCGGGCGCCGTGGCCGCGCGGCAGCGCCGCCTCGACCTGTTCGGCATCATCGTCGTGACCTTCATGGTGGCCTGCGGCGGCGGTATCCTGCGCGACGTCTGCATTGGAGCGATTCCGCCCGCGGGGCTCTCGAACTGGGCTTATCTCGGCGTAACGCTGCTGGCGGCGGTGCTGACCATCGCGGCCTATCCGCAAGTGCGGCGCTTGCGCCACCCGGTGCTGTTCTTCGATGCGATCGGGCTCGGTCTTTTCGCGGTGGCCGGCGCGCAGAAAACGTGGATCTGGACCGACAGCGCGGAAACCGCCATTGCGCTCGGCATGGTGAGCGCGGTGGGCGGCGGCGTGCTGCGCGATATTCTGCTTTCGCGCGTGCCTGCGATTCTCGAACGCGAAATCTATGCGTCGGCCGCGCTGCTCGGCGCGTCGTTGCAGGTAGGGCTCACGTACCTTGGCTGGTCGTCGTTCTGGACGCCGTGGGTGGCCACCATCGCATGCGTGCTGCTACGCCTCGCCTCGCTGCATTACGGCTGGCGTTTGCCCGTGTTCCATCTGCGCGAATCCGCGAAGCCGCGCGGGGCGCCCGCAGTGCCTGCGGCGTCGACCCGATCCGCCACGGACGAGCGGCGCGACGCGTCGCGGTGAGGCGCGGTGGGGCGCGGGTGAGCCGCCAGGTCTCCTGCCCGTGTACGATGGCGCTTTCTGTTCAGGAGACGGCAAACGATGAACAAAATTGGGCATCTCGAAGTCCCGGGCTTTCCCGGTTCGGCGGCGCGGCGCGTGTGGCTCAAAGGCGTGAGCGCCATGGCGGCAGCGTCGGCCATGGGCACCTTTGCGGGTACGCAGCCGGCACGCGCGGCCAGTCAGTCCGCCGCGCCCACGCAGGCGGCGCAGGACGGCAACGCGCTCTTCGCCTATGTGGGCACGTACACGCCACATGGGCTCGGCATCCATCGCTTTCGCGTGGACCGCGCGACGGGCAAGCTCGAAGCGCTGCCGGCCGTGCAGGGTATCGAGAACCCGAGTGCGCTCGCCATCGACCCGCAACAACGCTTTCTCTTCAGCGTGAGCGAGGTGAAGAACTACAACGGCACGACGAACGGCTCGGTCAGCTCATATGCTATCGAACCGGGCACGGGCGAGCTGCGCCTGATCAGCACCGTCAACTCGCAGGGTGCCGGGCCGGTCTATCTGAGCCTGCATCCCAACGGCCGCTTCCTGCTGGTGGCGAACTACGTGAGCGGCAGCGTGGCCGTGCTCCCGTTGGGCGGTGACGGCGCGCTGGGCGACGCGGTTTCCATACAGGCCCCGCAGGCGCCGGCGGGCGCGGAGCATGCGGCCGAAGGCGTGCCGGGCAGCTTTGCGATCAGCGATCACGATGGCCCGCATGCGCACACCATCGTGTCCTCGCCGGATGGCCGTTTCGCGATCTCGACCGACCTTGGCGTCGATCGTACCTATGTCTGGAAGTTCGACGAGGCGAGCGGTGCGCTCACGCCGAACGATCCGCCGTTCGTCGCGGCGTCGGCCGGCGCGGGGCCGCGGCACGTCGCGTTTCATCCGAACGGGCGCTTCATGTACGAAGTCACGGAAGAGGCGTCTACGCTCGTCTGCTACGGCTACGATGCGGCGCACGGCACGCTCACGCAGCTTCAGTCGGTGTCGACGCTGCCGGCGGGCTACGAGGGTACGAGTTTCGCATCGGAAATCGTGCTCTCGCACGACGCCCGCTTCATCTATGTCGCCAACCGGCTGCACGACACGATCGCGCAGTTCGGCATCGGCGCGGACGGGCACGTGCACTGGATCGGCGAGATCCCTACGGGCGGCGACTATCCGCGCGTGATCCGCTTCGACCCGTCAGGGCGTTTCCTTTATTCGCTGAACCAGCGCAGCGACCACATTGCGATCTTCGCGGCCGACAAGGCGAGCGGCAAACTGCACTTCACCGGCAACTACGTGGCGGTTGGCAGTCCTTCGGATATCGCGTTCGCATCGGCGTGAGCGGATCCGCGGCTTTGCCGCGGACGAAAAAAACCGCACACGTGAAAAGCGTGTGCGGCTCGTGTCTGGTGCGACAGATCCGGCGCCTGGCCGCACCGCGTCATCAGAAGATGTTGCGCAGACCGATTGCGACGGCGGTCTGGTTGTTGCGACCCGGGTAGTCGATCGTGTAGGCGCCCGTGCCGTGCGTGAAGTCGACGGTGCCGTAGACTTCGGTGCGCTTGGAGAGCGAGTACTCGGCGAGCAGCGTGGCCGAGTAGTTGATACCTACGCCGAGCGTCGTGTCGCCGGGCATGACCGCGTTGCGGGCGTGGCCGTAGTAGCCGGCGGCCGTGAGCGCCAGCGGCGCCGTGACCTGCCATTGCGTGCCGACGTAGAAGTTGTCGTCGATACGGTTCGGGCTGAGGAGGCTCGACGTCGACGAGAGAACCTGCGAGGTGGCGAGGCCGCTCTGCTGCTCGTAGATGTCGGTGCCGCCGGTCTGATCCTGATAGTGCAGCCAGCCTGCCAGCAGCTTCATCGACGGGAGCACCGCGTAGACGGCGCCCACGTTCAGGGCGTTGAACTTCTTGCCGTTCACGTCGTTCTGCTGGAAGCCCACGAGCGTCTGCAGCGCGCCGACGTCGTACTCTGCCGTGAACGCGTACATCTCGTTCGTGCCGACGCTGCCCGCTACGCCGCCAAAGCCATACATGGCTTCGATCTGCAGGCCGCCGATCGTGTTCTTGTACTTGACCGAGTTGCTCTGGAACAGGTACGGGCCGATCGGGTTGTACGCCCAACTGTCCTGCCAGTAGTCGGCAACGGTGAGCGGGTCGAACGTGTTGCCCATCGCCTCGAAGAACGGCGTCTGCTGGTAACCGAAGGTCACCGTACCGTAGACATTGTTCGACAGACCTACGTAAGCGTTACGCGAGAAGAGCGGGGCACCGGGGGGCAGTGCGCCGTTGAAGAGGTTGAACTGGTTCTCCAACTTGAAGATCGCCTGCGTGCCGTCGCCCAGATCCTCGGACCCCTTCAAGCCGAAGCGGCTCGGCGTTTCCACGCCCTGGACCATCGAAGTGAGGCCGTCATTCTGCGGGTTGGCGTTCGTCTGGTAACGGATGGCCGTATCGACCAGGCCGTAAAGCGTAACCGAGCTTTGCGCGAAAGCCGACTGGGCCGAGAGGGCCAGCAGAGCGGCGCCGAGCGCTGCAGTAGTCTTTTTCATGAGAGTCCCCGACATTGTTTGACCGGCGGCGCGCACAGCGGGCGCCGCTATTACAGTTCAATCAGGCCGCTGGTTAATTCCAGCGACTGAACGGTCGGGATGATATTTCCATTCATTAAATTTCAATAATGAATTTGCAACGGTGTCGCCCCGTTGCAACATGCGGTTGACTCCCGATATCGGAACCGGCCAACCCCGACGAAGCGCCCGAGGGGCGGGCTTTCAGCTTGTTTTCAATATGTTTGCGCAACCCGGCCTGGATGGATCCTGGGGAGCGTGAATGGAAGTTTGGGTAACTTTCATTTAACCAATATTTCATGAAAGTGTTGTGTAAGGTGTGCCGGTTTCACGGCAACCGGGCCTGACGTCACGAAGGCGTTGCGGCTCTGGTTTCGGCGACTTGCGGCGCGCACTGGCCGCGGGCCCACAGAACCAGATCGCGCTTGGTTCGCACGCCGAGCTTGGCGAACGCGCGCTGCACGTACGACTCGGCCGAGGTTTGCCGCACGCCCAGGATCTTCGCCGTTTCGGGCGCGGTGCGTCCCGCGATCAGGTGGCGGCAGCTTTCGTATTCCCGTTTCGAGAGCCGGATGTCTTCGCTCGCAAGGCGCGCGTCGAACAGCACGAGCGAATCGGTTTCGCTCATCGCGTTGGCGGTCCGCTTGACGGCCGCCGTGGACACATGCAGTTCCAGCAGCGGAAACAGAAAATCGCCGAGATGCCGGAAGTGATTGAGCTCGGCCAGCGAAAACTGCGGCTGGTCATCGCGGCGCACGATCGCGAGCGAGTACTGCGTGTGGCGCGTGCTTTTCGTGAGCACGCACTCCTGGGCGATATGGCTGGGCTCGAAGATCAGCTCGCGAAACTCGCCGGCGGGCAGCTTGCTCATGTCGCGGACCACGAGATGCGTGCCCGTCGTGCTGCGTATGCCGGCGCACGAAATGAGGCAGGCCGACCGATTCGATGACCTCGCCCAGCGCCTTGATCGGCACGTTCAGGTGCCGGCTGTTTTGATTGAAAGGGTCGACGTTAAGCAGCATGGTGTCCCCCGTTGCTTCGGTCACCAACCTTATCAGATCACCTTTCTGCGCAGCGACGGCTCGTACGCGAAGGCGAACGACCTGCTGGGTACGCAGTTATCTATTCGTTCTGAGTCGATGGGGGATGCAAGCGGGCCGGCCGCAACAGTTGCCGCACCCATGAGCCCGCTCACGCGGGCTCATGTCGTTGCCGTTATGCCTGCACGAATGCGAGCAGATCGGCATTCAGGACTGCTGCATTAACCGTCAGCATGCCGTGCGAAAAACCGGGGTACGTCTTCAGCGTTCCGTTTTTCAACAGCTTGATCGACTTCAGCGCCGCGTCGGCGATCGGTACGATCTGATCGTCTTCTCCATGCAGGACCAGCGTCGGGACCGTGATGGTCTGGAGATCTTCCGTCTGATCCGTTTCCGAGAAGGCCTTGATGCCCTCATAGTGCGCCTTCGCACTCCCCATCATGCCTTGCCGCCACCAGTTCTGGATCACGCCTTGATGGACCGCCGCGCCGGGACGGTTGAAGCCGTAGAAAGGGCCGGCGGGGACATCAACGAAGAACTGGGCGCGATTGTCGGCAAGCGCCTTGCGGAAACCGTCGAAGACCTCGATCGGGAGACCTTCCGGATTGGCCCCGGTCTTGAGCATGAGCGGAGGCACGGCGCTCACGAGCACGGCCTTGGCGACGCGTCCGCTGGGCTGCCCGTGTCTCGCCACATAACGAGCCACCTCGCCGCCGCCCGTTGAGTGGCCGATATGCACCGCGTTATGCAGATTGAGCGCTTCCACGACGGCAAAGGCGTCGGCAGCGTAGTGGTCCATGTCATGTCCATCCGGGACCTGCGAGGACCGGCCATGACCGCGCCGGTCATGCGCGATGACGCGATAGCCTTTCTGGACGAAAAAGAGCAACTGTGCGTCCCAATCGTCGGAAGATAGTGGCCAACCGTGATGGAAGACGATGGGCTGGGCGTCCTTCGGACCCCAGTCCTTGTAGAAGATTTCGACATTGTCCTTCGTCATAACGTACGGCATGGTCATGCTCCTTTGACGTTATCCGGGCGATCGCCGGTCAGCAGGATCCGGCGCCCGGGTGACAGAAGTTACCGCTTCGGCGAGCAGTCGCCGAAAGCGAACGGTACTGCGAACGAAACAAAGCGATGGGAAGACCAACATCGTGACGGAACGGGACGGGACCACCCGTTCGAAATCATCCTAACAGTTCAGCAAAGAAAGCTATTCGCAGCGGACACTCGCGCTTTCTCATTCCTTGCCGGCCTGCGCTGCGGCTTGCTCGATCAGCTTCGCGACTTCGGCCGGATGCGACATGTAGGCCACGTGGCTGGAGTTGATCTCGACCGTCTTGCTGCCTGCTCGCTGGGTCATGAAACGCTCCAGATCGGGGTTGATCGCGCGGTCTGCGGTTGCCACCACAGCCCAGCTAGGCTTCGTTCTCCATGCGGCGTGCGTGATCGGAACGCCGAACGATTGCGCGGCCGGGGTCACCTGCGAGATGGCCATGAAGCTCGCTTCGGCGGCGGGCAGGTCGGCGGCGAAATCCTGGTGGAAATCGGCCGGATCGATGTACAGATGGCCGTCGGCAGTCGCCTTGATGGCCTTGGTGGCGGGCGGCATCTTTTTGGCCAGTTCGAGCGGGGTTTCGCCCGTGTCGGGCTGGAACGCGGCCACGTAGACGAGACCCGCGACCTTGTCGTCGTTGCCGGCCTCGGTCACGACCGCGCCGCCGTAGCTGTGGCCGACGAGGATGCTCGGGCCGTCCTGCGCATCGATCACGCGGGTGGTTGCCTTCACGTCGTCGTCGAACGAGGTTTCCGGCTCCTGTACCACGGAGACCTTGTACCCGTCGCGCGTGAGGATCTTCGAGACGGCCTGCCAGCCCGAGCCGTCGGCGAAATATCCGTGGACGAGGACGACGTTCCTGATGGGCGCGGCCGTGGCGGCTTGCGAGCCGAGGGCGGCGGCGGAAAGGGCAACGGCGGCGGCGATGCGGGTTACGTATGAGGAAAGCTTCATTTTCATGCTCCTGGGGATGAGGTAAGGGAGACATCGGCAGGACAGTCCCTGTTCGATGAAAACATCCTACTAGTAGGATGGCTGATGCGCAAGAAAAATTTCGGAGCTGGAAATCGATCTCCGCTCCGCGTACACTGTCGATTAATCAACCGACTAGATGGTAGGCTAAATGACGGCAACGGGAGACCTTACGGCAAACAGGATCATTGCGGCTGGACGGCAACTCATCATGCGTCGCGGCTATAACGGGTTCAGTTATGCCGATGTCGCAGAGGCGATCGACATTCGCAAGGCGAGCATTCACCACCACTTTCCCGCTAAAACCGATCTCGTGATCGCGGTGCTGAACGAGTGGCAGGAAGCATTTGAGGCCGACGTGGAGGCACTTCAGGCCAGCGGCGCCGACGCTATTGCCCAACTGCGGGCTTACGTCGGCCATTGGGAACGCTGCATTGCTGACGATTCGGCTCCGTTCTGCGTGGCGGGCATGCTTGGCGCCGAACTGCCTTCATTGCCGGAGGACGTGGCGCAAGGGGTGAAAGCGTTCTTCGATAGCCTGACTGCGTGGCTCGAACAGGTGCTTGAATCGGGTGTGAAGAGCGATCTCGTCAAGCTGGATTCGTCGGTTTACACCGAGGCCGCGACGCTCGTGTCGCTGGTTTATGGTGCCATGCTGGCTGCAAGGGCTTATGGTAGCGTCGCGCTATTCAAGGATGTCACCGGGGGGGCAGTGGAAAGGCTGGTGAAGCCGCGCAAACGCGCGCGAACCGGCTGATTGCCGACGAACGGGGGGGCGTATTCGTTCTTTTCTCCTCAATCCGTCTTCAACTTCGCCCACAGGCGGTTCTGCAGCCGCGTGAGTTCCGCCGTCATCGGCTTGCTCACGAACATCTTGCGGTATTCTTCGGGCGGCGGGAACACTGCCGGGTCGGCCAGCACGTCCGGGCGCACGAGTGCCTTCGCGGCCGGTACCGCAGTCGGATACGAGGTAGTGTTCGTCAGATTGGCGGCTTCCTGATTCGAGATCACGAAGTTGATGAACTTCATCGCGTTCCCGGGATGCGGCGCATCTTTGGGAATCGCCATCATGTCGAACCACATCGCCGTGCCTTCGTCGGGAATCACGTACTTGATGTGGTAGGGTTTCTTCGCCGCTTCCGCGGCGATTCGCGCCGAGTTCACGTCGCCCGACCAGCCAGGCGCAAGGCAGATGTCGCCGCCCGCGAGGTCGTTGATATAGCTCGCGCTGTTGAACTGCGTGATGTACGGACGGATGCTCTTCAGCAGTTCGTAGGCTGCCTGGTAGTCCGCAGGATTGTTCGTGTTGGGATCTTTCTTCAGATAGACGAGCGCCATGCCGCCCGCTGCCGATCATCCAGACCGGTGTGACGCGCGTGCTCGTAGACGAACCCGGCGGAACCCCGACGAACGTCTCGACCTCCTCACGATGCTCGAAGCCTATACGATCAACGCGGCCTATGCCCTGCGTTTCGAGGACTGCACCGGATCGCTCGAACCGGGCAAGGATGCGAGCTTCACGAGACTCGACCGCAATCCGCTGCTGTACCCTGTCGAGCAGTTGACGCAGATGCGGATTGTGGAGACGTGCTTTCGCGGCGAGGTCGTCCATGCGGCGCCGGACCGGTCGAACGGCACGGCGTCGAACACGCCGACGGCCGTCGCGAACGGCTGATTCCCTGAGCGGCCCGTCGTGGCAGCTACGGACCACTCCGGGCCAGCCGCCTTCATCGCATGTCTTCGAGGAACTCGGTGATCGAGTCGCGGTTCGGGGTGAGGCCTCTCAACTGGAGCAGCGCTCCGGCATTGCCCCGGTGGTAGGTGCCGTGCAGGCATACATGCAGGATGATCTCGCCCCGGCGCAGGCGCGCCGGCTTGCCGCTCGTAAAGACGAACTCGATGGGCTCTTCGAACGCGTGCTCCGCGAGGCCGTCCACGTAGTGCGCGTACCAGTCGTCGACCTCGCGTGCGCTGTCCGCCAGGGCTTCGAGCCTGGGCATGGCTTCCGACCGCGGTGCCCGATACGCATGCGGTTGCCCTTGCAGGTGGTGCTGGAAGATTCGGTCTACTACATGGATATGGTCGAGAATGCGTAGCATGATCGAGGCATCGTCGCTGCCAAGCCGGTCGAAGTTCTGGCTGAGGGTATCGTAGAGGCCACGATCGGCCCATTGCTTGATGGCGATAAGCTGGGAATAAGGCTGACAGGACATGGAGTGGCTCCAGACAGGGTGTTCCGTTGAGATTCGCATTGCCAGATGCATAATACGAGCAACGGCTCGTCTTACCTACTCGCATTGGGAGCGCAGGGCATGGCGCGAAAACCGCTCACGAAACCGAGGAAACACGCTTCCCAGGAGCGATCGCGCGCAACGGTCGACGCGCTGGTCGAAGCAACTGCTCGCATTCTGGTGAGGGACGGCTTCGACAAGATCAGCACCAACCGTATTGCCGAACGGGCGGGCGTGAGCGTGGGCTCGCTCTACCAGTACTTCCCCGGCAAGGAGGCGCTCATTGCCGCCGTGGTGGAGCGCCACCGGCAAGACCTCATGCAGGTCGTGCGCGGCGCGCTCGCCCAGGCCGCGGCACTGCCGATGGAGCAGGCCGTGCGTGCGCTCGTTGCGGCGGCGATCGAGGCGCACCGCGTCGATCCCGCGCTGCATCGCGTGCTGGCTGAACAACTGCCGCGCACACAGAGGACCGAAAACACGGAGGTCCTGAGCGGCGAGACCTACGCCTTGTTCAGGTCTTATCTGGAAACGCATCGCGCCGAATTTCGCGCCGTCGATCTGGAACTCGCGTCGTTCGTCTGCGTGACTTCCATTGAAGCACTAACGCACACGGCGGTCATTCACCATCCCGACAGCTTGCCCGACGAGGCGTTCGACGCAC
Organism: Paraburkholderia sp. AV2; assembly: GCF_054968425.1. NCBI lineage: Bacteria > Pseudomonadati > Pseudomonadota > Betaproteobacteria > Burkholderiales > Burkholderiaceae > Paraburkholderia > Paraburkholderia sp. AV2. The sequence goes on from NZ_JBANLK010000044.1 coordinate 24,413, forward strand.
TCGTCGACGAGGCCACGCGGCTCGTCGTCCGCTATCTGCAGTAGCCGGAGCGGCATGTGGCTTGCCGTTCGGCTTGACATGAATATTCCTTACGAGGTATATACTCATTATGGAATCTGCTTTTGCCATCATCGCCGAGCCTAGCCGCCGCGCCATCCTGAGCCTGCTTGCAGGCGCCGAGTGCTCGGTTGGGGATATCGAGGACGCCTTGAATCTCCCGCAGCCCTCGGTTTCGAAGCATCTGCGCGTGCTGCGCGAGGCCGGATTCGTAGAGTCGCGTGTCGACGCGCAGCGGCGGCTGTACCGGATCAAGCCGGAACCGCTGATGGAGATCGATACCTGGCTTGCCCAGTTCCGCCAGTATTGGGAGGCGCACGTCGACGCGCTCGAACGCCATCTCGACCAACTGGATCCCGCACCCCGCACGAGGAGGAAGAAACGATGAGCAACCGTGATGCGTACAGGCCGGGCCCGGCGGCCGGCGCCGAAGTCAGAAAGGATGGGGAGAAGTGGACCCTGGTGGTGGTTCGCGAACTGCGCCACGCACCGGAGAAAGTCTGGCAGGCGCTGACCGACCCGGTCAGCCTGCGCGAATGGGCGCCGTTCGATGCCAGCCGGAGTCTGGCCGCCGTCGGTCCGGTTACGCTGTCGACGGTGGGCATGCCCACGCCGCACGTTTCGGAGACCCAGGTGACGCGCGCCGAAGCGCCGCGGCTCTTGCAGTACCGCTGGGGCGACAATGACATGCGCTGGGAGCTCGAGCCGCTCGGCGACGGCACGCGGCTCACCCTCTGGCATAACATCGACCGGAATTTCATCGCCATGGGCGCGGCGGGCTGGCAGATCTGTTTCGACGTGCTGGAGCGCTTCGTTGCCGGCGAGCCGATCGGGCGCATCGTGGGTGCGGAGGCGATGAAGTTCGACTGGCCGCGCCTGAACACGGAGTACACGCAGCAGTTTGGTCAGCAGTTTGGTCTCTAGGCGCGGCGCAGACCCATCAGTCGGGAGAACTACATGAAGCAGACGAATTCCGGGGGGAGCCAGGCGGCGTCGCAATGGATCGACGAGCGGATCGCCGAGCTTGGCGACTGGCGCGGCGCCACGCTGGGCAGAATGCGCCGGCTCATCAAGGAGGCCGTCCCGGACGTCGTGGAAGAGTGGAAGTGGCGCGGCACGCCCGTCTGGTCGCACGGCGGGATTCTCTGCACCGGCGAGTCGTACAAGGCGGTCGTGAAGCTGACTTTTGCCAGGGGCGCAGCGTTGCCGGATCCGGCCGGGCTCTTCAACTCCAGTCTCGACGGCAACGTCAGACGCGCGATCGATATTCGCGAGGGCGAAGAGGTCGACGCGCAGGCGTTCAAGACGCTGATACTGGCCGCGGCGGCGCTCAACGCGTCTGGCAAGAAGGCGAAGCAAACGCCGGCGAAGTAGGCCGCCGCATCGCTAATCGGATCGCCGGGTTCCTTTTCACTGGGCGGCACGTGTGCAGGCGCTGGCCTCGCGCGGCGGCGGAAGCGTCGCCTCCGGCAGCGTTTGCAGCGCGCCGTCCGTGACGAAGGGCACGATGTCGTGGGCGGCAATGTTCGCAGCGGTCTGCCGCGCGCATTCGGCGTCGCCCGGCGCGCAATAGTCGATCGAGATGACGGGCAGGCCGTATTGCGTCCGCACGGTTTGCGCCATGCCCAGCAGCCAGTTTCTATCTGCCTCGGGCACGGGAACGTAGCGCGATTGTGCCTGGTTCCAGCCGCTATAGAGCGATTCGAACGCAACGGCGGTCACCTCGCCGTGTATCTGCGGCAGCAGTTCGAAACCGCGATTCAGGATCAGTTGCGCGGCCGGGTGGCTTGCCTTGATGGCGCGGATCACGCGCACGATGCCGTCGCGCTGGCGCGCGCGTTCGGCGTCCGTGGCGGTCACGAGCTGATACGAGTCCAGTGTGTCGAGAAAGAAGCCGCGATAGCCGCGCGCCCATAATGGATCGATGACGTGGCGCACGAAGAAGGCCGGCCAGCCGGCACGGCTTTGATCGACCACGCGCGACCCCCAGCTCTCGTTATGGCCCAGCAGCCAGTCTTTCGGCAGCGCCGCATAGTACGGCCGTTGGGCCGTGATCTCGCCGACGCTCGCATACGCGAACCACTGCGTGCACGGCAGCGCATGATCGCGCGGGAGAAAGCCGCTGTCCGGCTCGAGCACGGCAATGTCGTAGCGGGCGAGCAGTTCGGTGGGCGGCGTCGTGCCGTAGTAGAGCGCCACGCTCGGCGCGGGAGCGTTCGTGTCCGCCGCGCGGGTCGCGGGCGCCGCGCACAAGGCGCACAGGGCGGCTGCGAGCAGGCGCGCGCCACGCGTGAGGAAGCCCGGGGAGCGTCGCGAGCGGGCTTGCGGCGCCGTGCGCCCGGAGGTCTTATGCATGGAGGGTTCCGCGCATCAGGAAGGAAGAAAGGGCCACCAGCATACCGTGTTGAGCGCCGAGGTCGCCACCGACGGGTTCAATCCGGCCGCGAGACTCGCGTTCCAGTCGCTTTGCGCGGCGCTCGTTTGCGTGCAGTCCGTCATGTAGTCGAGCGAGCCCGTGAAGAACGCGCTGCGCGGCAAGCCGGCTTCGACGCTGCGCCAGGTTTGCAGCTCCTGCACCTGGCCGGTGTCCACTGCCGGTGCGAAGACCTGCTCGCCGAAGTCGCCGTCCACGAGCATCGGGAACGCGATGCCACCGCTTGTGCCGCTCAGCGCCGTGACGGGCGCATGGTTGAGCACGATCGGCGCGTCGGGAAAATCGTTGCGCAGCCGCGCGACGAGGTCGAGGCCGCCTTGCGCGCAAGTCGCGTCGCAGGGTCCGTCGGTCGCGCCGGCGCCGTGGCCGACGATCTCGAAGTTATCGAGCATCAGGCCGTCCACGCCGGTCGCCATCAGTTGCGGCGCGACGTAGTCGGCGATCAGGTGCTGATAGTCGCTGTTGGCGGGGTTCATCCAGTATTCGCTGTAGCCCGCCATCTTGCCGAGCTGCGCGGCCGTGTTCGCCGAGCACGAGAGGAAGCCCGCCGGCGCGCTGCTCCAGTAGGTCCGCCATGTTTCGCATGCGCCGAAGTTCAGGTAGCTCAGGACGGTGGCGCCGTTGCTCCTGAGCGTGGCGATCTGCGCGGGCGTGACGGCCGGGCTGCCGTTGGCCGGATCCGCATCCACGACGATGAGCTTGAACGTCGATGCCATGCGCGCGAGGTCTGCCTGGGATCCCGAACCGTAGTACACCACCCAAGCCCCTTGCGGGTTCAGATTGCGCGAGGCGGCAATCGTCACGTTCGTCGAGCCGTTGATGGCAACGGCCGGTTGCGGGCTCGACGCGCCGCTGGCCGGCGACGCGGCCGATCCCGAGGCGCCGCCGCCGCCACCGCAAGCGGCGAGGAGTGCCGCGCAGGCGAGCGCGGCTGCGCGGCTGCGCAGCGAGTTCGTGTCACCGGTTTTCATTGCAGCATGTAGGTTTCGTATTCGAGCGCGGCGAACTTGGCGTCGAGCGTGCGGACCGCGACGATCGTCGCGATCAGAAGGGCCAGCGCGAAACCGTAGCCGTACGCGGCCGGTCCGAGACGGATCGAGAGTGCGGTGAAGAGCGCATTGAGCGCGACGAAGAGGCCGGTGAGCCTCAGGCCGTCGCGGCGCGTGTCCAGATAGAACATCACGTTGAGCAGGCCGAGGAACAGCACCTGCAAGCTGGCGGCGATGACGTCGACGAGCAGCAGCGGCAGGTACAGCGACGAGATGCGCAGGACGCCCAGCAGCGCGGCGCCGAACGCCAGCATCAGCAAGACCACGACGATCTGGACCTTGACGATTTCCGCGAGACCGGTGCGGACGCTGCGCACCATCATGTCGCGCATCGCGTTGATGCGCTGCAGGGTCGCGCCCGTGCGCACGGCGTCGTAGAACGCGTCGTAGTAGCCGGCGAAATCGGCCTCGATGCGCACGAGGAAGGCGGCCATGGCCGGCATCACGCACACGTAGGCGAGAAACACGGGAATGTCGTAGATGACCGAGGCATGGAACCAGCCGATCACGCGCGTGCCGGTGACGTCCGAGAACCAGAAGATGAACTTGTCGATCCAGACGCCGAGATTGAACATGATCCCGACGCAGGCCAGGCTCGGATAGACGTAGCGGCGGTCGAACATCTCGAATGCGATGTAGCGCGAACCCGGGTATTGCCGGTGCACGATCGTCGAAAGGCACAGGAAAAGAATGGCATGACCGGCGACGAAGCCGCCAAGCAGACCTTCGAGCCCATGGCGATTGAGCCCGAGTGCGAGCCCGACCACCGCGGTGTAGCCGATGGCGAACGACACCAGGATTTGCCGGTACTGCTTGACGCTCGAAAGAAAGATCACGGCGATCCAGATGTTGCTCACGATCACGAAGCCGCCGATCATCAGCAGCCGGTAGGCGAGCGGCGTCTGGCCGAAGCCGAAGCTCATCGCGAGGGTGCCGAGCACGCCGGACATTGCCGTGCAGGCGAGCTGGACCGCGCGGTAGTTCGGCAGCACGAGGTCGTCGCGGCGCTCGTAGAGCCGGTCCGAGACGAAGCGTGTGAAGGAGAGCTGCAGCGGGCCCGTGACGATCAGGCTGCAGGCGATCATATAGGTCACCGATACCTGAAACTCCGTGATGAGCACGCTCGGTATCACGATAGCGAAGCTCAGCATGCCGATGATCAGGATGCCGAAGCACGAGAGGATCATCGGGCCCGAGCTGATGAGGCCGGCGTAGAAGTAGGCGCGCGCAACCCCCGTCAGCGTGTCGCGGCGCATCAGTTTGCGCAGTTCGAATCCAATGCCGGCCATCAGCGACTCCGGTTGAAGGCCGCGCGCAGCGCGGCGAGGGCGCCGCCGCGCGCTTTTCCGTGAACCGGGCAGCCGCCCGCGGGGCCGGCCGCACCGGGCGCGGCGCCGTCGCGTGGGCGGTCCGGCTGCGCGTTCGCGCGGGCGTAGATCGCCTCATAACGCTCGATCATCTGGCTGCGCCGGTAGTAGCGCTGCGCGCGCTGCGTGGCGGCGCGTTGCGCGGCGAGCCAGCGCGGCTCGTCGTTCAGCAGCGCGATGGCCTCGCTCGCGAACGCCGCCGGATTGGCGATCTGCACGACCGCGCCGGCCACGCCGAGCTCGCGGTCTTCGGGCTGGCCGCCTTCGATGAGCTCGCGGCACGCGCCCACGTCGGTCGTGATCGCGGGCACGCCGGCGGCGAATCCTTCCAGCACCACGAGCGGCAGGGCCTCGCTGATCGAACTCAGCGCGACCAGGTCGACCTGGGGCAGCATCTCGTCCATGCGCTGGAAGCCGAGGAACTTCAGGTTGCGCTGCAGGCCGAGGCTTTCCGCCAGCGCGCGGCATTCGCGTACGTATGCTGGATCTTCGTCCTCGGGGCCGATGATCCAGCCTTCGATGTCGGGCATCGTGCGGGCGGCAATGAAGATCGCGCGGATGAAGGTCTTGATGTCCTTGATCGGCACCACGCGGCCGATCAGCGCGACCACGCGGCGCGCTCGCGCGGGACGCCGCGCGGCGAGCGGCATCAGCGTTTCCACGTCGATGCCGTTAGGGATCGTGCGCGTGAGCTCGGCGCGCGCGCCGTCGACAATCTGGCGCTGGCGGTTGCCTTCGTAGAGCGCGACGATCTCGTCGGCAGCGTCGTAGGCGAGGCGCCCGAGCGCTTCGAAAAAGCGCAGCCACAGGTCGCGGAAGTAGCTCACGTCCGAGACGTCGCGTTCGAACACGCCGCGGTTGTCGCGTATCCAGCGGCTTTGCAGCAGGTCGATCTTGCGCTCCTTCGTGTAGATGCCGTGCTCGCTCACGATGAGCGGGCGGCCCGTGCGATGGTGCAGCAGCGCGCCCAGATAACCGGCATAGCCCGTCGATACCGTGTGGTAGATGCGCGCCCGCACGGTGCGCTCGGCCACGCGGGCGAGCTGCCAGAGCGGCTGGTGCATGTTGCGCACGGTCCAGAAGTAGTCCGTGAACGAGGGGTCCGTGCAGCGCTCGCGGTATTGCTGCTCGATGTACTCCCAGGCTTCGCGGCTGTACAGGAACTGCTCGGCCGAAAGACTTCCGCCTTCCCCGAGCATCCCGATCAGTTCGACCATCATCGAGCCGATTTCCGGCTGGCGGTCGCGGCCGCGCAGCATCTCGTGGAAGGCGGCGGAGCGGGCAAAGGCTTCGTGGTCGCCGGGTACGGCGCGATGATGCGGCATCGCGTCGGCAAACGACGCTTCGTAGAGATAGTGGTCCTCGAAGTGCACGACATTGTCGGGCAGCGCATAGGCGGCCTTCGTGTAGTCCTCCCTGCGCCCGCCGATGAAAACGATGGCGAACTGCCGCTGCGGGTAGGCGCGGATCATCTCGTTGACCCAGCTCGATACGCCGCCGCGCACATAGGGGAAGGTGCCTTCCAGCAGCAGGCAGACGTCGGCTTCTTCGGCGCGGCGAGTGAGCGTTGTGTTCATCGTGTCCAGTAATCGATCACGGGTTTGAGCGCCGGCGTGCCGGCGTGCCGCGCGAGTTCGCCGACGATCGCGGCGGCTTCGGCGTCGCGGCGTTGCCGGAAGGCCGCCTCGGCGAGCCAGGGCAGGAGGCGCTCGCGCGGGAAGCTGAGTTCGCGCGCACGTTCGAGCAGCGGCGTGGCTTCGTCGGCCCGGTCGCGGGCTAGCGCGAGGCGCGCGAGCAGCAGGCAGAGCGCGGCGTCGCGGTCGCCTTGCGCGAGCGCTTGCGCCTTGCGCGCATGCATTTCGGCCTCGGCGATCGCATGGTGATAGACGTCGCCCTGCGCGAGCCGCTGGTAGACGAGCTCGAAATGCAGTTCGGCGAGCTGGCGGTGCAGCGCCTGCTGTTCCGCTTCGGTGCCGGCGCGCGTGAGCGCGTCGCGGCACGCGAAAATCTGGTTCACGATTTCGTTTTCGGCCTGGTCGAGCATGCCGTAGGCGAGGAGGCGCAAGTCGTCGACGGGGTCGGCGAGCAGATCGCGCAGCAGCGTGCCCGTGGTTCGCGTCGGCAGTTGCTGGATCGAAACGAGCGCGGCGAGGCGGTCGCCCGTGGCCGCGTGGCGGTTTGCAAGGCGCGCCTGCACGCGCGCGCCGGCGGCGTGCGAGACGCGCGAGACGAGATGGGAGACGAACTCGGGCCGTCCCACCACGTCGATCTCGCGCAATGCGCGCGCGATGGCGAGCCGGGTGCCGACGCGGCTCGCGAGCACTTCGAGCAGGCCGCCCACGCAGGGCGCGAAGAAACACAGCGCCCAGAGATGGGCGAGGGCGGCGCGGCGCGGCTCCTGCTGCTCGGCGGGCATCAAGCGGCGGAACAGGATCGCTTCGGCCGCCGCTGCCAGGGCCTGCAGCACGAGAAAGCACGCCAGCGGTTCGAGGCCCGCGAACGGATGAAACGCGCTCCACAGCGCCGCGCCTTGCAGCAGCGCGGCAAACGGCAGGGCGAGGAGGATCGCGGCCGCGTCACTCATGGTTCGTTACCCGCTGCAGCAGTTCCGCGAGATTGGTCTTGCCCGAGGCGCCCGTCACGTGCAGCGTGTGCACGCCGATGCGCGCGCGATCGAAGTCGGTGTCGAACTGGTTGCGCAGGTTCGTCTCGATGCGGGCGAGATAACCCGCGACGCCGGTGGCATCGGCAAGCGGCATCAGGTTCACGAGCACCGAGCGCTTCGAGGTCTGCAGCGGCCAGGCGAGGTCCGCCGAACGCCCGCGGCGCAGCACGTGCTCGAACAGCGAGTCGTGCTCTTCGTCGCGCGGGAACGACAGGGCCACCACGGACGACTCGATACCGCTCCTCTGGTGCAACTGCACGAGGCGGCCGTATTCGAGACCGAAATCGCTCGGGCAGCCGGGCACGGCGTCCATGAGATCGTGCGTCGCGCGAGCATATTCGAGGCCGTCGCCGTAGTAGCCGAGCAGGACGAACAGCAGTTGCAGGTTGTCGTGGTTGAGCGAGAGAAACGGCATGCGCTGGACCACCAGCAGCGCGCGTGTTTCGCCGCTGGCCGAGATCAGCGGCGCGCAGGCGATGTATTGGCTGCCGACGCCGAGTATGTCCGCCGATTTCAGGTGCGCGAGCTGGCCGCTTGCGAGGGCGAGCGTGACGAGTGGATCGGCGGCGTCGAGTTCGAAGGGCTCGCCCACCGTCGCGAGCGGCTCGGCCGCGAGCTTGCCGGTGTTGACCGCATAGAGCGCCGCTACCTCGATCTGGCAGGCCCGCGCAACGAATTCGATAAGCCGCGCCGTGCCCGGCAGCCGGGTTGCCGCATCGGCGGCGTCGGCGGCATTGCCGGCCGAAAGCTGGCGGAGCTCGTTGATCGAGTCGCGCAGCGTGGTCGGGCGCGTGAGCAGGTCGCGCTCCAGCCGCTCGTGCGAGAGCCGCAGCAGGTAGTGGTTGTCGGTGAGTGCCGTGAGGCGTTCGTTGAGGTAGTCGTTGACCGAATTGGCGCGGTCGGCGCGCACGTTCCAGGTGTCGGCGAAGTGGCCCGCGAGGATCACGAGCACCCCGCCGCCCACGAAGAACGGCGTGGGCCACGGCGTGCCCGTGGGGTAGGCGAGTGTCCAGACCAGTGCCAGCAGCACGCCCGAGCCGAGACCGGCAATCACGCCGTAGCGCAGCGCGATGAGGGTCGGCACGAGCCACAGCCAGGGAAAGCCGCTTTTCAGCAGGAGCGGATCGGCGCGGTCGAAGAACCAGGCGAGCGCGAGCGCCACGATCGTGATGAGCGCGGTCTCGGCCCACGCGAAGCGCGAGCGCATGACCGGCGCGAGCACATTGCGCAGCCAGCCGGGGTCGCTGTGGGGCCGCTCGTAGACGTGCCGCCGGCCGCTGCCTTCGCGCGAGGCCGGATCGCGGCCGCTATTGGTCTGGATTTCCATCGCGATCTCGCTTGAGGCGTGTTCAGCCGTGTGCGGCCAGCGGCGCGAGCAGCTTGCCGACCAGGCTTTGTGCCGTGCTGCCGAGGCCCGAGCGGCTCCAGCCCGTGCGCGAGCCCGTCGCGCTCCAGACCACGCGGCCCGAGGGCAGCTCGCGCAGCTCGAACGAGAGCGTGACGACGGGTTCGCCGTCCACGCCCACCTTGTAGCGCCACTCCTCCACCGCGCCGGTCAGCACGTATTTCGCGTGCTGGCCGCGGGCCCAGTCGAGGCCCTGTTCGAGGTTCGGCTGCGTGGAGGCGTCGAAGCTCGCGCCGTTGTCGGCGCTTGCCATCGTCGCCACGCTCGCGTAGCCGAGCGTGCGCAGCGTATTCGCCGCTACGGCCTGGGCGGAGCGTCCCGCGTCGGGCGTTTCGGTGAAGTTCGCGAGCGGCAGCACGGCCACGCCGTTCGATGCCGCGAGCGCCGGCGCCGGCGTCGAATCGACGCTGGCGCAGGCGCTCAGGGCCAGCATGCCGGCGGCGGCCAGCATCAGCCCCCAGCTTCTGCGGATGCGCTCGATTGCATTCATGTCTGCTCTTCCTTTCCGGTTCGTTGAGTGTCGGGATCGGCACGCCCCGAGGCGCACCGTCTTGCGTCGTGAAGTCAATACAGCCAGCGATAGCGTGCGCCGATCATCGTGAGCTGCGAGCCGTTTTGCGCGAGATGCTCGTGCTCGAAGTAAATCGCTGCATGGTCGCCGCCAAATACCGATCCCGCAATGCCGACGTCGGCGTTCAGGCCCCAGCCCTGGACCGTGTCGTGCACGATGCCGAGGTCGAGATAGGGCCGCCAGGCGTGCGTGTAGCGTTCGGCGAGATCGTTGCCGAAGCCCACGTACGCGCCGAACTGCGTGTAGCTGTTCGGCATGAAGGTCGCGGCGGTGATCGGGCTCTCGTCGGCCGGCACGAGCCGCGCAAGCAGGGCGTCCGGCTGGCCGCTGTTGTTGTAGCCGCCGTGCGCAGCCACGAAGCGCAGCGTGTAGTCCGGGTACTCGGTGCGGATCTTGTAGTCCACTTCCGCCTGCTGAACGCCACCCGTGCCGATGAGATTGCGCGCCTGGCTGTAGAAGCGGTCGGCTTCGAGGCTCGCGTTGAACGACCAGCGCGGGTCGATCTGCCACAGAAGATTGCCCGTTACGAGATCCTTCATGCCGCCGACAAAGAGCGTCTGCGTTTCGTCCGCGTCCGCGTTGCGCGCGATCGAGCCCGACAGCGTGACGGGCGAGCCGTTGCCCGTCGACCCGTCGAGGCGGAACGTGTAGAACGAATCCATCCCGTCGCGCCGCCCGAAGCTGGCGTTCACGGTCGAATCGTTGGTCTGGCGGCGCAGGAAGAACGACGCCTGGCGGTCCACGGGATCGACGTTGACGAGCTGCGTCGTGTCGGCGGTGCGCTGCCAGCGCTGGATGCCGAGCAGGCCGATCAGGTAGTGATCCGTGAGCTTGAGGCTGGCCGTGATGGTCTGCTGCACGTAGTCGAGCGGGTGCTCGATATAGTTTTCGATCGAGGTGCCGATCGACTGGTCCCAGAACAGCGACGTTTCGACGAGGCGTTCGTGCAACTGGTCGTCGTACGGCGCGCCGTCGAGGCCCGCGAACGCATGCGCTTGCGCGGCGCCCTGGCGGTCGACGAAATTCTCGGCGTCGATGCGGCTGTAGAGCGTCGGCGCGGTGCTGCGCGAGTCGAGAATCTGCGTGATCTGCTGGGCGTCTTCCTCGGCCAGCGCGATCGTGAGCTGCTCGTTGCGCTGGCTGGAGAGATCGGTCGCGTAGCGGCGCGAGAGCCAGCGTTTGGCCACGTCGTTGCGCTCGAGCGAGAGCGCCCACGCAACGGCGACGTCGCGCGCGACCGAGCGGCGGAGCTTGCGGTACTGCGCGTCGCGCTCCTGCGGCGCGGGCAGCGCATCCACGCCGGGCGCGTTGCCGAGCAGGCTGTGCCCCGATGCATCGTCGGGCGCGCGGGTGTCGGAGGCGGTCAGCGCGGCGAGAAGATGGGCGGCGGTGTCACCGTTCTCCAGCATCTGCGCCAGCATCGCGCGGCGCCCCTGCAGTTGCTCCTTCGCTTCCCATTCGTTGCGTGCGGGCATGGCGAGGGGCTTCGTGCCGGGCCTGGCGCCAGGCTTGCCCGCGTTCCCCGAAGTCTCGTGCAGCAGCGCGATCCAGACGCGCCGCCGCATCGACCACGCGAGCGCCGTGTGCCCGGCCATTTCCTGCGCGTCGGCATAGGTGAGCAGCCACAGGGGATCGTTGCCGCTCGTGACGGCCTGCCGGCGCAGATAGGCGAGGGCGGCCTCCGGGCGGTTCAGTTGCATTTCGCCGGCGGCGTACGGTCCCCACAGCATTTCGTCGTCGAGCGAGCGGTCGCGCCAGCGGTTGAGCGCCGCGCGTAGCTCGTCCTCGGTGCCCGCGTCGACCACCATCCACAGATACGCGGCGATCGTATCGGCGTTCGTTCCCGGCATCGCGACGGCCCGGCGCAGGTCGGCGAGCGCGGCATCGAGGCGGCCGATCTGACGCTCGTACTCGGCGCGCGCGGCGAGGAAGCCCCCGTCGCGCTCGGCGTTGGCGAGCTGCTCCGGCGTGAGCGAGGCCAGCAGCGCGCCGGTCTCGTCGAGGGCGTGCGCGGCGAGGTAATAGTTGATCGCGTCGCGCAGCGGCTGGACCTCGCCCGTCTTGCGGAACTGGCGCGTGGCGGTGCGCGCGGCGTCGATCGGATAAGGCTCGTAGAAGAAGGTCATCGTGACGAGGTCCTCCGGCTCGGTGCCGGGGTTCGTCAGCAGATGCCGGTAGGCGCGGTCGGTGTCCGCGTCGTCCTGCAGCAGGCGCGCGAGCTGGCCGTAGGTGCGCCAGTAGAGCGTGTCGGTATCGCTCGCATAGGGCTCGGCGCGCTTGAGGGCGGCGAGCGCCTCCGCGTAGCTGCCGCGCTGATAGAGCAGATTCGCGCAGCGCTCGGCGTATTCGGTGTTGCGTGGCGAGGCCAGCGCCAGCTTCTGGTAGGTCGCGAGCGCCTGATCGTAGTTGCCGTTGCGTTGCGAAAGCCACGCGTAGCGGCGCAGCATTTCCTCCGTGCGCGCGCCGGTCGCGCGTGCCTTCAGGAACGCGAGGCCGTCGTTGGGGCGGCCGAGTCGTTCGTAGGCGGCCATCACGTCGTCGACGAGCTTGAGGTTGTCGGGCGCGGCGTCCGACGCGTGCACGAGCGACTGCACGTAGGCGTCGTCGTCGTCGAGCATCGGCGCGATGCGCTGGACGTTGCGCCAGGCTTCGGGGTCGTCGGTCGCTTTCGCGTAGGCGAGCCACGACTGCAGCGCGGCCATCGGCTCGTTGTGCCATTCCTGCACTTGCGCGAGACGCTTGCGCCACTCGGGTGCGGCGCCCGGGCGCTGCGCCTGTTTGGCCGCGATCGTTTCGGCGTTCGAAAGATCGTTCGCTTCGAGAAAGGATTGATAGAGCGTGAGCGCGAGCTTGTCGTCCGCGGACTGGGTGCGGGTTGTGCCGGCGGGGCTCGCTGCGGCGGGTACCGACGCAGCGACGCGCAGGAGCCGCACAGGCCGCGCCGACGCAACACCGGTTTCGACGAGCGGGCCGAATGAGCCGAATGGGGCGACCGCGGCGCGCTTCGCACGCACGCGCTCGAAGCGCTCGATGCCGGGTAGCCGCAACCACTTCGCGTGCTGCGGCGCACGGTCTGCGGGCACGTTGGTGGCGACATGTGCTGCGGCGAGCCGTATCGCGCCGGCCTCGGGCGTGCGCTGCGTGACGAACGGCATGAGCGCGCGCGCGTAGCGCTGGACGAGTTCGGGGCGATTCGCGGCCCGCGCCAGTTCGAGCATGACTTCGAGCGTCGCGCGGTCCCCGGAGAGAACGCCCAGATGCGCGCCGCCCTGCGCGAGCGCGTCGTCGAGCAGATTGCCGGCCTGCAGCGCGCGCACGGCGGCGATGAAGTTGCGCCGGGTGTCGTCGCGCGTCGTGGCCATGGCCTGCGCGGCGAAGTAGCCCGCTGCTGCCGCGCGATAGTCGCCCGTCGCCAGATACAGGCTTGCGGCCTCGCGCTGCCAGTGCTGGCGGCGCTCGGGGTCCACGGCGATGAGCCGCTCGTTGTAGCGCGCGGCGATGCCCGGCGCGTTCACGGCGAGAGCCTGTTTCGAGAGCCATTGCAACTGGCTGGCGTCCTGCGTTTCGGCGACCATCGCGCCGAGCAGCGCCTGGGTCCTGGCCGTGTGCGTTGCGCGCTCCGGCGAGCCGGGCCTGGCTGCGAAGGTCTTGATCAGCTCGCAGCGCAGTTGCAGGGAGTCGGCCGCGCGGCGCTGTTCGGGCGTGCCGAGCGCGGCGAGCCGCGCGGCGATTACCTCTGCGTCGTCGAGCCGGCCGAGCCCGAGGTATTGCTCGCCCAGCGCTTTCAGATAGACCGGGTCCGCGGGCTCGCTGCGCAGCCACGCTTCGAGGTAGGCGGTGTTCAGTTCGTTCGGCGTCGTATCTTCGACCACGCGCGAGCGCAGGTGTGCCGCGCCGTAGACGCCGCTCAAGGCGGCCACGAGCGCGAGCGTCGTCGCGGCGAGCGCCAGCGGCGAGGCAATGCGGGGCCGGTCACTGGCCACAGTTCACCTCGACCGGCTGGTAGGTCACTTCGACGCCCGGCACGGCCGGCACGACGATGTGCAGCGTGTCGCCCTGGCGCTGCGTGGTGAGCGCGCGGCCACCGCTGCTCGCGCGGCATTGTCCGGCGTGCGCCACGTCGATGAACGGCTGGTAGTAGCTGCCGAATTCGAAGCGCAGGCCGCGCGCGGTGCGCTCGAAATCGCGCACGAAGCCGTTGGCTTCGGCGAGGTAGGGCAGCGTGCCGTTCGGGTCGGGCTGTGCGAGCGTGAAGCGCGCGCTGCCGCCGTCGAAATGAATGTAGGTGCCGTCGGGGCCCGACGAGTAGCCCGTCACGCCGGAGGCGTCGGCGAGGCGCGGGACCTCGTTGCCGTTCCAGTGCAGTTCGCTCACGCTGCCGTTGCCGCGCACGAGCCAGCCGTCGCCGTCGCGGGCGACCGCGAAGTGATGCCAGTCGAGCACGATGCGCTCGTAGTCGGTCACCTGCACGGGCAGCACCGGTTGCGCGAGCACAGTGCTCATGATCGTGTCGAGCGAGCGCAGCGACGCGAGCTTGGTGCCGCTGTACATGTGGTAGTAGATGTCGATCGGCTTGAAGCGCAGCGGCTTGTCGGTCATCTCGAAGGTCTGCAGCACCTGATCGAAGCCGTAGAACGGGCCTTGCCAGTCGTTCGTGTAGACGTTTTCATCCTGGTTCGGCGCGAGGACCTGGTAAGCGCCGGGCCCCTTGTCGATGCCGATGGGCGCGATGTTCGTCCAACTGTTGTTGCCGCGCGTGATGACGGTGTCGCCGCCGTTGAAGTTGTAGACGCCGGCATCGTAGGTGCGCTTCACCGCGACGGCGGGCGGCATGCAGTCGCCCGACCATTGCAGGACGAGCACCTTCTTGCCCGGCGGCGCGAGACGCGTGTTGATGTACTTGATCGAACCGAAGATCTCCCGGTCCAGATTGAAGTGGTAGCCGGGAATGTTCAGCGAGAACGCGGAGTCCGAGCCGCCGCGATCGGTGCGCGAGCCGTCCTTGCCGTTCACCTCTTCCCAGATGAACGGGTGCGAGTAGGTGTGCGTGCCGATCTCCACGTAGGGCAGCGCGAACATCTTGCGCGCGATGGCTTCGAGGCGCGGCGAAATCGCCGGATACAGGCCGTCCGGACCGACCTCGCCCTCGATGACCGAGAGCAGGGTCGGCACGGGGTAGCGCGTCCAGATACGCTCGTAGAGCGCTTCGCCCGAGTAGTCGGGACCGGGGAACTCGGCGCGCGAGGCGAAGCCGTCGCCGTCCACGTGCGTCATGAAGAGGCGTCGCCCGTTTTGCGTGGTGGTGCTCGGTCCCGGCAGCGCGGCAAGGCGCAGGGTCGCCTTCAGGAAGCTGATGGGCTGGATCACCCAGCGCTCCTGGTCGATGCCGCTCAGGGATACTTCGGTGTACTGATTCAATGCGAAGCCGCCCCACGGCATTACGCCGACAGCATCTACGCGTGTGCCGTTCGCATCGATACCGAGGAGCGAGCGGCCCGAGCCCGCGACGCGCACGGATGGCAGGTCGCGCGGGTCCGGCTTCGGCATCGTCTCGAAGCCGACCATGGGGTCCTGGGTGACGATGGACAGCGGCCCCGTTAACTGGCCGCTTACGGAGGCAAGGCCCGGGAGCTCGCTCGAATCGCCGGCGCTAAATCCGAACTGGCCGAGAAAAGCGATTGGCACGTGCGCGGCGGTCACGCGCCGGATCCAGCGGCGCCAGGACATCTGATCGGCAACGTCGCCGTGCTCGATCCACACGACGACGCCGGCGTAGCGGTCGGGCGTCACGTTCGCCGGCAGCGGGCCCGAGATGTCCGCGTACTGGACGTCGTAGCCCAGGTAATTGAGCGGCGTGGCGAGCACGCGTACGCCCGGTGTCAGGTCGAGCTGGTCTCCGGTCTCGCGGTCCTGCACGACCAGCACCTTGCGCGGCATTACCTCGATGCGGCCGATCCCGACTACGTCCTGATCCGGATCCGTCACGTAGGCGTCGAGCCCGGCGGCCAGCGCCTGCTGGGCGGTGTGGCGCGCGCATGCCCGGTCGGTGGCGTCGCAGTATTCGAGCGTGACGACCGGCACGCCGGTCTCGCGCGTGAGCGCCTTGGCCGCTTCGAGCGCACCTGCCGGGCTGGCGGCCGGCGTGGCGTCCGCCGTCGCGCCAGCAGCAAGGGGCTCGGTGAAGAACGGGCCGGCGAGCACGGCGTAGACGTCTTTGGCGTGGGCGCGCGCCGCGTTCAGCGCGTCGGCGCCGCCGAGCACGATGGCGGCATCCGGGTGGGCCGCGCGAATCGCGTCGAGCGCGGCGATGGCCACAGGCGTATCGAGCACGAAGCCGCGGAAGCCGCGCTGCCAGAGCGGCGCGATTTCCTGTTCGACGAAGGCGTCGGCGCGCTCGCCGGGCTGCGCGGTCGTGCGCGCCAGGTAGATCGTATGAGCGAGGGGGCGTGAGGCAGGATCGAAGCTGCGCGCCGGATCGAGTACCACGGCGTCGAATGCCTGCAGCCTATCCATCGGCGGATCGTCGCCGTCGAACGTGGCGAGATTGACGTGGCGTGCCGAGGCCGTCGCCGTGCTGGTGGAGAGAGGGAGCGTCGAAATGGCCGAGCTGGCTGCCGTTGCCGCTGCCGTCGTCGCGGCGGCGGGAGGCGACCCCCAGGCCGCATGAGAACACGCGCTGGCGGCGAGGCACGCAACCAGAATGCGTTTTATCTCAAAAATACCCGGCAACCGGCCCGCGAGTCGCGCGCGCAGCGCGATCTTATGTACAAGACTTGCCAACTTTCCACACCCGGTAAGAATTTAGTCGGCGGAGAACACTTCAGCGCGCGTAAATCGGTCGGTGGGATTATTGAATTCCGACGAGGCGTAGCCCGGTGCGCGGTGCGGTTGACTCCCTCTTTAGGAGGCGCAAGGTAACATAAATATGTAGAAAGTCAAAGGCATGTTAAATGTATTTTTCTATTTTAACGTTTTACATGTTGTTTTAGATCGACATTGGAGGCGGTTTTAAAAACGAACGGTTGGACTTTCTTTGGAGTGCGGTCTTTGCAGGGCTGGCGTATGGGGCGGTCAAGTCAGGAAGATGATGATGCATCGAGTTATCGGCTGGCAAAAAAATTGTAGTCAATAAATCTGGCCCTTTGCATGCGAAAGATCTTGACAAAAATGGCAATGGGGCGGGGTTAACCAGTGTCGTGCCCGGTTTCCCCTTGTTTTTCGCATAAAGGGTAAATACGGATTTTGGTCTTGTGAATTTGACGGCATTCACGCCCGGAGAAGCCGCGAAACCTCTGACCGCTTTGCAGTCGCAGGTGAAACGCCGGTGATGCGTCAGAATTTTTTGAGGAAGGCCTGCGGCGCCGATGGGCAGAGGGCAGACGGAGAGGAGCGGCTACCCGCTAACGCTTCATGCCGAGCAAAATCGCCGTCATGGTCATTACACGGTCACGGAATGGTTGCCGCGCGAAGTGAAGCAGCCGCGCGCGGGGTTCTGCTGCGGCGCATCAGCCATCTCGTCGTCGCGGCTGCTGTGACTCATGACCTGACGGTGGTAACGCGAAATGTCGACGACTTCGCCAGTACAGATACCCGCGTGCTAACCCTCTTCAAAGGGTAGCGTCGGAGAGGGGCAACCGGAAAGCGCATCACCTTCTTTCAGGCTTGGTCCCTGTTGCCTTACGCCGTCGCCTGGCAGCGCCCGATGCCCGCTCGTCAGGCAAATCCACACAGGTCCTGAAAAGCAGTTCCCGCACCCAGCGATGCCCCGCGTCGTGATGCCTACGCTCATGCCACACCGCATATTTCGTGAATCCCGGTATGTCGAGCGGCGGCTCGAACTGCACGAGGCCATCGGCATGCGAGGTCAGCCGGCCAGGCACCACGGCGATCAGGTCGCTCTGGCGCAGGATCTCGGGCAATACAAGAAAGCTCGTCACCGAAAGGGTAACGCGCCGCGCGCGCCCGAGCCGGGCCAACGCTTCGTCGGTTACCCCTTCGAAGCTGCCACCTGTGTAGGACACCAAAGCATGGTCCAGCGCGCAGAACCGGTCCAGCGTGAGCCGGCCTTTCGCGGCGCCGGGATGATCCGCACGCATGATGCAGATGTAGCGTTCCTCGAAGAGGCGCCGCGCGTGCAGATCCGCCGCGGTACTTTCCAGCGTGACCAGCGCCAGGTCGATCTCGCCGCGTTCCAGTTGCGCGTGCAGTCGCGCGTCCTGAACGGGCAGCACGGCAACGCGAATGCCGGGCGCCTCGCGTCGGAGCACCGAAAGAAAAGGCGCGACGACGGCGCGCAGCGCGTAGTCGGTGGCGGCGATGGTCAGCACCATGCTGGCAGTGACGGGATTGAACGCGGCCGGCCGCAGCAAGCCCTCGATTTCGCTCAGGATCTGCTTGACGGGGACCGCCAGTTCCAGCGCGCGAGCGGTCGGCACGATGCCGCGCTGGGTGCGCACGAACAGCGGATCGCCGAAGCGCTCTCGCAGGCGCGTAAGCATGCCGCTTACGGCAGGCTGGGTCAGCGAGAGCCGCGCCGCCGCGCGTGTGACATTGCGTTCGTCGAGCAGGGCATCCAGCGCCTTGAGGAGATTCAGGTCCATTGTCCTGATATCACTGTTCATGATGACAAAAATAGATATTCGCGATTAGATTTATTTCAGCATAACGCCCATCATGAGCGGTGTCCATCAAGGAGCTGGCGAATGAAAATGAACGCAATCCTCTGGCCCGAGGGCTATGTGCCGGGCTTTACCGACAACTACGCTTCGAACGAAGTGATCGTGGCGGGCCTGAGCGCGGCCGACGTCTGGCCGCTGCTGGGCGCGCCGTCGAGCTGGCCTGCTTACTACGCGAATTCGGCGAACGTCCGCTTTTACGATGGTAAAGGCCTCGAGCTGGAAAATGGCGCACGCTTTTACTTCGAGACCTTCGGATTCCCGGTGGAGGCACAGTGCAACGAATACGTTCCGCCGGCCGGCGGCCAGCCGGGTCGCGTGGCCTGGCACGGCTGGGCGGGCGAGGAAGGTGCCGAAGCGCGTCTCGACGTGCACCACGCGTGGCTCGTGGAGGATCTCGACGGCGGGCGCGTGCGCATCCTCACGCAGGAGACCCAGAAGGGCAAGCCGGCGCAGGAACTGCACAAGACCAAACCGAACCCGATGATCAACGGTCATCAGGACTGGCTGGACGGGCTCGTCGCGGCGGCCCGCAAGGAGAAGGAGAATCAATCATGAAGGCCATCGTCGTCAAGGCGCCGGGCGGTCTCGATCGCCTGGAAGTTCGCGATCTGCCCGACCCGGGGCAGCCCGGCGCAGGTGAGATTCGCGTCGCACTGCACGCCACTTCGCTGAATTTCCACGACCTGCTGGTCGCCAACGGCAGCATCCCGGCCGCCGACGGCCGCGTGCCGATGGCCGACGGCGCCGGCGTGGTTGAGGCCGTGGGCGCCGGGGTCACGGAGTTTCAGCCCGGCGATCGTGTGGTGTCCTGCTTTTTTCCGCAGTGGCCGGCCGGGCCTGCGTTCGACGCCGTGGGCAGTTTCGCCGGTACACCCGGCGATGGTATCGACGGCTACGCCGCGCAGTACGCGGTGCGGCCGGCCAGTGCTTTTACTCACGCTCCGCGCGGCTGGAGCCACGCGGAAGCGGCGACGATCACGACTGCCGGACTCACCGCCTGGCGCGCGCTGGTGGGCGACGCTCAGTTGAAGGCGGGCGATGTCGTGTTGACCCGCGGCACGGGCGGCGTTTCGATCATGGCGTTGCAGATCGCGAAAGCGATGGGCGCGCAGGTCACCGTCACGTCCTCGTCCGACGACAAGCTCGAACGCGCTCGCGCATTGGGGGCCGACCACGGCATCAACTACCGCCAGCACGCCGACTGGGCAAGGTCGTGGCCGAATGGTGAGCGCGATTCGGTTCGCCTTGCGTCGAGGTGTCTGCGTCGAGTCTAATGGAACGTCGACAGCTTGAGGCAAGGAGAAACCGATGGACGAACGCGAGGCCGTGCGCAACGCGGCGCCTGGCACGGCCGCACTACCGCAGCCGGTGTTGCAGAAGCTCGACGGCGACCATCTTGCAGCGAGCCTCGGCGAGGCGATTCGTCTTTCGACGCTCGGCCCCGATGGCTGGCCGCATGCGGCCCAACTGAGTGTCGGCGAGATGCTGGCCGTGGGGCCGGCCGAGCTGCTCGTTGCGATCTGGCCGCAGTCGAATACGGCCCGGAATTTGCAGCGCGATGGGCGGTTGACGCTGTCGCTCGCTCACGACGGCGCGCTGCTGGAGATACGCGGCCGCGCGAGCGTCGCGGCGGAGCATCAGACGGCGCTCGATCTCACCGTGTTCCGGGTGGCGATCGAGGCAGTCGACGAGCATCGCGCGAAATACGCAGAGGTACTAAGCGGCGTGACGTTCCGCCTGCACGAGCCGGAGAGGGTGCTCGCGCGCTGGCGCGAGCAGATCGCGATGCTGCGCGGCTTTGCCTGAGCGAGGCTTGCCCATACCGCCGACGCGGCGATTGCGAACTCTTTCACGCGGTATCGATTCTGTTTATGGGAGACCGTGCGCGCGGGTGGATCGCGGGCATGTTCGTACGCTTTCGCCGCTAGCCGCGACCAGCCTTGTCCCGCAAGGCGCGGCGCCCTGCGCGGGAGGCATCGCGCGTGCCGTTCCAGGCCACGGACGGCCCCCGCGACAGCCCTGATTTCTGGTTAACCCCGTATAGCCGGACCGCTGGCCGGCTCCCTATCTTCATGTTCGATCTGTCGCGACCGCTCGCCAGGGCGGCGCGAACGCCAAAGGATGGTTCATGATTATCGATATCCACGGTCACTACACGACAGCGCCCAAGGCGCTGGAGGCCTGGCGGAACCGCCAGGTCGCGGGCATTACCCATCCGGCCGAAATGCCCCGGGCTTCCGAACTGAAGATCGGCGACGACGAGCTGCGCGAATCGATCGAGCAGAATCAGTTGCGCCTCATGCGCGAGCGCGGTCTCGACCTCACGGTGTTCAGCCCGCGCGCGAGCTTCATGGCGCATCACATCGGCGACTTCGAGGTGTCGAGCACCTGGGCCGCGATCTGCAACGAACTGTGCTACCGCGTGAGCCAGTTGTTTCCGCAGCATTTCATTCCGGCCGCGATGCTGCCGCAGAGTCCCGGCGTGGACGTCGCCACCTGCATTCCCGAGCTCGTGAAGTGCGTGGAGCAGTACGGCAACGTGGCGCTCAACCTCAATCCCGACCCGTCGGGTGGGCACTGGACGAGCCCGCCGCTCTCCGACCGCTATTGGTATCCGCTCTACGAGAAGATGGTGGAGTACGACATCCCGGCGATGGTGCACGTGAGCACGAGCTGCAACGCGTGTTTCCACACCACGGGCGCGCACTACCTGAACGCGGACACGACGGCGTTCATGCAATGCCTCACGTCGGACCTGTTCCGCGATTTTCCCACGCTCAGGTTCGTGATCCCGCATGGCGGCGGCGCCGTGCCGTACCACTGGGGTCGTTTCCGTGGTCTTGCGCAGGAGCTGAAGAAGCCGCTGCTCGAAACGCATCTGCTGAACAACCTCTTCTTCGATACCTGCGTCTATCACCAGCCGGGCATCGATCTGCTGACCAAAGTGATTCCTGCCGACAACATCCTGTTCGCGAGCGAAATGATAGGCGCCGTGCGCGGTATCGATCCGCAAACGGGACACTATTTCGACGATACGAAGCGCTATATTGAGGCATCCGAAATGAATCCCGATCAGCGCTACAAGATTTACGAAGGCAACGCGCGGCGCGTGTATCCGCGCCTTGATGCCGCGCTCAAGGCACAAGGACGCTGACCATGTACGAACTCGGAGTCGTTTATCGCAACATCGCGCGCGCGGACAGCCGTGCCGCTGATGGGCTCGGCGCGCTCGGCAGCGCGACCGTGCACGAAGCCATGGGCCGCACGGGCCTCATGAAGCCGTATATGCGGCCCATCTACGCCGGCGCGCACGCGTGGGGCACGGCGGTCACGGTGCTGCTGCATCCCGGCGACAACTGGATGCTGCACGTGGCGGCCGAACAGATCCGCCCCGGCGACGTGGTGGTGGCGGGCGTCACGGCGGATTGCACCGACGGCTACTTCGGTGATCTGCTCGCCACGAGCTTCAAGGCGCGCGGCGCGCGGGCACTCGTCATCGACGGCGGCGTGCGCGACGTGAGCGTCTTGCAGCACATGGACTTCCCGGTGTGGAGCAAGGCGATTTCGGCCAAAGGGACGATCAAGGCGACGCTCGGCTCGGTGAACATTCCGGTGGTCTGCGCGGGCGCGCTCGTGCACCCGGGCGACGTGATCGTGGCCGATAGCGACGGCGTGGCGGTCGTGCCCGCCGCGAAGGCGCTGGATACGCTGGACAAGGCCAGCGCGCGCGAGGCGCTGGAGGAAGAGAAGCGCGCGAAGCTGGCCTCGGGCGTGCTTGGCCTCGACATGTACAAGATGCGTGAGCCGCTCGAAAAGCTGGGCCTGCGCTACATCGACTGAGGGCGGCAATCATGGCACGGCAGCCCTCGCTCATGGGTATTTCGTCGATGGCGACGCGTCTCGTTCTGGCGGATTTCGTCGAGGCCTGGCGCTCGCGATTCGCCGGAAACGAGGCAACGGCTCCGTACATCGAGTCGGTGGGCGGCGTGGAAGCGGCGCGCCGCGTAGCGGAAGGCGAGCCGTTCGATTTCGTGGTGCTTGCCGACGATGCGCTCGCGCGTCTGGGTACGCAAAGGCACGTCGACCTGGGCACGC
The DNA here is from genome assembly GCF_054968425.1 of Paraburkholderia sp. AV2. NCBI lineage: Bacteria > Pseudomonadati > Pseudomonadota > Betaproteobacteria > Burkholderiales > Burkholderiaceae > Paraburkholderia > Paraburkholderia sp. AV2. The sequence goes on from NZ_JBANLK010000044.1 coordinate 46,734, forward strand.
GGGTCGAGGTGGCGCGCTCGGGCGTGGCGATCGCCGTGCCGGCCGGCGCGCCGGCCGTTGTGCCACTTCCCGCCCTGCACGACGAGGACGCCGTGCGCCGCGCAGTGCGGGAGGCTCGTCGCATCGGCTATTCGACGGGACCGAGCGGCGCGCATCTCGCGACGCTGCTCGATCGCTGGGGCATGGCGAAGACCGTTGCCGATCGCCTCGTGCAGGCGCCGCCGGGGGTGCCGGTGGCCTCGCTGCTCGCACGCGGCGAGGTGGACCTGGGTTTTCAGCAGTTCAGCGAACTCGTCAACGTTCCGGGTGTGCAGATTGCCGGCGCGCTGCCGGACGACATCCAGCTCGTGACCGTGTTTGCCGCCGCGTGCACCGCCGCAACTTCGCAGCGCGCGGCCGTGCAGGCTTTCCTTGACTTTGTCGGCGCACCGCAAGGCGACGGGATCCGGCAGCGCCACGGCATGGAGGCGCCTGTGCGCGCCTGAAGCGGTTGGGATTGGAAAAGCGTATGCCGCTTCGGTGGCGGATCTCACTACAAAGAGAGAGGAGACAACAGATGTCGACCAGCAAGACGATTGATATCAAGGCGTTCATCGACGAACGCCCCATTTCGGCCTGGCAGTGGCTATTGGTGGCGCTGTGCTTTCTTGCCGTGACGGCGGACGGGATGGACGTGGCCATCATGGGATTCGTGGCGCCTTCCGTCATTCACGAGTGGGCCATTTCGCGGCCGGCGTTCGGGCTCGTCATGAGCACCGCGCCCATTGGCCTCGTGATCGGCGCGCTGACCGCGGGTCCGGCTTCGGACCGCATCGGCCGCAAATGGGTGCTCGTGGCTTCCGTGTTTTTGTTCGGTGTCTTTACGATCCTCACTGCGTTCACGCAGTCGCCGGCATCGATGGCCCTGCTGCGGATTCTGAGCGGCATCGGCCTGGGCGCGGCCATGCCCAATTCGACGACGCTGCTCTCGGAGTACTCGCCGCAACGCAAGCGCGCACTCCTCATCACGATTATGTTCACGGGCTTCAATCTGGGCTCGGCCTTGATCGGGTTTGCCGCCGGCTGGCTCATTCCGGCGCACGGCTGGCGCGCCGTGCTGATTTTCGGGGGTGCCGTGCCGCTTGCGCTCGTGCCGCTGCAGATCTGGCTGCTGCCCGAGTCGGCGCGTCTTCTCGCCGTGCGCGGCGCTTCGCCGGTGCGCATTGGCGCGGTTCTCGGCCGGGTCACGGGGGCGCGCTTCAACGGCAACGAGACCTTCGTTTCGAACGAACCGCCGCTGCCCACCCGCAAGCCCATTGGCGTGCTGTTCTCGCACGGCTACGGGGTGATGACGATCGCCCTGTGGGTAACGTATTTCATGGGACTGCTCGTCATCTATCTGCTGACCGGCTGGCTGCCCACGCTGATCAAGGACGCGGGCCTTTCCGTGACCGTGGCGGCCAACGTGACGGCCATGTTCCAGATTGGCGGGACGATCGGCGCGGTGCTCGTGGGCTGGGTCATGGACAAGGCGCGCCCCGCGCGCGTCATCAGCCTCGCGTACGTTGGCGGCGGAATCTGCGTGCTGGTGCTCGGTGCGATGGGGGCGTTGTCCTCGTCACTCGCACTGCTCGTGTTCGCGGCCGGCTTCTGCATGAGCGGCGCGCAAACGGGCCTCAACGCCTACGCGCCAGGACGCTACCCGACTGTCGCGCGTGCGACGGGGGTTAGCTGGATGCTGGGCATGGGCCGCTTCGGCAGCATTTTCGGCTCCGCCATCGGCGGCGCGCTGCTGGGACTTGGCTGGCAATTCGGCGCCGTGCTCGGGATGCTTGCCGTGCCGGCCGTCCTCGCGGCCATCGGCATACTCGTTTCGCAACGCACAGTGAGTGCGGAGCCGGCGGCGCAAATGCGCGCCGCGCAGTGAGCGCTGTGACCGGGCCGCTACGGGATGCTACGTGAGGGCGCGCGCCCTGCGGCGTTTGCGCTCCGGCTGTTCCGGCACACTGGCGCGCTCGCTCAACAGGTCGATCACCTTGCGGCGTAGCCAGATGCTGGCCTGATCCTGTTCGCTGCTGCGATGCCAGTACAGATGCCATTCGAGCCGCGGGAGCCCGAATGGCAATTCCAGAATTCGCGCGTCGTGCCGTTGCAGAAGCTGGACCGGCGCGGTCAGCGCGAGATCGGTGCGCAGCGCCACGAGCGGTGCCACCATGTAGTGCTGCACGCGCATCTGGATGCGTCGCGCCTTGCCGAGTTTCTTCAGCTCCGCATCCACGAACCCGCTTCCCTGGCGGCGGCTCGACACCTGGATATGGCCGAGCGCCAGGTAGTCGTCGAGGCTCAGCGTGTCGCCCGCGAACGGGTGGTCGTGGCGCAGCAGGCAGGCGTAACGGTCGCTTCCTAGCGGCAGCGTATGCAACTGCGGGTCGTCGATCAGCGGCACGTCGATGGCAAAATCGATCTTGCCGGTCGCGAGCGCAGTGGACAGTTCGCTGCGCGGCGTGAAATAGCATTCGAGGCTCATGCCCGGCGCCTGTTGCTGAAGCAGTTCGCCGAGTGCGGGCAGCAAAATCGCTTCCGTCAAATCCGGCATGCTCAGACGAAAGGTGCGCTCCGAAGTGGCCGGCACAAAGACGTCGCCTTCGGTCGCGCTGGCCTCCAGCAATTGCAGCGCCTCGCGCACGCGGCCGATGATGTTTTCGGTGAGCGGCGTGGGCACCATGCCGGACGGCGTGCTCACGAAGAGCGGATCGTTGAACGCCTTGCGCATGCGGGCCAGCGCATTGCTGACCGCGGGCTGGGTGATGAAAAGCGCCTCTGCGGCGCGGGTCAGATTGCGCTTTTCGTAGATCGACTCGAATACGACGAACAGGTTCAGATCCAGCTTCGGTGAACGCATCTCACTGCCTCCGTTTGCCCGCCATCATAAACGAGAGGTGTCGTGGCGATGCGTCCGGCCGGATCGTTGCCGCTCAGTGCTTCAGTCGCGCGGCGGGATGTTGAGGTAGGCCGCCGTCGAGCCGAGCCGCTCCTTGCCCCCGCCGATCTCCATGCGGGCGATGGCCTGGAGGTGGACTTCGTCCGGGCCGTCGGCGAAGCGCAGGGCGCGGCCCCAGGTCCAATGATCGGCGAGCGGCGTGTCGGGGCTCAGGCCCATGGCGCCGAACACCTGCATCGCGCGGTCGCAGACCGTGGTGTGGACCTGCGGAATCAATGCCTTGATCATCGAAATTTCTTTGCGCGCCGCTTTCGCGCCCACTTCGTCCAGGAGCCATGCCGTTTTCAGCACGAGCAGCCGGGCCTGCTCGATTTCGATGCGCGACTTCGCAATCCATTCGCCCACCGTGCCGTGCTGATGCAGATACTTGCCGAACGCCTTGCGCTCCTGGGCACGCTCGATCATCAGTTCGAGCGCCAGTTCCGCCGCACCGATCGAGCGCATGCAGTGGTGAATGCGTCCCGGCCCGAGCCGTGCCTGCGCGAGCGCGAAGCCGCTGCCTTCTTCGCCGAGCAGATTCGATGCGGGCACGCGGACGTTCCTGAACGTCACCTCACAATGGCCTTCCGGGGAAACGTGATTCATGACCGGAATATTGCGCACGATCGTCACGCCCGGGGTGTTCGCCGGCACGAGAATCATGCTCTGCTGATGGTGGCTTTCGGCATCGGGGTCGGTCTTCCCCATGACGATGAAGAGCTTGCAGTTCGGATGCGCCGCATTCGTGATGAACCACTTGCGGCCATTGATCACATAGTCGTCGTTGTCGCGCCGGATCGACGTCGTGATGTTCGTGGCGTCGGAAGAGGGGACGTCCGGCTCGGTCATCGCGAAGGCCGAGCGGATCTTGCCTTCCAGCAGCGGTACGAGCCACTGATCGCGTTGCGCGGGCGTTGCGAACATGTGCAGCAGTTCCATGTTGCCGGTATCGGGCGCGTTGCAGTTGAACACCTCGGGTGCCCAGGAGATCCGGCCCATGACTTCGGCGAGCGGGGCATATTCGAGGTTCGTGAGGCGCGTGCCCGACTCGTCGTCCTTCAGGTGCGGCAGGAAGAGGTTCCACAGGCCTTCGGCTTTGGCGATGGCCTTGAGGTCTTCCATGAACGATACGGGATAGTGCCCCGCGTGTACCTCTTCGAGCCATTGCCGGTGGCGCGGCACGATATGTTCGTCCATGAAGCCGCGCACGCGGCGTAGCAGGTCTTCAACCTTGGGGCTATAAGCGAAATTCATGTCGGGTTCCTTCCTTGCGGAGTACTAGATCGTCAGGCCACCGTCGACGACGATGCATTCGCCGTTCGTGTAGCTCGACGCATCGGAGACGAGATAGAGCACGGTGCCGGCCATCTCGCGCGGTTCGCCATGGCGGCGCAGCGGGATCTCGCTGATCCAGCGTTCGTAGATCTCCTTGTTCTCGAACAGCGCACCAGCGAACTTCGTTTTCGTGAGGCCAGGCAACAGCGCATTGACCCGGATGCCGAACGGTCCGCACTCCTTCGCGAATGCCCTGGTCATGTTGACGACCGCGGCTTTTGTGATCGAGTAGATGCCCTGCATGTCGCCGGGCTGCAGCGCGTTGACCGAGGCCGTATTGACGATGGCGCCGCCGCCCTGCGCCTTCATCATCCTGCCGGCTTCCACCGACATGAAGAAGTAGCCGCGCACGTTCACTTCGACGGTCTTGTTGTAGGCGGAGAGGTCCGTGTCGAGGATATGGCCGAAGTAGGGGTTGGCCGCCGCGTTGTTGACGAGAATGTCGAGGCGGCCATGCTTTTCGCGGATATGGGCGAAGATGGCCGCGATGTCTTCCATGCGGCCGACGTGGCATGCGAAGGCTTCGGCGCTCTTGCCGTTTGCGCGCAGGCTTGCGGCAACCGCTTCGCAGTCGTCGAGCTTGCGGCTCGAGACGATCACATGAGCGCCTTGTTCGGCCAGCAGCGTTGCGATGGCTTCGCCGATACCGCGACTGGCGCCGGTCACGAGGGCGATTTTGCCCGTGAGGTCAAAGAGGTTCGTGCTCAATGTCGTTTCCCTAGTTCGGGTTGAATGGCTTGGTGTGTCAGGCGAGCAGGTCCGCGGCGAGCCTGGCGAGCGGCTCGACCATCCCGCCCACCTCGTGAGCATCGGTGCTCGAAGCGTTGCCCTGCATGGCGCGCGCCTTTACGCCCTGGGCAATCGAGGCAAGCCGGAAGAAACTGAACGCCAGATAGAAGTTCCAGTTGGCGATGCCGGGCAGGCAGCATAGTTCGCAGTACTGCGCAACGATCTCGTCTTCCTCGGGAATACCGAGTGCGGCGCGGTCCTGACCGCGCAGTCCCATGATGTGCCCCTTCGAAGGCAAACGCAGGCACATGCAGAAGTAGGCGAGGTCCGCGAGCGGATTGCCCAGCGTCGAGAGTTCCCAATCGAGCACCGCGCGTACGCGCGGCGCGTCGCTGGCGAAGACGAGGTTATCGATGCGGAAGTCGCCGTGCACGAGGGCAGGGCGCTGGCCGTCGGGAGGGCAATGCGCCGGCAGCCAGTCGATCAGCGCTTCCATCGACGCCAGGCGCTCCGTCTCGGCGGCCCGGTATTGCCGCGTCCAGAGCTCGATCTGACGCTGGAAATAGTTGCCGGGACGCCCGTAATCGGCGAGATCCACAGCGTCGATATCGACGTTATGCAGCGCAGCGAGCGTCGCGACGATCGACGCGTAATAGTCGCGCCGCGCTTCGCGGTCTACCTCGGGAAGCGCCGGGCTCCAGAAGATGCGTCCTTCTTCGTAGCTCATCAGATAGAACATGCTGCCGATCACTGCGCGGTCCTCGCACAGATGCACGGCCTGGGCGACCGGCACCGGCGTGGGTGCGAGCGCTTTGAGCACGCGGAATTCACGATCGACGGCGTGCGCCGACTTGAGCAACTCACCGGGCGGCTGGCGGCGCAGCACATAACGGCCGCCGGGAGTGTCGAGCAGAAAGGTCGGGTTGGACTGGCCGCCCGCGAACTTCGTTGCGCGGACCGGACCGCGAAAGCCGGGAAGGTGCTGTTGCAGATACGGCGTGAGCCGCTCGACGTCGAGCGGGAGGCTGGAGTGTTCGCTGGTCATGGACTTCACTGCGGGATTTCGCTGCATGTCGGGTGAACGACGGGGGATCAACCGTAGGTCTGGAACTCGCGGCGTTGCGGGTCATCGAGGTGCGAAACGACATTGAAGCTCGACAACTGAAACGTTTCGCGGTTGAAGAAGCAATGGGTGACGCTGCTATTGCGGATCTGCATGTTCAGCGCGATGGCCGTCGCGGCCGGCGCGTGCAGGATCTGCTGCGTCAGCGCGCCGATTACGCCGCCCGACGTGATCGCCAGTACGCGCTGGGCGTCGCTCTGCTGGATCGCCGCGCGCGCGTCGGCCACGCGCTGCTGGAAGGCTTGCCACGTTTCGGGCACGCGTGCATCGAGCGCACCTTCGGCCCATAAATGGAGGACCTGGCGCAGGGCCTTGAAGAAACCGCGCGGATTACCGTTGACGGCCTCGGCGAGGCTGCGATGTTCGTCGCCGAGGGCGCGAAAGAGCGCGTGGAAATCGTATTCGTCCAGCCCCGGATGAATGTCGCATGCCGCGGGCAGGCCGGGCAGCGCATGCCGGATCGCATCGAGCGTCTGCGCGTGGCGCCGCAGCGTGCCGCTGACGATCCGGTCGAAGCGAATGCCGTTGCGGGCAAAGTGCTCGCCGAGCCAGACGCATTGCTGCTCGCCTGGGGTCGAAAGCTGGTCGTAGTTGTCGGCGCCGAGCGACGCTTGCCCGTGCCGCACCAGATAGAGTTCCGCCATCGCAAAGTCCGCCGGAAAAAGGATTGAGCCAGCATAGCGATGGCGCGGGTATTGATGAAGTTTATTTTTTTAATATGCTGGCATTCATCGTAATGATGATTGTCATAAGCGCAATTTCATCGGCAAGCCGGTTATGACGAGAAATGGTTTGTCAGACACGGTGACTGCCCGCAATATCTGGGGGTACGAAACCCTTACTACATACGGCAAGGCGAGTGCTCTCCGCGTCGTTCGCTCATCATGGATCTTCTGGTTTTCAAGCTCGTCGTTACCCCGCTGTTGCTGCTGGCCGCAAGTCTTGCCGTTCGCCGCTGGGGCGAAGCGGTGGGCGGATTGCTGGTGGGCCTGCCGCTCACTTCGGGGCCGATCTCCGTGTTTCTGGCGCTGGAGCATGGGCCTGCGTTTGCCGCGCAGGCCACGGCGGGGTCGCTCGTCGCCACGGCTGCACAAGCGGCCTTTTGCCTTGCCTATTGCCGGCTGGCGATCCGGGGATGGTCCGTGGCCCTTGCCGGCGCCTGCGCGACGTTTGCCGTCGTGGCCATCCTCCTGCAACGCAGTGCGCTACCGGAAACGGGCCTGTTCGCGGTTGCCATTCTTGCCGCCGCCCTCGCGCTCAGTCTCATTCCCCACAAGGCCGGCAAAAGCGGCCGGCTCGATCCGCCGTGGTGGGATTTGCCCTCGCGCATGGTGCTCATCGCCACGCTCGTGGTCAGCGTCACGATGATTGCGTCTTATGTCGGTCCTGAAGCGAGCGGCGTGCTGGCGTCGTTCCCGTTCATGGCCATCATTCTGGCGGTCTTCGCCCATCGCATGATCGGTCAAGCCGCTGCGCAGCAATTGATGCGCGGCATGGTGGCGGGGCTGCTGGGCTTTGCTGCGTTCTTCTATGTCCTGAGCCTGGCGTTGCCGCGCGTGAACCTGCCGGTTGCGTACGGCAGCGCGATTCTTTGCACGCTCGTGATCCAGGCGGTCTCGTTCTACCGGATGCGCGTTCCGGTCACTTTGCCCGCGGATTAGTCTCGCGCGGGCGCCATGGCTGGACTGGGCGCCCTTAAATCGCGTATCGCGATCGGACTCGCCATGAAGCGGGCATGTCAGACCTTCTGCGCGGGAAGCGGCGGTAGTATGGCGCGCGAAAGCATATGGCGTTTTCCCCTGTTCATCGTCAAAACTGCCCCATGACCTGGAACCCCAGTGTCACGCGGGCGGTATCGAACCCGTCCGGCTTGTAGATCGGCGTGCCCGCGAAGA
>NZ_JBANLK010000045.1:0-52845 GCF_054968425.1 Paraburkholderia sp. AV2
CCCGGCCCGGCTCGGGCTGGTCGCCTCGTTCTTGTAGGGGGGCCTCGGGCCGCCGCCCGCCGCCCGCCGCCGGCGCCCGGCGGGGGCCCCCCCGCCCCCCCCCCCCCCCGCCGGTCTCCGCGCTGAGCAGCACGCCGGCCGAGACGATATAGGCCGCCGCGCTTTCGATATCGCCGCGCAAGGCGGCGCATGCCGCGTCGCTGTCGCGCCGGCGCAGGGCGTCGAGCAGCTTGCTGTGGTGCTTGACGGCGACGCGTTCGCCCACGCGCTTCGAGCCGGAGCGCAGATCGTAGTTGAGAATCGGCCCGATGCGCAGCCACAGCGTTTCGATCATCTGCAGCAGCATGGGCATGCGCGCCGCGTCGTAGATGGCGAAGTGGAACGCCTGATTCATGGCGATCACCCTGGCGCCGTCGGGCCGCGTCTTTTCCATTTCGTCGGCGAACCGCGCGTGCAGCGCCTGCAGACGCTGGAGCTCGTCTTCCTCGATGCGCGCGGCCGCCTGCGCCGTGGCGAGACCTTCCACATTCACGCGGATCTGCGTGATCTCCCCGAACTGGCTGATGCTCATGGTCGGCACGCGCAGCGCACGGTTGGGCGTGAGTTCGAGCGCCTGTTCGGCCACCAGCCGGTGCACCGCCTCGCGCACGGGCATCACGCTCACGCCGAGCGCCGCCGCGATGTTGCGCAGCGAGATCTGCTCGCCCGGCATCATCTGTCCGGTGATGAGGAGGTCGCGCAATTGCGCGTAGACGTCGCGGCTGAGCGTCTGGCGCGTCAGCGGGGTCACGAGTTCGTTCAGGGCCATGGCTCGATCATAGCACATAGGGTATCCCCGATATGATATCTGTGATCACAGTTATAGCATTCAGTCCGGATACGATGCACTCATGGAGACGACGGACATGTGGAAGGATGAATCGCTCGCTGGCAAGCGGGTGCTGGTGACGGCCGGCGCGGACGGCATTGGGCTGGAGATCACGCGGGCCTTCGTGGAAGCGGGCGCGCGGGTGGCCGTGTGCGACGTCTCGGGGCCTGGCCTCGAGCGCGTGGCGGCTGAGTTGCCCGGCGTGCTGGCCGTGAGGGCGGACGTGTCGAGCGAGAGCGATGTCGCGGCGCTCTTCGAACGCGTGGATGCGTCGCTGGGCGGGCTCGACGTGCTCGTCAACAATGCGGGCGTGGCGGGGCCGACCGGCGGCGTGGAAACGCTTTCGCTCGCCGACTGGGAGCGCACGCTCGCCGTCAATCTCACGGGGCAATTCCTGTGTGCGCGAGCTGCCGTGCCGCGGTTGCGCCAGGGCCGCGCGCCGGCCATCGTGAATCTTTCCTCGGCTGCGGGGCACCTGGGCATGCCGGGTCGTTCGGTCTACTCAGCTTCGAAGTGGGCGGTGGTGGGCTTCACGAAGTCGCTGGCGCTCGAACTCGGGCCGCAAGGTATTCGCGTGAATACGGTGTTGCCGGGCGCCGTGGACGGGCCGCGCATTCGCGCTGTGATTGCCGCCAAGGCCGAATCGCTCGGCAAGCCGGTGGAGGAAGTGACCCGCAGCTACACGTCGCAGGCCGCGCTGGGCCGCATGGTGACAATGCGCGACATCGCCAACATGGTGCGTTTCGCCTGCAGCGATCAGGCCGCGAGCGTGCATGGGCAGGAACTCGTCGTCGACGGCTTGACGCAGGCGCTCAGTTAAGCCGCGCAGCCGCGCCATCATTCAACGATTCAACGGGCGCGCGGACGCGCGCCACGACCCGGACCGGGAAGGAGACACCATGGCCAAGCGAGCCAAAGCCATCATCACCTGCGCACCAACGGGCGCGATTCATACGCCGAGCATGTCGCCGCATCTGCCGGTCACCGCCGACGAAATCGCCGAGGCCGCCATCGAGGCTGCCCGCGCGGGCGCCGCCGTCCTGCACCTGCACGCCCGCGACCCGCACGACGGCCGGCCCTCTCAGGACCCCGAACTGTTTCGTCCGTTCCTCGCGAAGATCAGCGCCGCGACCGACGCGGTGATCAACATCACGACGGGCGGCAGTCCGCATATGACGGTCGAGGAGCGCATGCGGCCCGCAACCACCTTCAAGCCGGAGCTGGCCTCGCTGAACATGGGCTCGATGAACTTCGGCCTTTTTCCGATGCTGGAGCGCTTCAAGGAATTCCGCCACGACTGGGAGCGCGAGCATCTGGAGAACAGCCGCAACCTGATCTTCAAGAACACATACCAGGACATCGAGAACATCCTGCGCATCGGTTCGGCGAACGGCACGCGCTTCGAGTTCGAGTGCTACGACGTGAGCCATCTGTACAACCTCAAGCACTTCGTCGATCGCGGCCTCGTAACCGGGCCCGTGTTCGTTCAGACGGTGTTCGGCATCCTGGGCGGCATTGGTCCGGACCCCGAAGATTTGATGCACATGCATCGCACGGCGCAGCGCCTGTTCGGCGACCGGTTCCGCTGGTCGATCCTCGGCGCCGGCCGCAACCAGATTCCGCTGGCCACCATCGGCGCGGCCATGGGGGCGAACGTGCGCGTGGGTCTGGAAGATTCGCTCTGGATCGGGCCGGGCCAACTGGCGGCTTCGAGCGCGGAACAGGTCGTGCGCATTCGCACCGTGCTCGATGCTCTCAATATCGACGTGGCCTCGCCCGACGAAGCCCGCGACATTCTGGAACTGAAGGGCGCGGCGGGTGCGGCCTTCCAGGCTTGACGCCGCGCTCATGCCCGCGCTTCCGCTTTTTCTCACCTGACCTTCAGGGTCGCACGCCGGGGCACCCGCCCCGCGTGCCGTGGAGACTTCCGCCCATGCCAACCGCTCATGTTTCCGGCGCCTCGCTTCCGGAGTCCGCCGACCGAACGCTAACCTCGCTGCTCTTTCGCAGGCTGATGCCGCTGCTGGTACTCGCCTACGTGATCAGCTTCGTCGACCGCACCAATATCGCGCTTGCCAAGTCGCACCTTGCCGTCGACCTCCATATCTCGGCGGCGGCGTACGGGCTGGGCGCCGGTCTCTTCTTCCTCTCGTACGCGCTGCTCGAAATCCCGAGCAATCTGATCATGCATCGTGTCGGCGCGCGCTTCTGGATCGCGCGCATCATGATCACATGGGGCGTGCTTTCGGCGGCGATGGCGTTCGTGCAGGGCCCCACCTCGTTTTACGTCATGCGGTTGCTGCTGGGCGTGGCCGAAGCCGGCCTCTTTCCCGGCGTGATGCTGTACCTGACTTACTGGTTCGGGCGCGAGGACCGCGCGCGGGCCGTCGGCTATTTTCTGCTGGGCGTGTGCATTGCCAACATCGTGAGCGGCCCGCTGGGAGGCGCGCTGCTGGAGATGGACGGCGTGCTGGGCCTGAAGGGCTGGCAGTGGATGTTCCTCGCCGAAGGCCTGCCCGCCGTGGTGCTGGCGTTCGTCGTCTGGCGCAAGCTTCCCGATGGGCCCGACTCCGCGCCGTGGCTCACGCCCGCCCAGGCGGAAGAGGTGCGCCGCAGGCTCGACAGCGAGGCGTCGGGCGCGGCGGCGCGGGCGGGGCATTCGTCTTTCGCGGCGGTGCGCGACCCGCAGGTGTGGCTCGCGATCTTCATCTACTTCTGTCACCAGATCTCCATCTACACGGTGATCTTCTTCCTGCCCGGCATCATCGGAACCTACGGGAAGCTCACGCCGCTGCAGATCGGTCTGCTCAATTCGCTGCCCTGGATTGCCGCGGCCGTGGGCGCGGCATGGCTGCCGAAATACGCCGATACGCCGCAACGCGGGCGCCGCCTGCTGCTGCTCGGTCTCATCGTCATGGCAGCGGGGCTTCTGATCGCGGCCTTTACGGGTCCGGCGCTGGCGCTGACCGGCTTCTCGCTCACCGCGCTGATGTTCTTCGTCGTGCAGTCGATCGTGTTCGTGTTCCCGGCGTCGCGTCTTTCCGGCATGGCGCTGGCGGGCGGACTCGCGCTCATCAACACCTGCGGGCTCGTGGGCGGCTTCCTCGGTCCCTCGGTGATGGGCGTGATCGAGCAGACGACCGGCAGCACGCGCAACGGGCTCATCATCATGGCCGTGCTGCTGCTCGTGGCGGCGGTGGGCGCACCTTTCATGCGGCAGGGCCACGAGTGAGCGCACCGCGGCGCCGGCCGGCCCTTGCGCGGGGCGGCGCGCGGCGCCTGTTGCGCTGCACGAAAGGGAAAACCATGAATCGATAACATCAGACGTCTGATGTACATTCGAGCCAAACGTGGTGACAAGCGTGGCTACGAAAGGACAGCATGCGTCTGAGTGTCGACCAATCGATGAGCGAGCGGATCCAGGACTCGCTGCTGGCGATGATCCGCGAGCGCTCGCTCAAGCCTGGCGATCAGATCCCCACGGAAACCGAGTTGTGCGAACTGCTTGGCGTCGGCCGTTCGAGCCTGCGCGAAGCGGTGGCGCAGATGATTTCGCACGGCGTCCTCACGCGCGTGCAGGGCAAGGGCACCTTCGTCAGACAGGTGGTGCTGAAGCTGCAGGGCGGCCTGGATGATCTGATGTCCGTGACGGACATGATCCGCAGCGTCGGCGCCGTGCCGTCCACGAGCCGCTTGCAGGTGAAGACGATTGCCGCCTCCGACAATCTCGCGCAGAAGCTCGGCATTGCGGTAGGGGATCCCTGCATGCGGGTGGAGCGCGTGCGTCGCGCGGACGACGCGATTGCGGCGTACTGCATCGACATCGTGCCGAAGTCGGTGTTCGACGAGCACGAGCTGGGCGAGTCGCTCTTCGGTACGCTCGAGCGCGCCGGCATCCGGCTCTCGCATACGCACAGCTCGATCCAGCCCACGATACTCACGCCGCGCGACCTGCCGGAGCTGCAGGAGAGCTTCGGACTGTTCCTGCTGATCGACGAAGTGGATTTCGACGACACGGGGCGCGCGGTTTGCTATAGCAACGACTACTACAACACCAGCATCTTCAAGTTCGATCTCGTACGCAAGCGGCGGTAGAAGGACCTTCGTCTCCCTTTCCGGACAGGAAAAACGATGCAATTCGAGGCTTTCAGTGCTTCCGAACTGGCCGCATACCTGCGGGGCATTCCTGCCGTCAGCGAGCGGCTGGGCGGCGACAGCGACCTGGAGGTCGTGGAAGTCGGCGACGGCAACCTGAACTACGTGTACTTCGTTAGCAGTGCGCGCGATCCGCGGCACAGCGTCGTCGTCAAACAGGCGCCGCCGTTTCTGCGGCTCGTGGGCGAAGCCTGGCCGTTGCCGCGCGAGCGCATGGAGCGTGAGGTGGCGGCGTTGCGTTCGTTCGGGGCGCTGTGCCCGCAGCACGTGCCGAGCGTGTATCACGCCGACAGCGAGAAGTACCTGATGGTGATGCAGCGGCTCGCCTCGCATCGCGTGTTGCGCCAGGGGCTGACCGAAGGGATCGTGTATCCGTGGCTCGCCGACCATATCTCCACGTTTCTCGCGCGCACGCTGTTTCACGGCTCCGATCTGGCTCTCGCGCCCGGCGCGAAGAAGGAAGCCGTGCGCGCCAACATCAACACGGAGCTGTGCCGGATTACCGAGGACCTCGTTTTCACGTTCCCGTTCGAAGACGACCCGTCGAACGTGTACAGTCCGGCGCTGCCCGCCGGCGCCATCGCGCGGCTGCGTTCGCACGAGCCGCTGCGCCGCGCGGCCGGCGAGATGAAGTGGGCCTTCATGAACCATGCGGAGACGCTCGTGCATGGCGATCTGCACACGGGCTCGATCATGGCGAACGAAAGCGAGACCTATGTGATCGATCCCGAGTTCGCGTTCTACGGGCCGTTCGGTTTCGACACGGGGGCGTTCATCGCGAACCTGCTGCTGGCGTACTATGCGCGCGACTGGCACGATCGCCTGCGCGGCCGCGACCCGCGCGATTATCAGCGCTGGCTGCTTGAGCAGGTCATCCAGGTCTGGAACGGTTTCGCGGAGAAGTTCGCGGGTCTGTGGCGCATGCACGAACGCGAGGCGGGCCGCGCCTTCATCGGCGGTCCCGCCGATACGCGCGCGGCCGATGCGTTCCGCGAGGACTTCATGCGGCGCCTCTTTGCGGATACGCTAGGCTTTGCGGGCTGCAAGATGATCCGGCGTATCGTCGGCATGGCGAAGGTCTCGGAAATCACCAGCATCCAGGACGACGCGGTGCGCGCGCGCGTGGAAGTGCGCTGCCTGCGTCTTGCCGAGGCGCTGCTCGTGCGGCGGCGCGAACTCGCCTCGATCGAGGCCGTCGTGGCGCTCGCTGCCGAAGTGCTCGCGCAGCCGCAGGACGGCGAAGCTTGAGCGTGCAGAGAAATGTGTAGCGAAGCGTGGAGTCGAGCAGATCCCTTGCACGCGCGGAAATGATACGGAATAGCGGCATCGACGGAGAATACATGGCCCGGCAGCCGATGAAATCGAGTCTTCCCCCCACTATCGCGTGGCGCGACGACACCCTCCTGTTACTCGACCAGACGCGCCTGCCGCGTGAGTGCGTGGTCGAGGCGGCCGCCAGCGTGGAGGCGGTGTGGCGCGCGATCCACGAGTTGCGCGTGCGTGGTGCGCCGGCCATTGGCGTAGCGGCCGCATACGGGTTGTGCGTGGCGATGCAGCGCGAGCGGTCCGCGTCGCGCGAAGTCTTCCTCGCGAGGCTGGAACAACATGCCGCGTATCTGGACAGTGCGCGGCCCACGGCCGTGAATCTGCGCTGGGCGCTCGACCGCATGCGCAACCATATCCGGGGTGTTCGCGCCCAGACAGGAATGGAGCTTTACGAAGCGCTCGTGGCCGAGGCGGTCCGCATTCACCGCGAGGATGTCGATCTGTGCGCGCGGATTGGCGAACAGGGGCGCGAACTGATCGCCGCGGGTAGCGGCGTGCTCACGCATTGCAACGCAGGTGCGCTCGCGACGACGGGCATCGGCACCGCGACGGCGCCGCTGTATCGCGCGCATGGCGACGGCGTGGCGTTTCGCGTCTACGCGGACGAAACGCGGCCGCTCCTGCAAGGCGCGCGGCTTACCGCCTACGAGCTTCAGCAGGCGGGGCTCGATGTCACGCTGATCACGGACAGCATGGCGCCCGCGCTGATGGCGCAGGGACTTGTCGATCTCGTGATCGTCGGCACCGACCGCGTGGCCGCGAACGGCGATGTCGCGAACAAGATCGGCACGCTTGGCGTCGCGATCGCGGCGAAGCATTTCGGCATTCCGTTCTATGTCGCGTGCCCTTCGTCCACGCTCGATCTGCGCACCGCGCGCGGCGCGGACATCGTCATCGAAGAGCGCGGCGCCGACGAAGTGGCGCAGTTCGGCGGGCAGCGCACCGCGCCGGCGGGCATCAAGGTGCGCAATCCGGCTTTCGACGTGACGCCGCATGAACTCGTCACCGGCATCGTGACGGAACTCGGTATCGTGCGCGCGCCGTTCGAGGCTAATCTGGCGGCGCTGTTCGCGCCCGGGGAAGCGGCATGAGCGGCGTGGGCGACATGCGCGACGCGGGCCAGCACCACGCAGGCGAGGCGGCGGCGCGCGCGAGAGAGGTGCGGGCCGAAGCCGAACTGCGCCAGCAGATCGTCGATACCGCGGGCGAGATGGAGCGCCTGGGCATCAATCAGGGCACCTCGGGCAACGTCAGCGCACGCTGGCGCGACGGACTCCTGATCACGCCGAGCGGCGTGCCCTGCGCGTCGCTCGCGCGCGAGCGCATCGTCTGGATGCCCCTCGACGTGCGCGACGACGATCCGCTCTTCGAAACGCAGCGTCCTTCGTCGGAGTGGCGCTTTCATCGCGACATCCTGCGCGCGCGGCCCGAGGTGGGCGCCGTGGTCCATACCCACTCGAATGCGGCGACGGCGCTCGCGATTCACGGCCGCGGCATTCCCGCCCATCACTACATGGTGGCCGCGGCGGGCGGCAATTCGATTCGCTGCGCAACCTACGCGACGTTTGGCAGCCAGGCGCTGTCCGATCATGCGCTCGACGCGCTGCGCGACCGGCTCGCATGCCTGCTCGCGCATCACGGTGTCATTGCGCTCGGCCGCGATCTTGCGCGGGCGTTGTGGCTCGCGAACGAAGTGGAAGTGCTGGCGAAGCAGTATCTGCTCGCGTGTCAGCTCGGCGAGCCGCCGCTGCTCTCGGACGCGCAGATGGAGGAAGTGGTGGAAAAGTTCAAGGGGTACGGACCGCGCAGGTGAAACATGACGGCGCGCCCGGAGCAGTCGCGGCAGTGCGGTACACACGGAAAGTCACGTATTCAGCAGAAATCCAACCCGCAGGGGACCAGATCACGTGCTGAAGCGCTAACTCTGGTCGACAAACAGGAGACAGTCATGACGTGGAGTTCGGCAGGTTTCGACAGATGGGCGGCGCCGCGTGCGCGCATGGGCGTTTCGATGGGCGCCGTGGTCCTGGCTTTCGCGGCGATGTTGAGCGGCTGTTCGAAGAGCGAGTCGCCGACGTCCAGCGACGCCTCGTCCGGCGCGGCGGCGGCGAATGCACCGGCAAGCGCGCCGGCGCAGGCCGACGCGGCGCCCGCGGGCGGCAAACTGAAGGTCGGGTTCTCGATCGCCACCCTCAACAACGCCTTCTTCGTAGGCTTGAAGAATGGCGTGGAGCGGGGCGCGAAGCAGCAAGGCTTCGACCTCGTGCAGACCAACGCGAACGGCGACGCGCAGCAGCAGGTCAACGACGCAATGAACCTCCTGAGCCAGGGCGTCAACGCGCTCGTGCTCAATCCGATCGATTCGAAGGCGATCATCCCGGCGGTCGAGAAGGCGAATTCGATGAACGTGCCGGTCTTCATGCTCGACCGTGGCTCGGACGGCGGCAAGGTCACGTCGTTCGTCGCATCGGATAACGTGGCGCTGGGCGCCACCGGCGCGAAGTGGATTGCCGACCAGTTGACGAAGCGCTATGGCTCGCCGAAGGGCAACGTGGTCGATCTGATCGGCCTCGTCGGCACCACCGCGGCGACGGATCGCGAGAAAGGCTTCTCGCAGGAAATCGCGAAGTATCCGGACATCAAGGTGGTCGCGCGTCAGGAAGGCGGCTTCGATCAGGAGAAGTCGCTCAACGCGATGACGAGTATCCTGCAGAAGTTTCCGAAGATCGATGCGGTGTTCGGCGCGAACGACGACAACACGGTGGGCGCCGAGAAGGCGATCGACAATGCGGGCCGCTACAAGCCGCTGGGCGATCCGGACCACATCATGGTCATCGGCGCGGACGGCACGGCCCAGGCGCTGCAGGCGATCCGGGCGGGCAAGCAGGATGCGACGATCTCGCAGAACCCGATCGGCATGTCGGCGAAGGCGATGAGCTTCATCACGGACTACGAAGCGAAGAAGGACGTGCCCGCGAACTACGCGTGGCCGACCTATCTGATCGACAAGTCGAACATCGATTCGGACGGCGTGAAGCAATACGGTTTGTGGGCGCTCGAAGTCTCGCAGTAACGCGCTTCGATCAACGCGTCTGGCGCACGCGCAAGCGGCGTGCGCCGGCGGGCAGGATGAACGGATGAAACGCGAACCAGGTTCAGCATTGCATGCACCGCGGCGCAAGCATGGCGGCACCGCGGCGAATGCCGCCGCCCATGCGGCGAAGGCGGATTCGCCGCTCCTGCGCATGAGCGGCATCGTCAAGAGCTTTCCCGGCGTGAAGGCGCTGCGCGGCGTGAGCCTCGAACTGCACGCGGGCCACGTGATGGCGATCGTCGGCGAGAACGGCGCGGGCAAGTCCTCGCTGATCAAGACGCTGTCCGGCGCCTACGAGCCGGACGAGGGCACGATCGAGATCGACGGGAGGCCGCTCGCGCGCGGCACCCAGGCCGCGATCGATGCGGGCGTGGCCGTGATCTATCAGGAGCTCTCGCTCGTCAACGACATGACGGTGGCCGAGAATCTTTTCCTCGGCCGCATGCCCGCGCGCTATGGCTTTCTCGCCCAGCGCGAGGCGCAGGCCATGGCGCGCGAGGCGCTGGCGCAGGTGGGGCTGGAAGGTGTGTCCCCTTCGATGCGCGTGGGCGACCTGCCGCTCAACAAGCGCCAGCTCGTGGAAGTGGCGAAGGCGCTCGCGCGCGAGGCCCGCATTCTCGTGATGGACGAACCCACGGCCGCGCTGCAGCACCACGACATCGAGAACCTCTATGCGGTGGTGCGCCGTTTGCGCGCGGCGGGCATGGGCATCATCTTCATTTCGCACCACCTCGAAGAAGTGTTCGAGCTGGCCGATTCCGCGGTGGTGATGCGCGACGGCGCGACGGTGGGCGCGCGGCCCATGTCCGAATGGACCGAGCCCGCGCTCGTGCAGGCCATGGTGGCCCGCAATCTCGACTCGTTCTATCCGTGGCAGCCGCGCGCGTATGGCGACGTCGTGCTCGAAGCGCGCAACGTGGCGAGCGCACCCATGCTGCGCAATGCGAGCTTCAGCGTGCGCGCCGGCGAGATCGTGGGGATAGGCGGGATTGCGGGCGCGGGACGCACGGAGCTTCTGAAGACGCTGTGCGGCGCGCTGCCGCTAACCGGCGGCGAGCTGCGGCTGCGCGGGCGCAGGCTCGCGCTGCGCTCGCCCGCGCAGGGCGTGCGCGAAGGCATTGTCTACACCGCGGAGGACCGCAAGCTCGAAGGACTCGTGCTCGACGCGAGCATCGAGGAGAACATCGCGCTTTCCAGCTTGCGCGCACTCGTGCGCGGCGGCTTCGTCAGCGCCGCACGCAAGCGCCGTCTTGCGCGCGAGGCGACCGGGCGCTTCGGGGTGCGTGCGCCTTCGGTCATGCAGCTTACGGGCAATCTCTCGGGCGGCAACCAGCAGAAGGTGATCCTCGGGCGCGCGACCGCCACCTCGCCCGCCGTGATCCTGCTCGACGAGCCCACGCGCGGCATCGACGTGGGCGCGAAGACCGAGATCTATGCGCATATCGTGGAGATGGCGCGAGTGGGCGCCGCCGTCGTGCTCGTGAGCTCGGAACTGCCCGAACTGCTCGGCATGTCCGACCGCGTGCTCGTGATGTATCGCGGCAGCATCGTCGGCGAACTGGCGCGCGAGGACGCCAGCTCCGAGACGATCATTCAATGGGCCACCACCGGAGTTGCAGCATGACATCCACCACCGTTTCCCCGAACGATTCGGAAACCCCGCAGCAGCGTATGCTGCGGCAGTTGCGGAGCGGTCTCGGGCCGCTGATCGCGGCGCTCGTGCTGATCTGCATCGCCCTTTCGATTGCCTCGCCCGAATTTCTCACCACGAGCACGCTCACGAGCGTCATGGTGCAGGTCTCGGTGGTGGGCATTGCGGCCGTGGGCGGCACGTTCGTGATCATCACGTCGGGCATCGATCTTTCGGTCGGCTCGCTCGTCGCGCTGTCCGGCATGGTGGCGGCGACCGCGATGGCGGGCGCGAGCCCCGGCGCGGTCGGGCTCGGCGTGGCGGGTCTCGCCATTGCGCTCGTGACGGGCGCGGCGGTGGGGGCGCTCAACGGCTTCGCCATTGCGTGGCTGCGTCTCGTGCCGTTCATCGTCACGCTCGCGATGATGGCGATGGGGCGCGGCCTCACGCTCGCCATTTCGGACGGGCAGACGAAGTTCGATTTCCCTTCCGTGTTCACCGCATTCGGCGCGAAGACTCTGGCGGGCCTCCCCATGCCGATGCTCGTCATGCTGGTCGTGTTCGTGAGCGGCCACGTGCTGTTGCGCAAGACCGCATTCGGCCACCAGGTGTTCGCCGTGGGCGGCAACAAGGAAGCGGCTCGGCTGGCCGGCATTCCCGTCAATCGCGTGATTTTCCTGACCTATACGTTTGCCGGGCTGACCGCCGCCATCGCCGGCATCGTGCTGGCCGGGCGCCTCAACTCCGCCTTGCCCTCCGCGGCGAACGGGCTGGAGCTGCAGGTGATCGCCGGGATCGTGATCGGCGGCACGTCGCTCTCCGGCGGCCGCGGCTCGATTGTCGGCACGTTTATCGGCGTGGTGCTGATCGGTGTGATCAACGTCGGGCTCTCGCTGCTCGGCGTCAATCCGTTCTGGACGCAGTTCATCCAGGGCGGCGTGATCCTCGCAGCCGTGCTGCTCGATGCGCTCAGCCAGCGGCGCAAGCGCTAGGCGCGCGCTGCCTCATCCCTGACTGGCGGCCTGCCTGCCGCCGATTCTGGAGACGCGAGACGTGAAAAAGATCATCAATCACCCGGATCATTTCGTCGATGAAATGATCGACGCGTTGCTGCTTGCCCATCCGGGCTGGCTCAAACCCGTGACCGCCGACCGCCGCGCGCTCGTACGCGCCGACGCGCCGCGCGCGGGCAAGGTCGGCATCGTGACGGGCGGCGGCTCGGGACACTTGCCCGGTTTTCTCGGCTACGTCGGCAAGGGGCTGGCGAGCGGCGTCGCCGTCGGCAACGTGTTTTCCTCCCCGTCCTCCGAGCAGATCTACGAGGCCACGAAGGCCGTGCAGGGCGGCGCGGGCGTGCTCTACCTGTACGGCAACTATGGCGGCGACGTGTTCAACTTCGACCTCGCCGCCGATCTCGCGGATGCGGACGGGATCGAAACGCGCACGGTGCTCGTGGCGGACGACGTCGCGTCCGCGCCGCCCGAGCGGGCCTCCGAACGGCGCGGCGTGGCGGGCATGGTGTTCGGCTTCAAATGCGCGGGGGCGGCTGCCGAGCGCGGCGATACGCTCGACGACGTGGCGCGGATCGCGGCGAAGGCGAACGGCGCGACGCGCACGATGGGGGTGGGGCTGTCTCCCACGATCCTGCCTGCGGCGGGCAAGCCCACGTTCACGCTGCCCGAAGGCGAGATGGAGATCGGCATCGGCATTCACGGCGAACCCGGCACGCACCGCGGCAAGCTGGAGAATGCGGATACGATTGCCGAGCGGCTCTCGGCCGGGATTCTGCGCGATCTGCAGGCGAAAGCCGGATCGAGCGTCGCGCTGCTCGTCAACGGGCTTGGCGCCACGCCGCTCGAAGAGCTGTATCTGCTTTACCGGCGTGCGGCGCGCGAAATTGCTGCCGCGGGGCTGCGCGTGACGCGCGCGTATGTGGGCGAGTATGTGACGAGCCTCGAAATGGCAGGGGCGTCGATTACCGTGATGCAGCTCGACGAAGAGCTCGACACGCTGCTCGACGCGCCGGTGCACTCGCCGCTCTGGCGCGAAGGCTGGCGAGTCGACGAGGGAGGGGCGCGATGAGCCTGACCGTAGACGAACTGCGTACCCGGCTCGTCGACACCTTGCGTGCGATGCCGGCGTGCGCCGAAGAGTTGCGCGAACTCGACGCCGCACTCGGCGATGGCGATCTGGGCGTTACCGTCAAGGCGGGCTCGCTGGCGGCGGCCGAGGCGATTGAAAAGCTGCCGGCCGACGCCACGGTTTCCGATGTGCTGATAGCGACCGGCAAGGCGTTCTCCACCGCGAATCCCTCGACGTTCGCCGCGCTCATGGGCGGCGGCATGCTGGCCGCCGCAAAGACGGTGGCGGGTCGGCGCGAAGTCGGCAAGGCCGATGCATTGGCCGCAGGAAGAGCGCTGGCCGCGCGTATTGCCGAGCGCGGCAAGTCGCAGCCGGGCGACAAGACCGTGCTCGATGCGCTCGTGCCGAGCCTCGACGCGCTCGAAGCGGCAAGCGGCGACGAGCGTGCACAACTCGACGCGATGATCGCGACAGCGTCGCAGCAGGTGCGCGAGACAGCCGCGCTGCAGTCGAAGAAGGGGCGGGCGGGATGGTTGCAGGAACGCAGCGCGGGTCATGCCGATCCGGGCGCGACCGCGTGGCTGCGGTTTCTCGAAGCGTGGCGCCGATGAGGGCAATGAAACTCACGCCGCGAGGGAAATCACGCGGCGTGCGGTCGGGATGCTAAAAACGGCTTCAAAAACTCTGGTTCACAAACCCTGCGTAGTACCAGGCATTTGTCCGCCGGCCGCGCCACCCGTGCAATCGCGCTCATATTTGGCATGGAGACGCGCTTCGGCTTTCTCGATGTCCGAGGGATAGTAGACGTCGATCCGGGCCGGATCATAGCCGACTGCCTCCAGCTCGCGCAATTCGCGCATCAGTTGCTTGTGGGTGACGGCTCCATTGGACTTCACGAACGGATAGGACTGGCATTCGTGTGCCGTCAACGGTGCCGCCATCGTTGCTGGCGCATACGCCGAACCTAGACCCAGAACGATCGCTGCAGCGCCCAAAAGAGTAGCATTCCTCATAATTACCTCCGGTTTGTCACGCTTGATCTGGTCACCTTTCTGACCGGTCACCCAAACGCAAGATTTATGTTAGACCGAGTCAGGAAAATTGAAATGTCCCTGACGTTAACTTTATTTAATCCAGGTGGCGGGGTCGCACAGGCGCCGTATCCGGGGGAGGGCGCCTGACGCAGCACGGCCGGCGTCCTCCCCCGGGCCGGCGTCACGGTGCGCAGTGCTCTTGCCAGTCGTGATGCTGCAAGACCTTGTGGCAGACCTGGAAGCGGGCTGCGTGAACGGGGCTGGAGAGAACCATGGCGAGCCCCAGAATGGCGGCGATAGTGGCGAGCTTCATGATGAAACCTCCTGACGGTAGAGCGAAATCCCTCCGGCAAGGCCAGAGCGGCCACGCAACGGAAGCGCCCCGAGCAGGCATCTTCGGTGCCGCGGCATTGACAAACTTAGTCGAGCTAACCGGCGCATACCAATAGCCAGGGATTAAGCTTTCTTAACGCAGGACCGGCATGGCAGGCAGGACGTGCGCGGAACGGCGCGTGCATGGGGGTTTCGGGCGAACGCGCGCTGAAGGCTAAAAGAGTTTTAATGTTCGAGACATTGTTCCGCGCAGGCCCAATCGCTAACTTGTCGCCACCAGACAGGCACACAGAAGGCGAAGCTTCCATGCAACAACCCCTGCGGATAGAACGGGTCGACGAAGACGGGCGCCGTGGTCTCAGGCTCACGGTGGGCGACGACGTGACCCTGTTGGACGGAGAGGGCGTCGAGGCGCTGATCGAGCAACTGGCGCTGTACCGGTCCGCCATGAAGCCGCCGATTCCCGACACCATGCAGCCGCGCCACAACTATCACGTCGCGCTGGATCCCTGCTGGTACGCCGAGCCGGCGCGCCTCTTCGACGCCACCGTGGTGTTCTTTCGCCACGAGGGCCTGGGCTGGACCGGCCACGCGTTCGACGATCAACGGCGCAGGCGCTGGCTTGGCGAACTGCGTGCGGCCGTCCGCGCGATCGAGGGCAAGGACCGCAAGGGAGCGAAGCCATGCTAGATTCGCGGCCGCGCTCCACCCGCGCATCCGAGGTCGAACTCGAAATCGTCAACGAGTACGGCGCGAATGCGCTCATGCTCAAGCTGGGCAATAGCCGGGTGCTGCTCGACCCGGCCTCGATCAGCGAACTGATCGAGGCGCTCGGCCTGGCCCGGGTCGAGCTCTTGCCGGCCGTGCCGGCGCAGGTGCCGCGCGACCAGCAGTTCCCCATCGAAACCGAGCCGCGCTGGAAGACGATCGTCGACCCGGGGTTCGCGGGCGTGCTGCTCTTCCTGCGGCATAGCGGGTACGGATGGGCGGGTTTTGCGATTCCGCTGGCAAGCGCCCACCGTCTGCTCGAAATCGGGCACCGGCCCGTGATGCCTCCGGGCAGCCTGAGCGTGAACTAGCCGAAGACGCCGCGCGCCCGCGGTATCTTCGAAAACTGAAATTCAGTTTTTCATTTTCGTTGAGCGAAATGCGTTGATACTCTTTTTTGTCGCGAATCGTTCATCGAAGGGCGCAAAGATTAACAACACTTAATCCAGGTGGCGATAGCGCGTTAGGTGCCGTCATGCATCATTGCGCCACACCGAATGACAGGGCGGCGAGGCGGTTTGTTTTGCAGCGCCGCAAAGATCCTGAGCAGCCGCGGCCAGCGGCTGCGCATTACCCAGATGTGCGACTCATGACCCGGATACTTTCCGTCGACGATGACGAGCTGATATTGCAGGAGATCCAGACCTCGCTTTGCGCGTTCGGGCACGAGGTGGAAACGGCGACCACGGGGCGTCTCGGCCTCGCCAAGATCATGACCGGTCCGTACGACGTCGTGACCCTCGACCGCGCGTTGCCCGACGTGGATGGGCTTGCCGTGCTCACGACCATGCGCAGCGTGGGCATCAACACGCCGGTGCTGATCCTGAGCGCCATGTCGAATCTCGACGAACGCGTGCGGGGCCTGCGCGCGGGCGGGGACGATTATCTGGTCAAGCCGTTTTCGCCCGAGGAGATGGCCGCGCGCATCGAGGTGCTGCTGCGGCGCAGCGGGCAGTCGTCGCCGACGGCGACCTCGCTCAGCCTTGGCGACCTCGAGCTCGATCTCATCTCGCGCCGTGCCCAGTTCCATCACTGCGCGATCGACCTGCTGCCCACGGAGCTGCGTATTCTGGAGTACATGCTGCGTCACCCGGGGCAGGTGTTGACCCGGACCATGATTTTCGAGGAGGTCTGGGGTTACCGGTTCGATCCGGGAACCAATGTGATCGATGTACACGTGAGCCGGCTGCGTACCAAGCTCGCCAAGGTGGGCGACAGTCCTGCCGTTAAAACAGTTCGTGGCTCCGGCTACATGCTGGCGGAGTGAGCGCGACGCGAAATGTTGCACGCTGCGGTTGCATGCGGCGCGAGCCGCGCTCCCTGCTGACCATTCTTTCCCTTTCGTTCCTGAGTTCCAATGAACGCAATCGTTCTGGTCGCCCTGAAACGTCCGCTGACGTTCGTGGTGATGAGCATACTGATCGTCCTGTTCGGCGGTCTGGCGGTGGTCAAAACACCCACCGACATTTTCCCGAACATCAAAATTCCCGTCGTCGCGGTCGTCTGGACCTATAACGGTCTGTCGCCGCAGGACATGTCGGGCCGTGTGATCTACTACTACGAGCGCTCGCTGACGACCACGGTCGAGAACATCGAGCATATCGAGAGCCAGTCGCTCTACGGGCGCGGCATCGTCAAGATCTTTTTCCAGCCAGGCACGGACATCGCCGCTGCGCAGGCCCAGATCACCTCGATCTCGCAGACGGTGCTCAAACAGATGCCCGCGGGCATCACGCCGCCGCAGGTGCTGTCGTACAACGCCTCCTCCGTTCCGGTGCTGGACCTGCAGGTTTCGGCGCCCGGCATGACGGCAGCCCAGGTCTACGACATGGCGTCGAACCTGATCCGTCCGCAGCTCGTGGCGGTCCCGGGCGCCGCCATTCCGACACCGTATGGCGGCGCGCAGCTGAACGTCGAAATCGACCTCGACCAGACCAAGCTGCTCGCACACGGCCTTTCGGCCACCGACGTCGGCAAGGCGCTCGCGGCGCAGAACGTGGTGCTGCCGGCCGGCGACCAGAAGATCGGCGCGCTCGACTATATGGTGCAGACCAATGCGACGCCGATCCAGGTGGACACCTTCAACAACATGCCGATCAAGACCGTGAACGGTGCCACGGTCTTCCTGCGCGACGTCGCCTACGTGCACCGCGGCTCGCCGCCGCAGATCAACGCAGTGCTCGTGAAAGGCAAGCAGGCCGTGCTGATCCAGATCCTGAAGAGCGGCGACGCTTCGACGCTCTCGGTCGTCGACGGCATCAAGAAGGCGCTGCCGGGCATTCTGCGCACGCTGCCGCCCGGCGTGGAGATCAAGCCCCTCAACGACGCCTCGGGCTTCGTGAAGGATTCCGTGCGCGAGGTGGTGCAGGAAATGATCACGGCGGCGATCCTCACGGGCCTGACCGTGCTGCTGTTCCTCGGCAGCTGGCGCTCCACGCTGATCGTCGCGACCTCTATTCCGCTCGCCATTCTCTGCTCGGTGCTGACGCTCTCGTGGCTCGGCCAGACCATCAACGTGATGACGCTGGGGGGGCTCGCGCTGGCGGTCGGGATTCTGGTGGACGACGCGACGGTGATGATCGAGAACATCGACACCCACCTCGAAGCCGGCGCGGAGCTCGAGCCCGGCATCATCGCGGCGGCGAACCAGATCGTCGTGCCGACCTTCGTCGCCACGCTGTGTATCTGTATCGTCTGGCTGCCGCTGTTCCAGCTGAGCGGCGTGGCCGGCTACCTGTTCCTGCCGATGGCCGAGGCCATCGTCTTCGCGATGATCGCCTCGTTCATCCTCTCGCGTACGCTCGTGCCGACCATGGCGGCATGGCTGCTGCGCGGCCAGGTGGCGGAGCATGCGCACGGCGGCGGCCACAGTGCGCCGCCCGGCGTATTCGGACGTTTCCAGCGCGGCTTCGAGCATGCGTTCTCGAACTTCCGGGATCGCTATCGCGAAGTGCTGACCAGCGTGGTCGGGAACCGCCGTCGCTTCGTGCCGATCTTCGCGCTGTGCGCGTTCGGCTCGCTCGTGCTGATCGCCTTCCTCGGCCGTGACTTCTTCCCCGGCATCAAGTCTGGCGAAATCGACATGCACATGCGTGCGCCGATCGGCACGCGCCTTGAAGAAGCGTCGAAGCTGGCGGTGCTCGTCAACGGCTCGATCCGCCAGTTGCTGCCCGGCAAGGTGACCAACGTGCTCGACAACTGCGGCCTGCCGGCGAGCGGTATCAACGAGGCGTATAACTCGACCGGCACGATCGGCCCGCAGGATTGCGACATTACGATCAGTCTCGCGAGCGAGCGCTCGCCCGTGGACGACTACCGCTACACGCTGCGGCGCGAGCTGCCCAAGCTGTATCCGGGCACCCAGTTCACGTTCCTGCCTGGCGACATCACGGCGAAGATCCTGAACTTCGGCCTGCCCGCGCCGATCGACGTGCAGATCGCCGGCCGCGGCCAGGAGGCGAACTTCGCCTACGCGCAGAAGATCGCCGCGCGCCTGCGCAAGATTCCTGGCGCCACCGACGTCAACATCCAGCAGGCTTTCAATGAGCCGACACTGAAGATCACGGCTTCGCGCTCGTTCGCCTCGGGCCTGAACCTCACGGAAGCGGACATCGCGAACAACGCGCTCGCCACGCTCTCGGGCAGCGGCCAGACGGCGCCGACCTACTGGCTCGACACTTCGAACGGCGTGTCGCACCTCGTGAACATGCAGACGCCGCAGAACGAGCTGGAGTCCATGAACGACCTGGAGACGATTCCCATCGACACGGGCACCGGCACGCCGGACGCGCAGCATGCGCAGCTGCTGGGCGCGCTGAGCCGCATCACGCAGATGGGCACGCCCTTGCTGGCCACGCACTACAGCATCTTGCCGGCCATCGACATCTTCGTGAGCAACCAGCGGCGCGATCTCGGCGGCGTGTACGACGACGTGCAGAAGATCGTGAACGACATGCAGGGCGAGCTGCCGCACGGCGCCAGCGTGCACCTGCGCGGCCAGGCGCAGACCATGAGCAGCGCCTACGCGCAGCTGCTGGGCGGTCTCGCGCTGTCGATCCTGCTCGTGTATCTCGTCATCGTGGTCAACTTCCAGTCCTGGCTCGATCCGTTCATCATCATCACCGCGCTGCCGGCGGCCCTTGCCGGCATCGTGTGGAGTCTTTTCGTGACGCACACCACGCTTTCGGTCCCCGCGCTCACGGGCGCCATCATGTGCATGGGCACGGCGACCGCGAACTCGATTCTGGTCGTTTCGTTTGCCCGCGAGCACCTCGCGCAATACGGCAACGCCGTCGAGGCCGCGATCGAGGCCGGTTTCAGCCGGATCCGTCCGGTGCTGATGACGGCGCTCGCCATGATGATCGGCATGCTGCCCATGTCTTTCAGCAATACCCAGAATGCGCCGCTCGGACGCGCCGTGATCGGCGGTCTGATGTTCGCCACGTTTGCTACGCTGCTTTTCGTCCCTTGTGTGTTCGCGCTGCTGCACCGGGATCATCAACCTTCCAAGGAGGCACAGTCATGAGCGCAAACAGGGAAGCACCGGTTCCCCGGCGATTCGGGCCGCGGACCTGGCTTATCGGCGCGGGCGTGATTGCTGCCGTCGTCGTCGCCATCGGCGTGATCCAGCGGCACAACAACATGGCGGACCTGCGCGCCGTCGCCAACGAAGATTCGGTTCCGTCCGTGCAGCTCATCTCGCCCCAGAACGGGCCGGCCCAGAACACGCTCACGCTGCCGGGCACGGTCCGCGCGTGGTACACGGCGCCGATCTATGCGCAGGTCTCGGGCTACGTGCTGAAGTGGAACAAGGACTACGGCGGGCTCGTCAAGTCGGGCGAGACGCTTGCCACGATCGACGCCCCGGCCGTGGACGAGCAGTATCAGCGCGCGATCGCCGACCTCGACGTCGCGCAGACCAACTACAACCTGGCGGCGCTCACCGCGAAGCGCTATCAGGCGCTGGCGGGCACGCAGGCCGTGTCGCAGCAGGAAGTGGACGTGCAGGTGGCCGACGCCGCCGCGCAGGCAGCCAAGGTGCGCGCGGCCCAGCACGAAGTGGCCCGTTTCCGGGTGCTCGAAGGCTTCAAGCGCATCGTGGCGCCCTTCGACGGCGTGGTGACGGCGCGCAACACCGACGTGGGCAACTACGTGAATGGGGCGGGCGGCGACGTGAGCTCGCGCGGCGCGGCGGACGAACTCTTCACGGTCTCCGACATTCACGAGATGCGCGTGTTCGTTTCGGTGCCGCAGGACTACGCGAACATCCTCAAGCCCGGCCTCACGGCCACGCTGTCGCTGCCGCAGTACCCGGACCGCGTGTTCGACGCGACCTTCGCCACGAGCGCCAACGCGTTCAACCCGCAGACGCGCACCGTGACGACCGAACTGCTCGTGCCGAACCCGGATCACCTGATCTGGCCGGGCGGCTACGCGAACGTGCATTTCAAGGTGCCGCTCGACCGCAATATCCCGGTCGTGCCCGAACAGGCGCTGCTGTTCCGCTCCGACGGCATGCAGGTGGCGCTCGTCGGACCCAACGATCGCGTGCATCTGCAGGACGTGAAGCTCGGGACCAACTTCGGAAAGACAGTGCAGGTGGTGTCGGGCCTGAAGCCCACCGACAAGATCGTGCTGAATCCTTCCGCGGGTATTCTCGAAGGCCAGCAGGTTCGCATCGTGACGGGCGCGAAGGGCACCGAGGTGCCGGGCGAGACGACGTCGGCTTCGGCCCCGGCTGCGGCGTCGGCTGCGGCGCTGACACCGGCAGAAGACGAGGACGGCTCCTGATGAAACGCATGACCCGCATTGCGGCACTCGTGGCGGTGTCGTTGCTCGCCGGCTGCGATCTCGCGCCCACCTATCATCCGCCCGAGATGATCCTGCCCGCCTCGTACACGGGCACGGGTCCGTTCGTGACGGCGAATCCCTCGGACCAGTTGCAGCGCGGGCCGTGGTGGCAGATGTTCGGCGATACGCAGCTCGACCAGCTCGAAGCGCAGCTCGACGCCGCCAACCCCGATCTCGCCGCCGCGCGCGAAACCTTTACGCAGGCGCAGGACGTTGTGGCCGCAGCGCGCTCGGGCCTGTTCCCGCAGATCGGGCTGAACGCCTACACCAGCCAGAACGGCGAATCGGCGCACACGCTGTTCCATAACAACAGCGGCACGATGCACGAGGCGTCGAACTTCTGGGGCGGGCAAGCGTCATGGGGGCCCGACTTCTGGGACCAGACACGCAACCTGACCCGCGAGGCCCAGAGCAACGCGCAGGGCGTGGCCGCCGCGGTGGCCGACGCGCGGCTCTCGCTCGAAATGGAGCTCGCGTCCGACTACATGGCGATCTGGGGCTACGACAAGCAGCACGAGATCTACAAGCAGGCCATCAAGGCCTACAGCACGGCGGTCTCCATCACGCAGATGCGGCTGGCGGGCAAGATCTCGTCCGGGCTCGACGTGGGGCGCGCGGAGAACCAGCTCGCCTCGGCGCAGGCCGCGGACACGGAGGTGCTGGCGCAGCGCACCGTTCTGGAGCATGCGGTGGCCGTTCTGGTCGGCGCCAATCCGGTCGACTTTCGTCTGACCACGATGCCGGAGCACGACTATGCGATCCCGACGGTGCCGGTCAGCATGCCGTCGCTGCTCCTGCAGCGGCGCCCGGACATCGCGCAGGCCGAGCGCAACATGGCGGCGGCCAACCGGGCGATCGGCGTCTCGCGCGCCGCGTTCTACCCGAACGTGCGGCTTTCCGCCATGGGCGGCTTCGAGGACTCGGGCTGGGGGCTGACGACGCTCTCCAACAGCCTGTGGGCCTTTGGGGCGTCGGCGGTGCTGCCGCTCTTCGAAGGCGGACTGCGGCGCGCCGAGCTGCAGGCAAGCTGGTCGGTGTTCAACGAAGCCAGCGACGACTACCGCTCGACCGTGCTGCAGGCCTTCCGCGAAGTGGAGGACAATCTCGCGCTGACCGACCGCCTCGCCACCGAGGCGCAACAGCAGCAGGCGGCGGTGGATGCGGCGGTGCGGGTGCAGAACATGTCGCTCAGTCTGTACACCGAAGGACTCGACAACTACCTGAACGTGACGGTCGCGCAGATCGCGGCGCTCGATGCGCAGATTGCCGAAGCACAGGTGCAGACGCGGCGCCTGCAGACGTCGGTTGCGCTGATCGGCGCGCTGGGCGGCGGCTGGAGCACGGCCGACCTGCCCACGCCGAAGCAGACGATCCCTTTCGGGCCGCTTGCGTATGGCTCACATTCTGCAAGCGACGCGGCCGCCGAGGCGCGATAATGAGTGGTCAGTTGTAAGGGGGAGGCAGGACGATGGGTTTCAAGGACATCCTGGTGCATGTCGACGCCAGCGAGGCCGGTCAGGTGCGTCTGCTGCGCGGCGCCGATCTGGCGGCCCGGCACGGCGCCAGATTGAGCGCGCTGCATGTGCGTGAGCGCAGCATTGCGCAGCAGCGGCGGCTCAAGGCCTCCGAGCTCGGGCTCATGCCGGGCGGCCAGGCAGGATCGCTGCGCGCCACGATCGAAAGCGAGCTCGACGAGCAGGCCGACATGCTGCACGCCATGCTCGCCGATCTCGGCCGCCAGCGCGGAGTCGAGGTGGAATGGCAAGGCGCCGACGGCCGTGCGCGCGTGATCGTTCCGCAGCGCGCACGTTACGCAGACCTGAGCATCGTCGGCCACGATCCGCTGGAGGACATCGATTTGCCCGAGGAATATTCGTTCGCGGAGACGGTGCTCTTCACGACGGGCCGGCCGGTGCTGATCATGCCGCCGGGCGGCGGCTCCGACGTCGACAGCCTGCCCGGCGAGTGTCCGCTCGGTCGCCGGGTGGCGCTCGCCTGGAACGGCAGCCCGGCGTGCGCTCGCACGCTGTCGGCCGCGTTGCCGCTGATCGAGTGCGCGCAGTCCACCGTTGTGCTCGTCATGGACAGCGACGAACCGGCACGCCCCGAACAGCTCGCCCCCACGGTTGTGCTGGATCATCTGCGACGCCATGCCGTCAACGTGGAAATTCGCACGCTCGAGCGTGGCGGGCCGGCTACCGGCAGTTTGCTGCAAGGCGCTGCGCTGGACGAAGGGGCGGACCTGCTGATCGCCGGCGCGCACGGTCGCGCCATGCTCTGGGAAAAGCTGCTGGGCGGCGTGACGCGGACCCTGCTTGCGGAGATGAAGCTGCCGCTCGCGATGTGCGGCTAGGGTGGGCGTGCGTTTTGCTCTGCAACACGGTCCGGCGCCGGCCTCGCGCTAAATGAAGGTTAATGCGGATGATCCGGATCGGTTAAATGACGATGCTGGGCAATGCGTATCCTGAACGAAATTTCATGAAACGACAGGGGAAACTCGCGCGATCTACGGAGACGAGATGCCGGTTTGCAACGACGAAGCAGTGATCGGGCTATGGTGAGCATGGGCTGGACGGTTCGCAAACCGAAGCCGCAGCGCGACGCGACAGCGTCGCCGGCGCATGCGCGCGCGTTGCAGGCGCCGGGCCAGCACTGGCGCACGACGACGTTTCGCTGGCTGACCGCCTACGCGGCGATCTTCTCGCTCGCGTTCATGGCGCTGATCGGTCTGATCGAGTATTCGGTCACGCGCGCCATGGAGCGCGAGACCGACAGCGGCCTGCGCTGGCAACTGCGCTATTTCGATGCGCGCGGCGACGCCGAGCTGCCTGGCGCGATCGCCGCGCGGCTTGCGCGAGAAAGCCCCCACCAGAACCACTACGGACTCTTCACTCCGGACGGCAGCTACGTGGCCGGCGATCTCGACGTTCTGCCGGCCGCGTTGAGGCTCGATTCGGTCGGGCAGGCGCACGAGCGCACGAGCGGGCAAAACGTCGAGTTGCGCGTCGACGACGCCTCGCGCGAGCTGCGCATCATGGGCGAGGTGAGACCGAACGGTCAGCGTCTCGTCGTCGCGCGCTCGCTCGACGACGTGCGGCGCGTGCGCGGCGATCTCATCCATGCGCTGGTGTTCGGCGGCATTCTGTGCCTTGGCGCCAGCGTGCTGGGCGGCCTGCTCATCAGCGTGCACCAGATGCGCCGCGTGTCGGCCATCCGCAAGGCCACCGCTTCCATCGCGTCGGGCCATCTCTCGGCGCGCTTGCCCAATAGCGGCCGCGACGAACTCGCCATGCTGGCGCAGCTCGTCAACCGCATGCTGGACGAGGTCGAGCGCCTCATGGCCGAAGTGAAGCTCGCCACGGATGGCATCGCGCACGATCTGCGCACGCCGCTCGTGCGTCTGCGCGCGCGCCTCTCGAACGCCAGCAGCGAAGCCACGGGGCGCAACGCCGAGGACCTCGCGGCGGTGGTCGCCGCGGCCCGCGAGGAAGTCGACGGGCTGCTCGACCGCTTCACCGCGATGCTGCGCATTGCGGAGCTCGGCTCGCGCCAGCGGCGTGCGGCGTTTTCCGAGCTCGACCTCGAGCCGCTGGTCGCCGATCTGTGCGATCTCTACGAGCCTCTCGCCGAAGAGAAGCAGGTGGTGCTGGAGCGGCATCTTGCCCCGGTTGCGCCGGTCTCGGGCGACCGCGCGCTGTTGTTCGAAGCATTCAGCAATCTGCTCGACAACGCCGTGAAATTCACGCCCGAGGGCGGGACCGTGCGCGTGCGCCTCGAAACGGTGGCGGCGGGCGCCAGCATCAGCATCGCGGACAGCGGACCCGGCATCCCCGAAGACGAGCGCACGCTCGTGCTCGACCAGCTCTATCGCGGCAGACAGACGCGGCACCTGCCGGGCAGCGGTCTTGGGCTCGGGATCGTTTCGGCCATCATCGGCCTGCACGATTTTGCGCTGGACATCAGCGGATCGAGCCACGGCACGGTCGTGCGCGTCGACTGCTGGCCGCATAACCTGTAACGGACCTCGACCGAATGAGAGTGTTGCTTACGGCGACTGCCGACACGACCCGCCACTACATGCAAAAGGCGTTGACCGAGAGTCTCAACAGCGTCGAAGCGACCGACGATCTTTTTTATGCCTCGCATCTCGCGCGAATCGAAGAATTCGACGCGATCGTCATCTGCCGGCAGAGCGAGGAGGATCTCGACACGCTGTTCGAAGTGCTGACCGATCTGCGTCACATCGACAATGCGCCTGCCATTGTGATTGCGCTGGGCCGGGCGACGCCGGTCGAATGCGCGCGGCTTCTGAGAGCGGGCGCCGACGCCTGTTACGTCCAGCCCTATTCGGTGCTCGAAATACACGAACGCATCCAGGCGCTGCGCCGCAACGTGGCCTATGCGGCGGGGCAGAACCAGGCCGACATGCACACGCTGCGGCTCGATCCGATGACGCGCGAAGCGGTGGACGGCGAACTGCGCATTCCGCTCACCACGCGCGAATTCCTCCTGATCGAATGCCTGCTGCGGCGGCCGAATGCGCCTGTCGCGCGCGAGCAGCTTACGCGCTACGCGTGGCCCGAGCGCGAGGATGTCGAACCGTCGAGCGTCAATCTCGTCGTGTCGAGGCTGCGGCGCAAGCTGAAGGCCTCCGGCGCGCACTTTCGGCTCGATACCGTGAACCGCTACGGCTATCAGCTCACTACGGTGCCGGATCTCTCTTCGGCGTGAAATCGGCCTGAAGTCGAGGTCAGCGCACCGGGGCCCGTCCTTCTTACGAACCGAAGTAGGGCGTGCAGAAGTCGGGCGGGCCGACACAGCCGCCGGGCCCGTTAGCCGTGCCTTGCAGCGACGAGCAGCCCGCCAGGGCGAAGATGCCGATCGCCACCACGACGAGGCGGCGTGCCAGAACGCCAGTGCGATGTCTTGTCATGTTGAATACCCTCCCTTTCTCCCGACCCGCAAATTCAGAGGTACCCGTCGGGCACATGAGAGTCAGGATAGTCAGGCCTACCTACCAAAACGGTCGCGTGAAGATGAAGAGATTGTTAGGTGGCGCGCTATCGCCCTCAACCGAGCAGGTAACCCGTGCCGCGCACCGTGCGGATCAGCGAAGGTATGCCCGGTACGTCGATGCGGCTGCGCAGGCGGCCGATGTGCACGTCCACGACATTGCTCGTCGGGTCGTAGCGGCCGCCCCAGACCGACTCGTAGATCATCGTGCGTGTCAGCACCATGCGCGGGTGGCGCATCAGATACTCGATGAGGCTCATCTCGGCGGGCCGCAGCTTGAGGAGCTTGCCGTTCGACACCAGCGTGTGGCGCACGAGATCGAGTTCGAGCGGCGGGACGCGCAGGATCGTCTCCGGCGCGCTGGTGTGCCGGTAGCGGCGCAGGATGGCCTCCACGCGGGCCAGCATTTCCTCGGGCACGAACGGGCGCGAGAGATAGTCGTCGCAGCCGGCGCGCAGGCCTTGCACGCGCTCCTCGACCGCCTGCGACGAACTCAGCAGAACAATGGGCGTATCGAGACCCACACTGCGCATCGTGGTGACGATCGCGAGACCGTCGAGATCGGGCAGCCGCCGCTCGATGGTGACCGCGTCGTACTGGCCGGAGAGGGCGAGCGCAATGCCTTCGCGTCCCGTGCGGGCGACTTCCACGTCGAAGCCGGACTGCGCAAGACGCGGGGCGACGGCGTCGCGGCCAACCGCTTGATCTTCAATCGCGAGAACTCGATGCATGATGTCGGCTGGAACAGGGCAGGTGAATAAAGGTCGCGTGCGCGAGGTCGCGGACGGCTAGTCGCGACGGGTGTCAGGCGACGACGTGGTGGGCGCTCGGCTGGGTTCCGGGCGTCATGGTGCGAAAGCGTTCGACGGCGAAGTCGATGAAGTTCCGCACCTTGATGCTCAGATAGCTGCGGCCCGGGTAGACCAGCGACAGACTGCGTTCGCCGCCGTTGATCGCGTACTGGTTCAGGACCGGCAGCAGGCGGTTATGTGCGAGGTCGTCGGCGATGCAGGGCAGCGGCAGGACGCCGATACCCATGTCGGCGAGCACCGCCGCGCGCACCGTAGCGTAGCTGTTCGCCACGAACGGCCCGGTCGCGCCGATGCGGTGTTGCGATGCACCGTTGCTGAATTCCCACGTGCGCGGACCGTTCCCGGCCACGAGCAGGTCGTGGCTGGCCAGATCGAGCGGCGTGTGCGGGGCGCCGCGCCGCGCCAGGTAGCCCGGCGTCGCCACGGCGATCTCGCGGATCGTCGTGAGCTCGCGACGTACCAGCGTGGCATTGATGGGCTGCCGGTCGATGGCGAAGCACAGGTCGAAGCCGCCTTCGATCAGATCGAGATGCGTGTCGAAAATCGTGACGTCGAAGTCGACGCGCGGATTGGCCTCGTGATAGGCGCCAAGCAGCGATGCGAAGTCGTGACCCGCGAAGATCGAATGCGAGGCGATGCGCAGAACGCCGCTCGGGTCGCGCGTGGTCCGTACGAGCTCCGACTCCATGTCGTCGAGCTTTTCGATCACGGCGCGGCAGCCTTCCAGATAGAGCTGCCCGGCCTCGGTCAGCGAGAGCGAGCGCGTGGAGCGGTTCAACAGGCGCATGTTCAGATGCGCTTCGAGCATGCCGATGCTGCGCGTGACGGCCGCCGCGGACATGCCGAGCTGCTTGCCGGCAAGGCCGAAGCTGTTCAGCTCCACGACTTTCGTGAACACGCGCATGGCTTGAAGCTGATTCATGGGCAACCCGCCGTGAATGTCACGCGCGATTGCTGCGGCAGTTGGGGATACACCGCGTTGTCTCCGTCTTTCGACCGGTGGCGCGTCGCGCAGCGCACGGTCTCTATCATTGATTAATTCATTATCGACCGCCCGAATGCCGGGCTGGATAAAGATGCAACAGGGTGAAGATTAAACCTCTGTCATCAATTTGACGCGGTACGAACGATGCAATGCGATTGCCGCTTCACGATTACGGCTTCGGAGATGGGGGCGGCGGGATGCAGGAGAAACTGGGCGGGGCGTTTGCGCTGCACTGCAAACGTAAGGTGCGGAGGGGGACAGCGTAGCGTCGGGCGGTGCGAACACCGCCCGACGCAATAACAACAAAACGATTACTGCGGCGTCTTCACGCTCAGCTTGTTGCTGACCGACGTCACGCCGTCGACCTTCTGCGTCGTATCGGCGGCCAGGTT
The DNA here is from genome assembly GCF_054968425.1 of Paraburkholderia sp. AV2. Taxonomy (NCBI): domain Bacteria; kingdom Pseudomonadati; phylum Pseudomonadota; class Betaproteobacteria; order Burkholderiales; family Burkholderiaceae; genus Paraburkholderia; species Paraburkholderia sp. AV2. The sequence goes on from NZ_JBANLK010000045.1 coordinate 28,343, forward strand.
GATCTGGTCCTGGCTGACACAGCTGCCGGTCAGCGTCACGACACCGCCGCTAGCGACCTTGACGTAGATATGGGTCGGATCGAGGCCCTTGGTCTTCGACAGGGCGCGATGGATCTTGCGGGCGAGCGCGCGGTTGGCCGCCTTCGACGCCTTGGCCGAGGTCGGTGCCGCTGCCATCGGAGCAGATGCCGACGTATCGCTGGCCTGTGCGTGGGCGCCCAGAGCCAGCGTCAGTGCGAACGCGGCCGTGGTTGCCTTGGCAACTTGTATCAACTTCATATCGATTCTCCTATGCCCTGAAAATTATTCGTTGAGTAACTGGGTGAATGTCCGCCGCGGGAAGCGCATGTTTTGCGATGCGACCTCCCGCGGCGCGAGTCGATGCTTGTTGCCGATACTGCGGAAACTACATCAGAACTGCGTCATGATACCGACGTTAGCCGCGAACTGGCTGTGACCGTAGCCAGGACCGTCGTTGACGAACGAGCTGCCGCTCGAGCCAGAGCCGCCGTTGACCTGGCTTTGGCCAGCCGTGCCGTACGGGTCGGAGTAGCCGTTGCCAAGACCGATGTTCGACGTCGAGCTGTTGTGGATGTAACCCAGTTCAGTGTAGAAGAACGTGCGCTTCGACAGATTGTAGGTGCCAGCCAGCGTGTACATCGTGGCGTTGCCGTTGCCGTTGTTGGCGTTGGCGTGGTAGATCGCGCCGGTAAGAGCCGTAGCCGCGTTGATCTGCCAGGCCACGCCGCCCCATTCGTGATCGACCGCGGTCGGCAGGCCGGCACCCGACGGCGCAGCGGCGCCGCCGTAGCCATACTCGTCGGCGCCCGGCGCCGACAGGTGCTGGTAGCCCGCGTAGAACTTGACCGGGCCGAGCGTGTAGTTGCCGCCGGCGATGATCGAACGCGAGAACAGGTAGACGTTGCTGAAGTTGCCGAACGCGTCGCGGGTTTCGTCGTAGATCGCCTGCAGTTCGAAGGCCGAAGCGTTGTACTGGATCTTGAAGCCGTCCGAACGGCCCTGCGCGGTGCCACCGAGCTGGTTCGGGCCAGAGCTGCCCGGCGAGGTGACGCTGCCGTTCCAGTTCGGGCTGTTGGCCAGATCATACTGGCCCTTCAACGTCAGGCCGTAGAGCAGCGGCGAGGTGTATTCCACGCTGTTGCCTGCCTGTGCCCAGTTACGGCCGCGCACCAGGGTGGCGATTGCGTACTGCTGCATCAGTTGCGGGTCGAGATCCCAGCTGTCCTGAATGATTTCAGCAGCACCGGCGTAACCGATCTTGAACGTACCCCAAGCATCGTTCGTCAGACCGACGCGGGCTTCGCGACCGAACAGCGAGCCGTTGTTGTATGTGCCGTTCGTCATGTTCAGGCCCATTTCCATCTTGAAGATGGCCTTCGTGCCACCGCCGAGATCTTCAGCGCCTTTGAGGCCGAGTTCCGACTCACCCCAGTCACCGCTTTCCATCTGCACGGCGTTGCCGCCGTAGATGCCCTGGCGGTACTGGACGCCGACATCCAGTCGACCATACAGGGTCACGCTGCTTTGTGCATGGGCGACGATTCCCGCAGACATGAGTGCCGCGGCGAGCAAAGCCTTCTTCATTCTCTCCTCCATACCTTCGCAAAAAAAGAGTTGGGTTGTAGTACTACTAACTTTGCCCAATGGTTGTTATACCGTGAGCGAAGACGCCTGTTGCAAGCAGGGCACCTCGAATCACTTCCGGGGGCGCCGCCGCTTTTGCCCTGCGTCCTGGGCGATCACGCTTGCTGTTGTCAGGGAGCGAAACTACTTTCTGCTGCGTTCTTTTGTTTATTTTCACAACAAATGTATCAAAGGCGACCGGGCGAGGCGAGGGAAGAATGCGGTGGTGTTGCGAATTGTCGCCAAATTACAAAGGGGGAAAAGGCATGCCAATGCACCGAGGCTTTATGGTCGTAATAAGTCTTTGTTTTTAAAGGAGTGTCCACTTGCCTGTCGATTTCGCAAGGTTACTCTCTATTGATTGATTTATTTTTTTGTGCAATGGTCGAAAATTTTCATGAACGAAGATTTAATGTCCCGGGAAGGCCGCGCCATGGCCTGCTGGCGGGGATGTGGGCGATTTCCTTCGACTCGGGACCGGCCAATTCTAAAGCACAAGAAAGGATTTTGTATTATTAGAAAGGAAAATGAAATATATCGGGCGCACACCCGCTTCATTGCCGTTCCAGATAGCCTGGATTAACGATGCGCCACGCAACAGAGCGCAGGGGAGTGCGGGGAGAGGTACTTTTTGCACTCCGGATTGTATCTCTCACGAGAATAGTGAATTCGCCATTTCAGGGTTTATCTGTAGGTGGTACTACCTATAGACTCCGGTTCAAGGTTCCTGCGGGGAGCCGCCTACAAGTCCCTTTCCGGAGCGTTTACCATGAAGCATTCCCTCGTTGCTGTTGTCGTTGCCGCTGCTCTCGCCGTTCCCGCGGTGTCGTTTGCTCAATCCAGTGACTCGCTGACGCGTGCCCAGGTGCGTGCCGAACTGGCCCAGGTCGAACAAGCTGGCTACAACCCGGCACGCATGAACCCGCGTACCTATACGTCGGACATTCAAGCTGCGCAGGCGCGTGTGGCGCAAGAAAATACGGCTTACGGCTCGTCGATGGGCGGTGCCTCGCAAGCCGGCGCGAAGTAAGACGTCGCGCGCGGTATTCGCAACCCGCCTGCCATGCAGGCGGGTTGGTTCGATTCCCCCGTTCGCGGGGAATGTTGTTCCTCTCGTTTTTCCCCCGCTTTTTCTCGAATTCCCCCCGCTGTAGCCGTCGGCGCCGCGTTGTGCGTGGCGAAGGCGCGCGACCGCGCCCCGCTCGGGCCTGTGCAATAATTCCCGGTCTGCCCAGGGCGCGACTCAAGAGGTTGTACGCACGGGCGCGCGAGGGCCTTCAATCCCGTGGCCCGCCATTTCCTGCGACCTTTCTACAGCACCCACGATGCCCACATACCGTTCCAAAACCTCCACCGCCGGCCGCAACATGGCGGGTGCGCGCTCCCTGTGGCGCGCCACCGGCATGAAAGACGACGATTTCGCCAAGCCGATCATCGCGGTGGTCAACTCGTTCACCCAGTTCGTGCCGGGCCACGTGCACCTGAAGGACCTGGGCCAGCTCGTCGCGCGCGAGATCGAGGCCGCGGGCGGCGTGGCCAAGGAATTCAACACGATCGCCGTCGACGACGGCATCGCCATGGGCCACGACGGCATGCTGTACTCGCTGCCGAGCCGCGACATCATTGCGGACTCGGTGGAGTACATGGTCAACGCGCACTGCGCCGACGCCATGGTGTGCATCTCGAACTGCGACAAGATCACTCCCGGCATGCTGATGGCCGCGATGCGCCTGAACATCCCGGTGATTTTCGTTTCCGGCGGTCCGATGGAAGCCGGCAAGACGCGCCTGGCGAATCCCGCCACGAAGGCCATCGAGATCAAGAAGCTCGACCTCATCGACGCCATGGTGATCGCCGCCGACACGAAGTATTCCGATGCCGAAGTGGCGGAAGTGGAGCGCTCGGCCTGCCCGACCTGCGGCTCGTGCTCGGGTATGTTCACGGCCAACTCGATGAACTGCCTGACCGAGGCGCTCGGTCTCTCGCTGCCCGGCAACGGCACGGTGGTGGCCACGCATGCGGACCGCGAGCAGCTCTTCAAGCGCGCCGGCCGCCGTATCGTCGAGCTTACGCGCCAGCATTACGAACAGGACGACGAGCGCGTCCTGCCGCGCTCGGTGGGTGTCAAGGCGTTCGAGAACGCCATGACGCTGGACATCGCCATGGGCGGCTCCACCAATACGATCCTGCACCTGCTGGCCGTGGCACAGGAGGCGGGCATCGACTTCACGATGGCCGACATCGACCGTCTCTCGCGCGTCGTGCCGCAGTTGTGCAAGGTGGCGCCCAACACGAACAAGTACCACATCGAAGACGTGCATCGCGCGGGCGGCATCATGGCCATCCTCGGCGAGCTCGACCGCGCCGGCAAGCTGCATACCGACGTGCCGACGGTGCACGCCCCCACGCTCAAGGACGCCTTGCAGCAGTGGGACATCGTCCATACCCGCGACGACGCCGTGAAAAACTTCTACCTGGCCGGGCCGGCCGGCATTCCCACGCAGGTGGCGTTCAGCCAGGACTCGCGCTGGCCGAGCCTCGATCTCGACCGCGCCGAGGGCTGCATCCGCTCGTATGAGCACGCGTTCTCGAAGGAAGGCGGCCTCGCCGTGCTGACGGGCAACATCGCGCGCAATGGTTGCGTGGTGAAGACCGCCGGCGTGGACGACAGCCTGCTCGTGTTCGAGGGCACGGCTCACGTGACCGAATCGCAGGACGAAGCCGTGGAGAACATCCTCAACGACAAGGTCAAGGCCGGCGACGTCGTGATCGTGCGCTACGAAGGTCCGAAGGGCGGCCCCGGCATGCAGGAAATGCTGTACCCCACGAGCTACATCAAGTCGAAGGGCCTCGGCAAGGCATGCGCGCTGCTGACCGACGGGCGCTTCTCGGGCGGCACCTCGGGCCTTTCGATCGGACACTGCTCGCCGGAGGCGGCGGCCGGCGGCGCTATCGGCCTCGTGCGCGACGGCGACCGGATCCGCATCGACATCCCCAACCGCACGATCGATGTGCTGGTGTCCGACGAAGAACTGGCGCGCCGCCGCGAAGCGCAGAACGCGCTCGGGTGGAAGCCTGCGAAGCCGCGTCCGCGCAAGGTGTCGGCTGCGCTCAAGGCTTACGCGAAGCTGGTCATGTCGGCGGACAAGGGCGCGGTGCGCGATCTGTCCTTGCTGGACGACTGAACGGGCCGGCGGGCTGCGTGCCCGCCTGTCCGTTGGCGAGGGCCGCTCTTCGGAGCGGCTTTTTTTTCGTTTCGGCCGACCGCTAGATCCACCGCCAGATGCCCGCGTGCCAGCCGGTCAGCGGGATATGAGCCCAGGTGGCGACCAGCCAGACGACGAGGCCCCCAAGCAGCGCATGCAGGCCGAACCCGCCCAGCCGCGCGCGACCCGCAATGATTGCCGCAAACGGCACGTAGCTCGTTTTCGCTTCCCAGGCAGGCCAGCGTTCGGGCTCGAGCCGCTCCTTCTTGTGGTCCTGCAAGGCGGCGCCCACGAGCGCGAGGACGATCATGGCCGCGGCCAGCACGATGCTTTTCGTCACCGGGAACACGGCGATATGGCAGAGCCCCCAGAGCGCGAACGACCACATCATCGGGTGGCGCGTGATCGCGTACACGCCGCGCGCCGTTTCGGGGAACGGCGCGGGCCGCCCGCCCGTGGCCAGCGCGGGATTGCGGATCAGCGAGCCCATCAGCAGGATCGACGCGATCAGCATGACGAGGGACACCAGCGCCCAGAGGGCGTCGCCGGCCTGCCACAGGGGCTCGGTGAGCGGCGCCTTGAGGTAGGCGGCGATCAGCCAGCCGAAGGTCGCGAAGGCGACCAGCGAGTAGACCCCCTGAAATCCCGCTTCGCCGATTGCGCCGGCCAACGGTTTGCGCAGGGGATGAGACAGAAGGAAATGGCTGGCCACGAAGGCGACAGCCGCCGCCACAACCGCGTCGATGCTTCCCATAAGCCTTGCTCCTGTTAGACGATATTCATCAGCGCCAGCGCCGTTTCCTGCAGCGGCACGAGCACGCGCTGCACGGCCTTCTCCGCCGACTCCCGGCCGATCGGCATGTTGGTGCTCAATGCGGCCACGACCTCGCCGTGGCGATTCTTGACCGGTACGGCGATGCCGCGCACGCCGGACTGCAACTGCTGTTCGACGAGTGCGTAACCGCTGGCGCGTGCGATCCGGATCGCTTCGAGGAGCGGCGTGCGCGCGGTCAGCGTGTGCGGCGTGAACGGATGCAGATCGACGGTGCCGAGCCAGCGGCGCACGGCCTCCTGGTCGGGGTGGTGCGCGAGCAGCACCATGCCCGGGGAGGTGAGCGGCACCGGCACGCGCGCGCCCAGCACGAACCCGGTCGTCATCACGCGGGAGGCGCTGTTGCGGGCAATGAAGACAAGCTCCCACGCGTCGAGCACGCTCACGTACACGGACTCGTTGATGCGGGCGCTCAGTTGCTGCAGATACGGCTGCACGAGCCTCGGCAGGCGCGCGGAATCGAAGTACGACCAACCCACGCGCAGCACGCGCGGCGTGAGGCCGAACTGCTTGCCGTCGCCGGCAACATAGCCCAGATGTTGCAGCGTAAGCAGATAGCGGCGCGCCGCCGTGCGCGTGAGGCCGGTGCGGGCGGCCGCCTCGGAGGGCGTCATGCGGGCGTGTTCGCTGTCGAAGGCTTCGAGGATCGCGAGACCCTTTTCCAGCCCCGCGATCCAGTCGCGCCTCGCAAGCGGCGGGCGATCCATGCACTCGGTCCTGTCTGGTTTCATGCCGGCCGGTTGGCCGGCGCAATTACTGGCTTACTGTCCGCCCGACGGCCGCGTTGCCCCCAGGGCGAGGCGAGCCTGTTCGAGCGCCGCGAGATTGCCCGCGCCAAAGCCTTCGTCGCCGCGCCGCTCGACGATCTCCAGCGCCATCTCGCCCAGCCCGCGGCGCACGAAGGTCTGCAGGAAGAGGCGCGGCGCGCCGGGGCCCGTGGTGTCGCCATCGACGAGGATATGCCGGCTTCTCAGCGCGTCGATGTCGAGTCCATGCCCGGGCAGGCGTGCGTCGAGCTGGTCGTAATACGGAGCGGGCGGCTCGACCAGTTCGAGGCCGGCCTCGCGCAGCCGATCGACTGCCGAAAAGATGTCTTTCGTCGAGAGCGCCACGTGCTGCACGCCATCCGTCGCGTGCTCGTGCAGGTAGCGGTGCATCAGCGCCGTACGCGGCGCGCCTTCCTCGTACACCGGAATGCGGATCAGGTTGCCCGGCGACACCATCACGCCCGAGGCTTCCGAAACATGCCAGTTCGCGTTCGTTTCGGGCGTATCGGAGAAGTGCAGCACCGTGCGATAGAAGTCCGTCCACTCGGCGAGCGTGCCGCGGCTCACGACCTGGGTGAGGTGATCGACCGTCTCCAGACCGGTGCCTGCGACGACGGCCTGCACGTTGTCGATGCCGTCCTGCGGCACGAAGTCGACGTCGAATACCGACTCGTCTCCGCCCGGCTTGCCGCGCCAGCGCTCGACGAAATAGATCAGCGAATGGCCGATGCCCTGGATGGCGGGAATGCGCAACTCCTGCGGCCCGATCGTTTCGTTGTCGAAGCGCCAGGCGCCCCAGCGTATTGCCTGGTGGCAGGCTTGCTGGGCGTGCTCGACGCGCATGCCGATGGCCACGACGCCCACGCCGTTTACGTCGGCGAAACGGCTCGCGAACGAATCGGGCTGCGCGTTGACGAGGAAATTGATGTCGCCCTGCCGGTACAGCGTGACGGCCTTCGACCGGTGCCGGGCCACGGCGCGAAAGCCGAGGCGGATGAACAACTGCGCCAGCGCCGCGGGATCCGGCGAGGCGAACTCCACGAACTCGAGACCGCGAATGCCTAGAGGATTGTCGCCGGGATTGCCACCAGGATTGCCGCCGGATCGCGTATCAGACATGGAGAGCATTTTCGGTCATGCGGTGGGTGCCGGAGGGCGGCGGGAGGTTTGCGTGCAGTCTATCAAGCGAGCCGGAACGGGTGCAAGCCGGCACAAGGAGACGCAAGCGCGAACGCCCCGGGCCCGGCGCTTGCGCGCGGGCTCGGGGCGTTCTTCGCGCCGCAACGCAACGCGGCGGGGCGGGGCGTCAGGCGGCGCGCATGCGGGCGGCGACGACGAGCGAGATCAGGCAGCCGGCGGCGAGGTAGCCGGCGACGAGGTGCCAGGAGCCGCCGGCCACCCCCACGAGCGCGACCGCGATGAACGGCGTGAAGCCGCCGCCCACCACGCTCGCGAACTGGTAGCCGACGCCGGCGCCGCTGTAGCGATACTCCGTGCCGAACAGTTCGGTGAAAAGCGGCTGCTGCACGCTCACCACCATGTCGTGCGCGAGATTGGCGAGCAGTATGGAGAAGATGACGATCCATGCGACGGACCGGGCTTCGAGCGCGAGGAAGAACGGGATGGCCGAGGCGAGGCCGACCACGGCGCCGATCATGTAGATGCGGCGCAGGCCGAAGCGGTCGGCGAGCACGGCGAAGAACGGGATCGTCGCGCAGCTGATCGCGCCGACCATGAGGCCGATGCTGAGGAACACGTCGCGCGACATGCCGAGGTTCGTCGTCGAGTAGCTGAGCGCGAAGGCGGTGACGATGTACATCGTGAACAGTTCGGCGAGGCGCAGCGCGACGATCAGCAGGAAGGCCTTCGGATGCTGCGTGAGCGCCTCGATCACGGGCATGCGAACCTTGTGATGGGCATGCTCGACCTTCTCGACGAACTCCTGCGACTCGTCCATGCTCCGGCGCACCCACAGGCCGATCAGCACGAGCACGATGCTGAGCACGAACGGCACGCGCCAGGCCCAGGCCTTGAACGCCGCTTCGCCGAACGTGTGATTGAGCACCCAGACGATGCCGGTGGCGAGCACGAGACCCACGCCGTAGCCCACCTGAACGCCGCTGCTATAGAACGCCTTTTTGTGCTGCGGCGCCGATTCCACGGCCATGAGCGCCGCGCCGCCCCATTCGCCGCCCACGGCGAAACCCTGCAGCGCGCGCAGGACGACGAGCAGCACGGGCGCCCACCAGCCGATCGTGGCGAAGGTCGGCAAAAAGCCGATCGCGACCGTCGAGAGACCCATCATCATGACGGTCAGCACGAGCATGCGCTTGCGGCCGAGCCGGTCGCCATAGTGGCCGAAGACGACGCCGCCGAGCGGACGGAACAGGAAACCCACGCCGAACGTCGCGAATGCGGCGAGCGTGCCCATCGTCGGACTTACCTTGGGGAAAAAGGCCGAGTTGAAGACGAGCGCGGCGACGATGCCGTAGAGCAGGAAGTCGTACCAGTCGACGACGGCGCCCACGAAGCTGCCGATGGCCGCGCGCCGCGCGCGGGATGGGGAGCGGCGCGAAGCTGTCGCATCGGGGGTGTCAAAGGCGGGGGTCATCGTGTCTCCTGAGGCTGGCGCGAACGCGGTGCGCGGCCGGGTCTTGTGGCAGTGCCCCGGCGTCGTGCCGGGGTGGGGCGTTGGGTGAAGCGAGCATAGGCCGCATGGCACGCTACGGCAATCGCTGCGCGCCCGTCTACGCGCGTTGAACGCACATGCGTGTGCGATTATCGAACGGTTTGCGGGTTAGCACCAATGCGCTGCGGTCCCGCTTTGCCGTCCTGGAGGGTCCGGGGCACAATGCCAGTCCGGACAACGATCCGAACCAGTTCCGCATGAGCGGCGCCGCGGCCCGGGTTTGCCGCGCGCGAGCGAACGAGAACGACTCAAGGAGCCGAGCGCGATGAAGTATTCGAATCTGGTCGAGCGCCTGCAGGGCAGGCGAACGACGGCGTGGGAGATCCATCATGCCGCCCAGCAGGCGGCGGCGCGTGGCGAGGACGTGATCGTGCTGAGCGTGGGGGACCCCGACTTCGGCACGCCGGAGGCGATCGTGGAACGCGCGGTGGCCGCGCTGCGCGCAGGCGACACCCACTACACCACGATCATGGGCCGCGAGCCGCTGCGCGAGGCCATTGCGCGCGAGCACGCGAACAGCAGCGGGCGCCCGGTCGGCAAGGAGCACGTCATGCTCTGCGCGGGCGCGCAGAACGGCCTGTTCGCCACGTCGCTGTGCCTGTGCGAAGCCGGCGACGAGGTGCTCGTGCCCGAGCCGATGTATCTGACCTACGAGGCCGCGATACGCGCTTCGGGCGCGACGCTCGTGCCGGTGCCCGTGGATCCGGCGCACGGTTTTCATCTCGACTGCGACGCGCTTGCCGCCGCGGTGACGCCGCGCACGCGCGCGATCTTCTTCGCGACGCCCTGCAATCCGACCAGTGTGGTGATGCCGCGCGAGGACCTCGAACGTATCGCGCAGATCGCGAAGGCGCACGATCTCTGGGTCGTTTCCGACGAGGTCTACGCCGACCTCACCTTCGAGCGCGAGCACGTGAGCATCGCCACGCTGGACGGTATGGCGGAGCGTACCGTCACGCTGGGCAGCCTCTCGAAATCGCATGCGATGGCGGGCTGGCGGCTCGGCTGGGCGATTGCGCCGGAAACGCTGGTCGGCCATTTCAGCCGGCTCGCGCTTTGCATGTTTTACGGACTGCCAGGTTTTATTCAGGAGGCGGCGTTGACCGCGCTGGAGCACCGCGCACCGATCGTCGCCGACATGCGCGAGCTATACCGGCGCCGGCGCGATATCGTCTACGAGCGGCTGAGCGGTGTGCCCGGCCTGCGTTGCCTGCTGCCGGAGGCGGGCATGTTCATGATGATCGACGTGCGCGGCACGGGGCTCGATACGCACGAATTCACTTGGCAGTTGTTCAACGCGCAGAAGGTCTCGGTGCTCGATGCGAGCGCGTTCGGAGAGACGGCCAACGGCTATGTCCGTCTTGGCTTCGTGGTCGACGAACCTCGGCTCTTCGAGGCCTGCGAGCGGATCGCGGCCTTCGCGCGCGAGCGCTTCGACCGCTCAGCGCTCGCCGTCCAGTAGATCGTTGAGCAATTCGTCGAAGGCGGCTTGGGCGTCTTCCAGCTCCTGCAGGGCGGCGTCGAACGTCGTCAGGGCAAACTGGGAGGGGCGGCCGTCGCCGGCCGGCGGAAACTGCGACTGTAACGAAGTGAACGCCGACTGGACGCGCTGCGTAGCGGTCAGCACGCGCTCCATGGCCTGGGATTCTTCGGCTCGCGCCTGTTCTGGGGTCATCGAAAGCTCCGGTGTGAGAGGGGTGAAATGGGCAGCGTGGAGACGGGAGGTGCTCACGGCAGGGGGAGGCCGTTGTCGGCTTTCACCTCGCGCAGCGACAGCGCCGACTCCACCGCGGTCACGCCCGGCAGGCCGCGCAACTGGTCGCGCATGAAGGTGCCGTAGTCGTCCAGGTCGCGCGCGACGATCTGCAGGATGTAATCCGCGGTGCCCGATACGTTATGGCAGGAGAGGATACGCTCAATCGCGCAGACTTCGCGCTCGAAGCGATCCGCGAGCGTGCGGTCGTGCTGGGCGAAGCGCACGTACACGAACGCCACCACGCCGAACCCGAGTGCGCGGCGCGACAGCACCGTGCGGTAGCGTTCGATATAGCCGTCCTGCTCGAGCCGCTTGAGGCGGCGGGCGCACGGCGTCTCGCTCAGCCCGACCGTTTCGGCGAGCCGCGCATTCGAGATGCGCGCGTCCGTTTGCAGCGCGCGCAGGATCGCCCTGTCCAGTTTGTCGATGTCGCTCATGAGGCGGGAGGGGATTTCCTTGATGGATGGGGAAATTTTAGTGCATTGCTCCAAACGTGGCGAGGAGGCGCAAGAAAATCGCCAGAAATCGCTCCTTCGTTGGCGGCAACATAGAGCCTCCATCCAACGAGGTCATCATGATTTCCGCCCACCTGCTGCTCATGTTCGTCGTCGCCCTGATCATCGTTAGCGCCTTGCCCGGCGCGGACATGGCGCTCGTGATGCAGACCAGCATGAGCCGCGGCGCGAGGAGCGGCTTCGCGGCGGCTTGCGGCCTCGGCATTGCGCGCGCGACGCACGTTACGCTCTCGGCCTGCGGCCTAGCGGCGCTGCTGCACAATGCGCCGTGGCTTTACGACGGGGTGCGCTATGTCGGTGCGGTCTATCTGGGGTGGGTGGCGCTGCAAATCTTCCGGGCGCCGGTCTTCGCGCTGCCGGAGGCGGGCACTCAGACGGCCGTGGCACGTTCGCGCCGCGCGGACTTCGTCAAGGGCCTGCTGACGAACCTGCTCAATCCCAAGGCGTTGCTGTTCTGCTCCGTGCTGCTGCCGCAGTTCATCCGGCCGCAGGCGGGGTCGGTGTGGCTGCAGGTGTTGCAACTGGGCATTCTGCTCGTTATCGTCTGCGCGCTTTTCGACATGCTCTACGTGCTGGGCGCCGCGCGCATTGCCGTATGGTTGCGCAAGCATCCGGTTGCGCAGACCGTGCAGAAGTGGGCGTTTTCTTCGGCGCTGGTGGCCTTTGCGGTGCGCCTGTCTCTCGATTGAGGGGCGGCGCGAGACACCGCCGTCCTGATGCTCCGGTGGCTTCGGTGCGAGGGTGCGGGCCGCTGCGAAGCGGCCCGCGTCGCTTTACCCGCCGCTTACCTTCTTACGGGCGCCCGAGGTAGTCGAGCTTGCCGAGTTCGACGCCGTTGTGGCGCAGGATGTCGTAAGCCGTCGTGACGTGGAAGTAGAAGTTGGGCAGCACGAAGGCCAGCAGATAATTCACACCGCTGAACTCGATCGGACCGCTGCGCATCTTGAGCGTGATGCTGCGGCCTTCCGAACCGTCGATCTGTTCGGGCTTGAACATGTTCAGATAGTCGATGGTCTTCTGGATGCGCGAATGCAGTTCGTCGAACGTCACCTCGACGTCCTCGAACTTCGGCGCCTCCACGTCCGCAAGACGCGCGGCGCAGCCCTTGGCCGTATCGGTGGCGATATGGATCTGGCGCGTGAGCGGCAGCATGTCGGGGAAGAGCCGTGCGGCGGTCAGCACCGACGGGTCGATCTGCTTTTCGGCCGCGTGCGCCTGCGCCTTGCCGATGATGGTTTGCAGACTGGTGAGGCCGCGGATCAGGACGGGCACCGAGGCTTGATACATGGTGATAGACATGGGAATTCCTCGTTTCTTCGAATGAGCGAGCTGCGCCCGGGCGGGCGCCGGCTGGCGGCTCATTATGCTCTATCGGTTTTCTCGCTGCCATTGGCCATACGGCCGGCTTTGCGCGAGCTCGCGTGGGCTGCTGCGTCGCCGTCCGGGCTATTTCCTTGCCCAGGCGCTAACGATTTGCATTGCGAAATAAAATTGTCATGTAGAAACCGGGGTTTGACTCACATGTCGTTTATGTGACGCGTTATGAGGCGCTGCTGCGCCCGGTGGCGGAATTGAGCGGCATTCGCCACGAAGAATTTCGAATATGTTTTAATAATCCCGGTAGACAATCCATTCCGCATCTTATGGTGCGCCTACCCATGAACGCAGAAAAGGCAGAAAGACGCCGCATCGCGCGCAGCATGGCTGTGGTTCCGACCCGTCGCGCGCGCGTGCGGCACATTGTGCTGTTGCTGCTCACCGTTGCCGGCGGCATGCACCATCTGGCCGCCGCGGCGCAGGACGCGCAGTTGCTGGATTCGCGCGTGACCCAGCAATCGGTTGGCGAAACGATCTGCCGTCCGGGCTATGCCGATACCGTCGCGCCGCCGTTCGACGAGTCGATGGCGTTGAAGGACAGGCTGCTCGCGCAGCGTGGCATCGAGGCCGACGAAGGCGCCGATTATGCGCTCGACCGGCGCGTGCCCATCGTGCTCGGCGGATCGCCGGATGCGGTCGAGAACTACGACCTGCTGCCGTGGGGCGGGCATGGCGGGGAGCGCCGCAAGGCGCTGTTGACGGTCCGGTTGAAGCGCTGCGTGTGTGCGGGCCAGATGTCGCTGGCCGATGCCCAGAACGCCATCCTCGGTAACTGGGTGAGCGAATATGAGCGCCTCACTCGCATGGCCTGCGGTGCGAGCACTTCGGCAGACCTCACGGCAGCCAGCGACGACGGTCAGTGAGCGCTCCCATACCGGTGGGCCTGCCGGTTGCGTTCGATTGGCGAAACGGTAAAGCGGGTTTCATCTCAACGGCAATATGCCGCAGCGCAGGAGTCTCGAATTGAGACTATGCTGAGATTAGTCAAAAAAGAAGGAGTTGTGAAATGATCGCGTCCACCCTGTTGCTGCTTTCTGTCGCGGCGCTGCTCGGCCAGGTGGTGTGGACTCGCGCACGTTCGCGTGCAAGCCTGCAACCCGTCCGCGTGCGTGCGGATCGCGCGCGCTATCCGCGCTAGCCTGGCCATGCCGCATCTCACGGTCTGGAATGTTCCCGCGTCCTGCAGCGAGCAGGAAGTCCGCGACTTTTTCACGCGTGAACTCGGTCACTATGCGAAAGACGTGACGGTGTACGACGTCGGTACGCCCAACGCGCACGCCGACCTTGAATTGCACGCCGATGTGCCCTACGTTGCCGAGGCGGTCGCGCGCCAGTTGCAGGGCCGGCATCTCGCGGGCGTTGCGCTGCAGGTGAGCGCCGATCCGTTCGAGGGCGAGTCCGCCCAGCCGTAACGTTCCCTTTGTTTCGCATGGCGCGAGTTCTCGCGTACGCCGCCTCGCCAGCGCTGCGAGGGTCGGCGCTTTCCTGTTCCGGTTTCCGAACGTCTGGTATTACGCCGCTTCCCTTCACACCGAACGCATAATCAGGCCGTAATCACTCGGGCCGTACTCGAACGATGAACAACAAGATTTCGCGCCGGCCTGGCGTGCGCGTAAAGGCCGGCATACGGGGCGGCGCCTCCTGTTTTTCCTTGCGGCGTGCCGGCCGCTCGTTGCCGCCGGCGTTGCGTCTCGCGCTCTGCGCCAGCGCGTGCTGGGCGGTGAGTCCCGCGTGGTCGGCCGACGCCGCGTCGGCGGCTGCGGCGCACGTGGCATCGGGGGCCGTGCAAGTCGCGCCTGCTTCGGCCGGGACGGCGCCGCGAGCCGTATCGAGCGCTGGATCCCGTGCCGCGTCGGCGCCGGTTTCGTCGGCTGTGCCTGCTTCCGCGGCGATACCCGCGCCGGGTGCTTCGTCCGCGTCGGGCGCCGCACCGGCCTCTGGCAGCGCGACATCGGCCGCCGCCGCTTCTGCCGCTGCCGCTTCAGCACCCACTGGAGCCTCGGCGCCTGCAGGGTTCACGTTGCCCGAACATCCCACGCTCACGCCCGAGCAGGCCGCCGAGGAAATGCACCGTGCGCTGCAAATGCGCGCGGTATTCGCACGCGCAGTCACGCGCCGCCTGAGCGTGCCGCTCGCGGACCAGCACGCCTACGGCGAACGTCTCCAGACGGCGCTCGAAGCGGCGAACCTCGGCGAGCTGGCGGGCGAATTCGTCGTCCTCGTGGATCGTTCCGCGAACGTCCAGGCGCTTTTCATCTACTTTCGCGCGACGCCCGGCGAACGCTGGCAGATGATCGGCGCCTCGCCCGTTGCGACGGGACGGCCCGGCGAGTTCGATCACTTCCTCACGCCGCTCGGTGTCTTCGAGCACACCCCGGGCAATATGGACTTCCGCGCCGAAGGCACGATGAACGACAACGGCATACGCGGCTATGGCAAGCGCGACATGCGCATCTACGACTTCGGCTGGGTAAACGGCGAACGCGGCTGGGGCAAGGGCGGCTACTCGCAGATGCGCTTCCAGATGCATGCCACGGATCCCGACCGGCTCGAGCCGCTGCTCGGCATTCGCCATTCGAAGGGCTGCGTGCGGATTCCGGCGTCGCTGAATATGTTCTTCGATCACTACGGCATCATCGACGCCGAGTATGAAGCGCTCGTCGCGTCGGGCAAGTCGCTCTGGGTGCTGCATCCGGATCGCGAGGCCACGCCCTGGGCGGGGCGCTTCGTCGTCGTCATCGATTCGGAGCGCAAGACGCGTCCCGCCTGGGCGCCCGCTCCCGGCAGCAAGGCGCGCGCGAAGGTGCCCGCAGGTGGCGATACGGCCGATTAAGGGCAGAACGGCGGACGAAACCGGGGACGTACCCGGGCACGGGACGGCGCGCCGCGTGCCGTCATGGTTCAGGCGCGCGACGCCTTGCGCATTGCGCGAGCGGGCGCATCGCCGGTCTGATCGCGCCGCGCGATCAGCACGCCCACGAGCGCCACGCCGAAGCCCGCGATCTGCAGCGGTGTGAGCGTTTCGCGGAAGAGCAGCCAGCTTTCGAGCGCCGCGAGCGGCGGCGCGAGAAAGAGCAGGGCCGTGGCGCGCGCCGCGTCGCCGCGGCGGACCATCCGCACCAGCAGTGTCACGCCCGCTCCCGACAGCATGGCGATACCCCAGGCGAGCGAAAACCAGAGCGTCGCCGAGGCGACCCAGCGCGTTTCCCCCAGCGCCAGCGCGAGCAGCGCGGCAACGATCGCCGCGCCCGCGTTCTGCACGGCGCTCGCGCTGCGAATATCGGCCTCGGCGAGCGAGGTCTTCTGATAGAGCGTGCCCGCTGTGATCGAGCCGACTGCCGCCACCGCGACGATCACCACGAGCAGCGGGTTCACGTGTCCCGGGAGCGCGTGGCCCGGCGCGGATGCGCCGTGCGCGGCCGCCTGCAGCTTCGGCAGCAGCACGAGCACCACACCCGCGAGCCCGAGCGCCATGCCGGCCCAGCGGCGCGGCGCGAGTCGCTCGCCGAAGAGCCGCGCGGCGAAGGCGGCCGTGAGCAACGGCTGGAGCGCGCCGAGCAGGGCCATGACGCCTGCGCTCAAACCTTGCGCGACGGCCCAGTAGCCTGCGCCGAGATAGATCCCCTGCAGCAGCGCGCCGGCGAACAGGTGTTTGCCGAGCTGGCGTCCGCGCGGCCACGGCGCGCGCGCGATCAGCGCGACGCCCGCGAACAACGCGGCCGTCCCCGCGAAACGCGCGAGCAGAAACAGGTTGGGGTCGGCGTAGGGGGCGATGGCGCGGGCAACGACGAAACCCGTCGACCAGAGGATAACGAACAGGGCGGGAGCGAGGGCGGCGAGCATCGGTGTCGGTTGCAGGGGAGCGCGCATGCGCGGGGGATCCGAAAGGCCGGCAGTATCGCCCGGCCGCCGCGACGCGTCTTGTTCAGGACTGCAATGCCCCACGCCCAACCCCAGGCTGCCGGGCGGCCGCCCGCTTCAGTGCCCCAGCCAGACCGCCGCCAAGCCGACGGCCGCGCCGCACAGCGCGCAGGCGGCAAGCAGGGTGCGCGTACGCCGGTATTCGCGGCGCAGCGCTTCGGCGAGATCGGCGTGCGGCGCGCTCGCCGCCGCGGGATGGCCGTGCCGCGGCCCCGCGTGGTGCTGCAGGAAATGAAAGAGCATTTGCGGCACGCGCGGCGCGATCTGCGCCAGATGAGGCAGCTCCTGCGAGAGCCGCCGGATCCAGCCGCGATGGTCGAGATCGCGCTGCGCCAGGCCGGCGAGCGTGCTTTGCGCGATACCCCATGCGTCGACGCCGGGGTGAATCGTCCGCGCGAGATCCTCCGCCTGGCTGAATGCGCGTTGCGCCGCCACGAGCCGCGGCGACACCTCGCCGCCGAACGGCTGCACGGCGTGCAGCAGTTGGTGGAAGAGCGCGCCGGCGCTGCGAGTGTCGGCAGCGTCCGCGAAATGCGCTTCGCTGCGCGTGCGCAGCTCGGCTTCGATCTGCTCGGTGCGCGCGTGCGCGGGCACATGGCCGGCGGCATGATGCAACTGGGCAAGCTGCCCGTAGTCCTGCTGGAACAGCGCCGTCGCGCCGTGTACGAAGAATTCGCGTTCGGGTGAGGACAGGCTCGTCATCATCGCCGGACCGGCGAGCACCAGACGTCCGCGTGTCGGCTCTTCGACGCTGACCGAGACATGCCGTGCGTCGATGGCCGCGTGGAAGAAGCCGTGCTCGAACGCCTGTTGCGTGACGACTTCGATCAGGTTGGTCGCAACCCGCGTCACGTTGATGCCATGCTCGGCGAGCCCGGCCAGATCGGTGGCGCCGACCGTGTCGATATGCTGGACGGCAAGCGTGTGCGGCGTGCACAGATCCCAGATCACGTCGGGCACGGCAATGCGCGGGTTGTCGGCGAGATGATGGCCGGCCTGGCTCAGGTTCGCGGCCTGCGCGCGCAGATCGAAGCGGCGCTGCAGATCCTCGCGCAGCACCAGCGCCAGCTCGCGTAGCCGCAGCTCGCGCGCGGCGTGCGAGAAACGCTCCAGCCAGCGCGCGGCGCCGCAGAGCAGCGCGGCTTCGTCGTCGACGGCTTCGATGTGGTCGGTGCGCAGCACGCGCAGCGTCACCCTCTGATGGCCGTTGATGGGCAGCGCCAGCCGCGCGACGTGCGTTTGCTCGCACCAGCCGTGATGGACCGGCGTGGGGGCGATCCACGAGAACACGGTCTTCGGTGGCTTGCCGAGTGCGGCATGGAGCGCCGCGTCGAGGCCCTCTGGCGCGAGCGGCTCATCGAGGCGCTCGAGCGCTTCGATGGCGTCGTGCAGGGTCGTCGCGGCGAGCTCGGGACGTGCCGCCATCGTTTGCGCGAACGTGGCCGCGAGCGGCGCGAGTTGAGGCAGCACCCCGTGCAGGCTGGAGGCGAAACGGGCGTCGTCGCGCAGGCGCGAAGCCAGCGTGAGGAACCAGTGCAGCTTGTGATGTTCGGGCGCCGCGAGCCAGAGCAGCCTGACGCCGTAACGCAGCGCACAAAAGAGGAGTCGGAGTTGTCGGAGTTTCGAACGCATCGATGCCGTTGTCGATGAAAGCCGTGCCGCCCGCGGGGCAGGACATGGGGCACAGGGCGAGAGTAGCAGGGTTGCGTGTCGGGCGGCAGTGCGATTTCGCCGGGGGCGGATTGCTGCTGCTTCGCGTCTCGCCAGGCGTGGGCTGCAGGCAAGGGCATGCCGTGCGCCCCCTACGTAATACAATACAGCGGCCTTTCCGAATCCACGCGCGCCATGCGCCGCACATCGAGATGCTTGCAGAACAACGTCACCAATACATCCTTTCGCAAGTCAACAGGAATGGCGCGCTTTCGGTGTCCGAGCTCGTGCGCGAGCTGCGTGTCTCGCGCGAGACCATCCGGCGCGATCTGAATACGCTCGCTGAGCGCGGGCTGCTCGTCACGACCCACGGCGGTGCGCTTTCGAGCGGCCGGCGCGAGCCCGATATCGACGTGCGCGAGGCGGCCAACGCCAACGCGAAGCGCATGATCGGCGAGCGTGCGGCCGCGTTCGTGCCCGACGGCGCCTCGGTCATCATCGACTCGGGCAGCACGACGCACGCCGTGGCGCGCGCGCTCACCGACCGCCATCGGCTGACCGTCTACACCAATGACTGGCGCATTGCGCTGCTGCTCGGCCGCCGCAACGAAAACCGCGTGACCTTGCTGGGCGGCGAGCTGTCCGATCACGAAGAGGCCACATTCGGCCTCGACACCGTGCAGCAGCTCGACCAGTATCACGCCGACTATGCGTTCGTCGGCGCGGGCGGCATCACCGTCGACGGCTGGCTGACCGATTACTCGCGCATGGTCGCCGAGGTGCGCAGCCGCATGCTCATGGCCACGGGCTGCGCGATCGTCGTGGCCGACCAGTCGAAGTTCGGGCGCGTGACGCCGGTGCGGATCAACGGCTTCGAACGGGTGCGCTACGTCATTACCGAGGGCGCGCCGGAGAAGTCGGTCGTGCTCGCGATCGCGGCGCGCGGGCCCGAACTGATCGTCGCCTCAGTCTGAGGCGAAAGCCGGCCGGCGCGACGATTTGCGCCGGGTTCCCTAGGCGGCTTTTCTCCGCCATTCCGATCTGCCGATTGCACCGCGAAGACGCCACCAAGGTGCCGCGCCACGCTGCAATTTCGCTCAAATCGAAAATTGGCAATTTGTGGAATTTTTTGTCGATTGCCACATTCGTCACGGCAGTGTCACGGAAATTTGAGATTCTCTCGATGCCCATTCAGATGGGCTTGCACGTCAGGCGGGCCACAGCCGGCGCCGTGTGCAGGCCGCGGTTTTCGGGCCGGGCCGGGCGGATTGCAAACAAGTGGCAATTCGTGGCGGCGCCGGCCGGGGCAAGGCAGGCGGCAGAGTCCGCCGACGTTCGATCACACACGCATCGGGTATCCCCGAGCAACCCCGGTTTTTGCCTTCGGAGAGCGACATGAACCACAGGAATTCCCATCGCGCGGGTTTCGCACGCAAACTGCTGCCGACGCTGGCTGCCGCGCTGATGCTGGAAGGCTTCGCGCTGAGCGCGCACGCGGCCAACGCAGTCGTGCTCTACACGGCCGACGGTCTCGAAAATCTCTATCGTGATGTGCTGCCGGCTTTCGAGAAGCAGGAAGGCGTCAAGGTCAACATCGTGACGGCGGGCAGCGGCGAAGTCGTGAACCGCGCCACCGTCGAGAAGGATTCGCCGAAGGCCGACGTTCTCGTCACGCTGCCGCCGTTCATCCAGCAGGCGCAGCAAAACGGTCTGCTGCAGCCGTACCAGAGCGTGAACTACAAGAACGTGCCGGCGATGGCGAAGTCGGCGGACGGTTCGTGGGCCACGTTCGTGAACAACTACTTCTCGTTCGCGATCAACCCGGACGTCGTGAAGAACCAGCCGAAGACCTTTGCCGACCTCCTGCAACCGGACTACTCGGGCAAGGTCGCGTACTCGAACCCGGCGACGGCGGGCGACGGCATGGCCGTCATCATCCTGACGACTTCGCTGATGGGCGAAGACAAGGCGTTCGACTATCTGAAGAAGCTCGAGCAGAGCGCGAAATTCCACACGAAGGGCACGGGCTACCTCGACGTGCTGCTCTCGCGCAACGAAATCGCGGTGGCCAACGGCGACCTGCAGATGGATCTCGACGACGCGGCCAACGGCGGTCTTTCGCTCAAGCCGATCTTCCTCGCGGCCGACGCCGGCGGTCATCCCACGACGTTCCAGCTCCCGTACGCGATCGGCCTGATCAAGAACGGCCCGAACCAGGCCGAAGGCAAGAAGCTGATCGACTACCTGATGTCGACGCAGGTGCAGTCGAAGGTGCCGGACATCTTCGGCATCCCCGGCCGCACGGACGTTGCGCTCACGGGCAAGAACGGCGAGGCGGTCAAGCAGGCGATTGCGGGCGTCAAGCTGATTCCGGTGGACTGGAATCAGGTGATGGCGAAGAAGGGCGACTGGGCCACGCGCTGGAAGAACGAAGTGATCGGCTCGTCGGGCAAGCAGCTCGAAGTCGTCAAGCCGCAGTAAGCGTGGTTGGTAGTCGGTAATAAGCGAAGGAGATGAACCCGGTGAATACTGCAAGCCTCTCGCCGGCCGGCATGGCCCGCGCCCTGCCGGACCAGTCCGGCATCACGGGCGCAACGGAAACCGCAGGCGCAACGGAAACCGCGGGCGTCCAGATCGACCGTCTGAGCGTCCGTTTCGGCACCCGCACTGTCCTCGACGATCTGTCGCTCACGATCCGGCGCGGCGAGCTGTTGACCGTGCTCGGCCGCAGCGGTTGTGGCAAGACCACGCTGCTGCGTTTCATCGCCGGGTTCATCGAGGCCGATGAACTCGCCGGCTCGCTCCACGTAGCGGGCCGCGACCTGACCCATGTGCCGCCGCATCGGCGCAATCTGGGTCTCCTCTTTCAGAGCTACGCGCTGTTCCCGCACCTTTCGGTGTTCGAGAACGTCGCGTTCGGGCTCAAGGCACGCGGCGTGCCGTCGCGCGATATCGCGCGGCGCGTGGCCGACGCGCTCAAACTCGTGCAGCTCGGCGACGCGGGCCACATCATGCCCGCGCAGCTTTCCGGGGGCATGCAGCAGCGCGTGGCGCTCGCGCGCGCGCTCGTGATCGAGCCGGACGTGCTGCTGCTCGACGAGCCGCTCTCCGCGCTCGACGCCAATCTGCGCCATTCGGTGCGCTCCGAGCTCAAGGCGCTGCACGAGCGCCTGCCCGATCTCACGATTGTCTGCGTGACGCACGATCAGGACGATGCGCTCGTGCTCTCCGATCGCACCTTGCTCATGCGCGACGGTCGTATCGCGCAGCTCGGCACGCCGCAGGAACTCTACGACACGCCGAACGACGCCTATGTGGCGCGCTATCTTGGCGCGGCGAACCTGTTGCCGCCGAACGTCGTGTTCCCGGTGGGCGACGCGCGCCACGACGTGCGCGACAGGCTCGCTTGCCTGCGGCCGGAGAGCCTGCGCATCGTGCCGCTCGGCGAGGGCTCGCTGCACGGCACGGTCGAATCGGTCGAATGGTACGGCTCGGTGCTCTCGGTGCCGGTGCTGCTCGACGCCATGCCGAACGAGCCGGTGTTCGTCACCCTGCAGCGCGGCCACGGCATGACGCCGGAGAAAGGCATGCGCGTATCCCTGCGTTACGAGGCGGAAGATGTCGTCCTTATCAACCCCTGATTCCGCGCTCCCGCTGGCGGGCGCCGACGCGCACGCGGCCGCCGTGCGCCGCCGCGAGCGCCGCGCGCAGTGGCACATCGCGTTTTTGCTCGTGTTCGTGCTCGGGCCGATCGTCGTCTATCCGCTCGTGCGTCTCGTGCTGCTGAGCCTCACCGGTGCGCACGGCTTGAGCTTCGGCGCCTACGCGACGTTCTTCGGCAATCCCGATTCGCGCGGCGTGATCGGCACGACGCTCTGGATCCTCTGCGTGAGCGCGGGCCTCGCCTCGGTGCTCGGCGTCGCGCTTGCCGCGATGCTGTTCTTCAAGCCGTTTCCGGGGGCGCGCCTCGTGACGCGCTTCCTCGAACTGTTCGTGGCGTTTCCCTCGTTTCTCGTCGCCTTTACGCTGATCTTTCTCTACGGCTCGCAGGGTTCGGTGAGCATCGGGCTGCAGCGCCTCTTCCATCTGCAGGCGCCGCCGCTCGACTTCCTGTTCGGCATGGGCGGCGTGATCCTCGCGGAAGTCGTGTTCTACGCGCCATTCGTGGTGCGTCCCACGCTCGCCGCGTTCGCGCTGCTCGACATGCGGCTGATCGAAGCCGCGCGCAGTCTCGGCGCGAACACGTGGATGGTCGCCGCGCGCGTGATCCTGCCGCTTGCGTGGCCGGGCATCGCGGCGGGCACGATCCTGTGCTTCCTGCTGACGTTCAACGAGTTCGGCATTTTGCTCGTGCTCGGCAGCGCGCACCTCGTCACGCTGCCGGTGGCGATTTACAGCTCGGCGACGGTCGACCTCGATCTGCCGACTGCCGCCGCCGGCGCGGTCGTGATGCTCGCCATGTCGCTTTCGCTCTATACGTTGTACCGGCGCGTGAACCGCCGTTCCCAAGGAGGCGCGCGTCATGGCCGCTAATCCCGATCGCATGGCGCTGCCGCCGCTGCATCCCCGCGCGAAGGCGGCCGAGCGCAATCTCGCTGCGCGCATGGCGGGCGTCGCGCTGGCGGGCTTCGCCGCGCTGCTGTGTTTCTGGCTGTTCGTGCTGCCGGTGATTGTCGTGGCGCTGTCGAGCGTCGCATCGCACTGGTCCGGCACGATCCTTCCCGATGGCTTCAGCATGCGCTGGTTCGAGCGTCTCGGTTCGGATGACTTTGACGCACTCCTCACGAGTTTCGAGGTGGGTTTCGGCGTGGCGGTGCTCGGCACCGTACTGGGACTGTGGCTCGCGCTGGTGCTCGAGGGGCGCGACCGGCGCGGCCTTGGCGTGGTGGTCGATACGCTGGCGATGGTGCCTAACGGCATACCGAGCGTCGTGCTCGGCCTCGCGGTGCTGATTGCCTACCATAAGGCGCCGCTCGATCTCTCGGGGTCTGCCGCGATCGTCGTGCTGGTGCAGCTCGCGCTCGTGCTGCCGTTCTGTTATCGCTGTGCGTCGGCCGCGTTGCGGCCCGAACTGACCATTCTGCGCGAGGCTGCGGCCAGCCTCGGTGCGCCGCCGTCGATGGTGCTGCGCCGTGTCGTGCTGCCTCAACTCGTGCCGGCGATCCGCGCGAGTCTCGCGCTTGGCTTTGCGCTGTCGCTGGGCGAGCTGGGCGCGACGCTCACGGTGTATCCGCCGGGCTTTGCCACGGTGCCGATCGTCGTGGTGGGCGCGGTGGAGCGTGGCTATTACCTGCCGGCGTCGGCGCTATCGCTGATCCTCCTGATCGTGTCGCTGGCGGCGTTGCTGGTGATCGCGGCGCGGGTGCCGCGACGCCGGGCGGACTGAGGATTCGAGGCGGCGCGAGCTGCAATGGTAGAGGCGGAAAGCGGGAGCGTGTGGGCTGCCGCTATGGAACTGGGAGCAAGTGGGATGGCATTGAGTCTGGCGGATATCAAGGGATTGTTCGACGGCTACGGCGCGCTCGCGTACAGCGGGGAGCCGGTCACGCAACTGGAGCACGCGCTGCAAAGTGGCGCGCTGGCCGAGGAGGAGGGCGCGAGCGAGGAACTGGTGGCGGCGGCGTTCCTCCACGACCTCGGTCACCTTCTCAATCGCCAGGGCGAGACGCCGACCGAGCGCGGTATCGACGACCTCCACCAGTACTACGCACTGCCGTTTCTGCGCGCGGTGCTGCCGGATAGCGTGCTCGAGCCAATCAAGCTGCACGTGGATGCGAAGCGTTATCTCTGTGCGACCGACGAGGGCTATTTCGGCTGCCTGTCGGCAGATTCGGTTCGTAGCCTGGAACTGCAGGGCGGCATTTACAGCGAAGAACAGGCGCGCGAGTTTGCGAAGCGCCCGTTCGCGGAGGACGCGGTGCGTCTGCGCCGCTGGGACGACCTCGCGAAGGCGGCTGGCAAACCGACGCCGGATCTGAATCATTATTTGCGGATCGTCGAACGCGTGATGTCGCGTCACGTGTGATCAGGGTCGATCTGGCGCTGCCGGATCAGTGCTTCTCGGGGCTCCGCCCGGGGCCTCGAAAAAACTGCTTGCAAGAAGGGGACCGGGTCACTAGAATCTCGGTCTTTCGCGCTTTCGACGA
>NZ_JBANLK010000046.1:0-8595 GCF_054968425.1 Paraburkholderia sp. AV2
AACGCGAGACAAATACCCCCCGCCCAAACTCAAATAGCCCGAGCCGTAACAGCTGGAGCGCAAGTGCCTACGTGGCCCGCACGGCGCTCCCCGACCGATACCGCGCAAGCAGCCAGACGCCAATCCGCCAGCCGAGCAGCACGATCAGGATCGCCGCATAGAGCTTGGGCTGTGCGAGGTCGTGCTTGCCCGCCTTCATCCACCAGAAATGCA
Organism: Paraburkholderia sp. AV2; assembly: GCF_054968425.1. Lineage (NCBI taxonomy): Bacteria > Pseudomonadati > Pseudomonadota > Betaproteobacteria > Burkholderiales > Burkholderiaceae > Paraburkholderia > Paraburkholderia sp. AV2. The sequence continues at coordinate 214 of NZ_JBANLK010000046.1, forward strand.
GGATCGCCAGCACGCCTATCGGATAGATGAGCCGATGCAGCGTCTGCCAGCGGCGTCCGAGCCGACGCGCCATGCCGCGCGTCGAGGTCACGGCGAGCGGAATCAGCAGCACGAAAGCTGCGAAGCCGACCGTGATGAAGGGCCGCTTGCCGACATCCTTGAACATCGCCATCACGTCGAACCACTTGTCGAACCAGATGTAAGTCGTGAAATGCAGCGCAGCGTAGAAGAACGCGTAAAGGCCAAGCATGCGGCGAAAGCGGATCAGCGTGTTCCATCCCGTGAGCCGGCGCAGCGGCGTGACGGCCAGCGTGATGCAAAGAAACACGAGCGTCCAGAGGCCCGTCGAGCGCGTGATGAACTCGATCGGATTCGCGCCGATCTGCCCGGTTATGCCGAAAAGAACGATGCGCGCCAGCGGATACCACGCCGCCACGAAGACGGCGGCCTTGACCCAGGGCAGCCAGCGCGGACCGGCCGGCACTTTCGCGGCGGCACGTTTCGCCGCGGCGTTCTTCGCGGCCGCGCGCGGCGCCGCTGCGGGCGCGGTGCCGGCTGTCGTCGTCGATTCCATCGGTTGCTCCATTGCTGCCTCGAACCTCAGAAGTTCTTGCGCAGATCCATGCCCTGATACATCGACGCCACCAGATCGCCATAGCCGTTAAACATCAGCGTCTTGCGCTTGGGCGTGAAGAATCCATCCTCGCCAATACGCCGCTCCGTGGCTTGGCTCCAGCGCGGGTGATCGACGTTCGGGTTCACGTTCGAATAGAAGCCGTACTCGTTCGGCGCGTAGGTGTTCCAGCTCGTCGGCGGCTGCGCCTCGACGAAGCGGATCTTGACGATCGACTTCGCACTCTTGAAGCCATACTTCCACGGCACGACGATGCGCACGGGCGCGCCATTCTGGTTCGGCAGCACCTGGCCGTAGAGCCCCACCGTGAGCAGCGTCAGCGGATTCATGGCCTCATCCATGCGCAGCCCTTCCGAATACGGCCAGTTGAGGACGGGATCGGAGATGCCGGGCATCTGCGAAGGATCCGCCAGCGTGATGAACTGGACATAGCGCGCATTGCCGGTGGGCTGGGCGCGGCGAATCAGCTCCGAGAGCGGCACGCCAACCCAGGGAATCACCATCGACCAGGCCTCCACGCAGCGGTGCCGGTACACGCGCTCTTCGAACGGCGCGAGCTTGAGGATCTCGTCGATATCGTAAACTTTCGGATTCCTGACCTCGCCCTCCACGCTCACGCGCCACGGACGCGGCCGCAACGTATGGGCGTTCTCGGCCGGATCGCCCTTGTCGGTGCCGAACTCGTAGAAATTGTTGTACGTGGTCACGTCCTTGTACGGCGTGACCTTGTCGGGCACGACAAACTTCGCGTCGGTCTTCGCGGGAAGTTTCTGCGCCTTCGGATCGGGCGACGCGTACTCCGCATGGGCGCGCGTCGCGCCGAACGTCCCCGCGATGCCGCCCAGCGCGAGCGCACCCGCCGCCTGCAGCAAACGTCTGCGCTGTTCGAACACCTTTTGAGGCGTAATCTCGCTCGCCGGGATGTCGTCACCGTTGAGGAGGATCCTGCTGCTACGCCTGATCAACATGTTGCTGCTCCTATGTCGTCCACATCACCACTAACACGCGCATCGGACGAATCTTCCCCGGGAACGAAAAAAAACCGCCGGTGCGAAGCATCCGACGGTTAGTTCGTCCTGCGGGCGGAGAAAGTTACAGCTTGCCGTAACTATGCAGACCCGAGAGGAACATGTTCACGCCCAGGAAGGCGAAGGTGGTCACGAGCAGGCCCGTGAGCGCCCACCAGGCGGCAATGCCGCCGCGCAGGCCCTTCATGAGCCGCATGTGCAGCCACGCCGCGTAGTTGAGCCAGACGATCAGGGCCCAGGTCTCCTTCGGGTCCCAGCTCCAGTAACCGCCCCAGGCCTGTGCGGCCCAGAGCGCGCCGAGGATCGTCGCGATCGTGAAGAAAGCGAAGCCGACGGCGATCGACTTGTACATGACGTCGTCGAGCACCTCGAGCGCGGGCAGGCGGTCCGCCAGCACGCCGCGCTCCTTCAGCAGATAAGAGACGCCGACCATGGCCGCCAGCGCGAAGCTGCCGTAGCCGATGAAGTTCGCCGGCACGTGGATCTTCATCCACCAGCTCTGCAGCGCGGGCACGAGCGGCTGGATCTGCTGGGCGTCGCGCGAGATCGAGTACCACATCAGGAAACCGACGGCCGCACTGATCACGAGCAGCACGAAGGCCCCGAGCGCGCGCGTGTTGTAGTGCTTTTCGTAATACAGATAGAAGAGCGCCGTGATGAGGCTGAACAGCACGAACACTTCGTAGAGGTTCGAGATGGGAATGTGGCCGACGTCCGCGCCGATCAGGTACGACTCGTACCAGCGCACCATCATGCCGACGAAGCCCATCAGCACGGCCGCCCACGTAAGCCGTGTGCCAATCGCGCCGCCCGTTTCCGAGCGCGAAAGGAGGCCGATCCAGTAGAAGAACGTGGCAAGCACGAAGAGCGCGCTCATCCAGAGGATGGCCGACTGGCTCGACAGGAAGTACTTGAGGAAGAAGGCCGAATCGGCGCGCGAGAGGTCGCCCTGGTAGAGCTGGATCGCCCCGATCGAGATCACGGCGATCGCAGCCATCAGAAGGCGCGACGGCTTCCAGCGCCAGCCGAGCACGACGAGCGCCGGCACCACGCCGCACAGCACCAGCTTGTCGTAGTAGTTCATGTGCGCGTGATAGCGGTCCAGCGCGAAACCCGCGCCGGCCACGAGCGCCAAGGCGAACAACCAGTCCACCACCGAAAGGCGGCGCAGGAAGGGGCGCTCGTCGAACAGCGCGTCATCGGGCAAGCCGTGCGCACCCTCGCGCGCGGCGCCCGCAGCCGCCGCGCGGCTGGCGCGGCGGGCATTGGCAGAAGAAGAAACCTGGGTCAAGTCCATGGGCTTACCGCCGTTGATCATGAGAATCCGTGGATCGAGGCGCACGGTCCGGCCCGCTTTCGCCACCCTCGCCCCCGTCACTTTCCGGTGTGGCCCGGGGCGCTACTCCGAGCGCGCGGCCAACCGCGTCGCGGGTGCGGGCAAATTCCTTTTCGAAGTCCAGGGTCCGGCGTGCGGTCGACATCGCCATGATCACGTCCACGCCGTGATGGTCCTGCTGGTCCTGATCCCTGCCGGCATCCTTCAGCCAGAACCACAGCCGCCGTTCGCGCACGTAGAACATGGAGAAGATGCCAAGTACGAGGAGCAGGCTGCCAAGATACACGACTTTTTTGCCCGGCGCGCGCGTCAACTGAAATACCGAAGCTTGCACCTGCCTGAATGAATCGAGCTGTAGATAGACCGGCGCGCCGTACAGGAAGCTGTCCGAAACCGCGTTGATCGAATCCTGCACGAAACGCGCCGAGTCCGCGTCGGGCTTGAGGTCGGGCTCACCGGCCTGTTCGCGCGCGATCTGCCAGAGGTCCCACGTCGCCCCCTCCAGCATGCGCAGCAGGAGGCCCGCAGCCTTCTCCTGCTGATCCTTCGGCACCGACTTGTCGATGAACGCCGCCACCGCCTGGAAACCGCCTGCGTCCTGCGGGTCCGCAGACTTCGCGGCGGACTGGCCCGTGCCCGCAAAAAGGGTCAGCACGCGCAGGGCACTGTCCTCCAGATGCTGCTGGAGCTCCTTGTTCGAGTCAGGGACCGAGCGCAGTGCGAAGCGATGCGCCGCCCCGGCGCGCAGCGCCGGGTCCTCGTACGCCGCACGCAGCATCACCCACTCCTTCGGCGTGCCGCCGCTGTCGGCGGGAATGCGCACGTAGCGGAACGGATCGTCGGGGTTCTCGCGCATGCCCGCGAGGAACATGCGCGCGCCGCTCACGTCGACGGGCAGCATGTAGTTGTTGTACTCGCGCGCCTGGCCGTCCTTGTCGCGGATCTTGTACTGTACCGACGGCCCGACGTTGTGCAGGTCGAGCGGCTTCGACGACTTCGCCCCCGAACCGAGGCGCTCGTCGAACGCCTCCTTGAGCGACTGGTGCGCGACTCCGCGCACGTCGTTCGCCCCGCTGCCATTCGAGATGTTTTCGACGTTGATCGCGCGGAAATCGGCGAACTCGATGGTCTGGCCGTCCACGCCCGGCACGGTCTCGCCCGCCGGGAGCTTCAGCGGCGAAGTATTGCCGACCGTGCCGCCTACGGAGAAGCCCTTCGCGCTCGCGCCGACCATAGGCCAGGCCGTCATCGAAAGCTGCGAGCCGCCGTCCTGGAAGCTCGACTGGTAGATCGACACGCCGTCGTATTCGAACGGCTTGTTCACCTCGATACGAGCCGGAATGCGCTGGCCGGTCTTGTGGTCGATCACGACGATATCGCTCGCGAAGAGCTTCGGCATACCGGTCGAGTAGTAGTCGACGATGAACTTGTTCAACTGGATCGAAAACGGCAGATCCTGGATCAGCGAGCCGTCCGGCTCGTTGAGGATCGCCGTGGAGACGTATTGCCCCTCCGGAACCCAGGCATAGCCGCGGAACGTCGGGTTCGACGTGGAAAGCCGGTGCTCGGGCGGAATGTCGTTGATGACGGCATTGCTGCGGATCGGCGTCTTGTCGAAGAGCCACATCTGGAGCTTGATCGGCAGGTTGCTGTCGAGCAGGCCGCCGATGCAGATCACCACGATCGCGACGTGCGCGAAGATGTAGCCGACTCTCGTGAGCGCGCCGCGCTTGGCCGCGATCAGCGTGGCGCCTTCGGACTCGCGCGTGACGAAACGATAGCCAAGCCGCTGCGCAAGCTTGCCGAGCGCCGCGGCAGCCTCCTCGCGCGATGCGCCGGCAACGGTGAATTCGCCTTTGTGGTGGAACGCGCGCAGGCTGCTTTCGCGGACCTTGTCCTTCCAGCTCTTCATGTCGGCGATCATCTTCGGGCCGTTACGGATCACGCACAGCGAGATCGACGTGACGAGAAAGCCGAGGATCGTCATGAACCACCAGGCGCTATAGACCGTGTAGAGGCTCAGCGACCGGAAGATATCGGCCCAGAACGGACCGAACTGGTTGACGTAATTGGGGTAGGGGTCGTCCTGCGTGAGGACCGTGCCGATGATGCTCGCAATGGCAAGCACCACGAGCAGCGCGATGGCGAAACGCATGGAGCTCAACAGCTCGACGCCGCTTCTCACCGCCTTCTGGCGTACGTTCAACTGCAGACCCGATGTGGTGACGCTCATTCAAACTCCGCTTCTAACGGCGACTCAACTCGCCAGACAGCAAAAAAGGGTGCAGGGCTGTCAGCGCCCTCACCCTTTTCTTGTTCTCCAGCCGGCATGCGCCGGCCTTTCAGTGCAGGCCGGCCGCGTAGTCGGCGACAGCCTTGATCTCGTCATCCGAAAGACGGTGCGCGATCGTGTGCATCGCCTCGTTGTTGTTGCGCGTGCCCTGCTGGAAGGCATCGAGCTGCGCGACGATGTACTCCGACCACTGCCCCGAGAGCCGCGGATACTGGATCGGAATGCCCTGCCCGTTCGGGCCGTGACACGCCGCGCAGGCCGGCACGCCACGGTCGGCAATACCCGCACGCCAGATCTTCTGGCCAAGCGGCACCGTATTCGCATCGTGCGCATAGCCGGGCTTGGGTGCCTGCGAGGCGAACCACGCGGCGACGTTGATCATATCCTGATCCGAAAGCGCCGAGGCCATGCCGGCCATAATCGCGTTATTACGCGCAGGGGGCTTGCCACCCTGCGGTTTGAAGTCTTTGAGCTGTTTGACGAGATACTCGGCGTGCTGACCCGCGAGTTTGGGATAGGCGCCCCCCGAGCTGTTGCCGTCGGCGCCGTGACAGGCTGCGCACACCTGCGTGGCGACGGCCTGCCCCCGGGCGAGATCCGGCTTGGCGGGCTGCGCCGCCGCGTGCGCCAACATCATCGAGGAACCTGCCGTAAGACCTGCCGTTATCGCAAATACGAGGAACTTCAAGGACTTGCACAGTCGATTCATTCGCGCACCTTGTTTCGTATTGTGGGAATCAGGTTCTGCAAAGTACGACGGCGACCGATCTACCTCGAAGGCCCGCGCCGGCCTCACGGGTATTCAGTAAACCATCGCATTGTACAATAGCGCGGTGGACGCAACCGCGCCAGTCGGGCCTCGCCCCGATGTCCCTTAATCGTTCCCGGCCGCTTCCGGGCCTGCTGACCAGGTGGCCTGAGGCCGTCAGCTTGTCTCACACATTGTGGTTTCCCAGATGGCCTTTCTGCTGCATCAAGCCCGCTTCTTCACAACGGTGAATCACCTGCGCGACCTGCCCGCTACGGCGCGGCCGGAAATCGCGTTCGCCGGGCGCTCGAATGCCGGCAAGTCCACCGCGATCAATCTGCTGTGCAATCAGAAGCGGCTCGCCTTCGCCTCGAAGACGCCGGGACGCACACAGCACATCAACTACTTCGACGTGGGCCCGGCGGACGATCCCGCGGGCTATCTGGTCGACTTGCCCGGCTACGGCTATGCCGAAGTGCCGGAAGCGTCGAAGGCGCACTGGGAGGCACTGCTGTCCCAGTATCTGAAAACGCGCGCGCAACTGCGCGGCCTGATCCTGATGATGGACGCGCGCCGCCCGCTCACGGAACTCGACCGCCGCATGATCGAGTGGTTTGCGCCCACCGGCAAACCGATTCACGCGCTGCTGACCAAGTGTGACAAGTTGACGCGGCAGGAATGCACGCTCGCGCTGCGTACGGCGAAGAAAGGCTTCGACGAATATCGTCAGCAGGGCTACGAGGGCGCGCTGAGCGCGCAGCTGTTCTCGGCGCTCAAGCGCGTGGGGCTCGACGAAGCGCACGCGCTGATCGAGAGCTGGCTCGTGCCGCCGGCCGACGCCGGTACCTCAGACGAAACCCCGGCAAGTCCCGCCCCGTAACGATCTTCTACGCATGCGCGTGCGGCGGTCGATGCCGGCCGGGGCGCGCATTCCTTTTTTCGAGGACCCGCACGGCAGATGCCGAGGGCCGGTTCGCGCGTGCCCTGCACATTCGCGCCGCACATAAAAAAACCCGCCGTAAGTGCCGGCGGGCTAAACAGCCTTATCGAAAAACGACAGGCACCCGCTCAGGGAGGAGAAGCGGGGAGCTCGGCGCAGGGCGCCTCGCTCGATCGGTATGATATACCATTGTCCCGAAAAGTTTCCGGGGGCCCGGAAACGCCGTTCGATTCACGCGCAGTTCGAACCATCCCATTGCCGTCATGAGCTTCTATCCGCATCATCGTCCGCGCCGCATGCGCCGTGACGACTTCTCGCGCCGCCTGATGCGCGAAAACCTTCTTACCACGAACGATCTGATCTATCCCGTGTTCGTCGTCGCGGGCGACAACGTGCGCGAAGCCGTGCCGTCGATGCCCGGCGTCGATCGCGTATCGATCGATCTCCTGATGGGGGTCGCCGAGCAATGTGTCGAGCTCGGCGTGCCGGTGCTGTCGCTCTTCCCGGCCATCGATCCCGCGCTCAAAACACCCGACGGCATCGAAGCCACGAACCCCGACGGCCTGATCCCGCGTGCCGTGCGCGAACTGAAGAAGCGCTTTCCCGACCTGGGCGTGCTGTGCGACGTCGCACTCGACCCGTACACGAGCCACGGCCAGGACGGCGTACTCGACGAGAATGGCTACGTCATCAATGACGAGACCGTCGAGATTCTCGTCGCTCAGGCCCGCACCCAGGCCGAAGCCGGCGTCGACATCGTCGCGCCGTCCGACATGATGGATGGCCGCATCGGCGCGATTCGCGAAATGCTGGAGAGCGAGAACCACATCCATACGAAGATCATGGCGTATTCCGCCAAATATGCTTCGGCTTTCTACGGACCGTTCCGCGACGCGGTGGGTTCGGCGTCGAACCTGGGCAAGGGCAACAAAATGACCTACCAGATGGACCCGGCCAATACCGACGAAGCGCTGCGCGAAGTCCGCCTCGATATCGAGGAAGGCGCAGACATGGTGATGGTCAAGCCCGGCATGCCGTATCTCGACATCGTGCGCCGCGTGAAGGACGAATTCCGCTTTCCGACCTATGTGTACCAGGTGAGCGGCGAATACGCGATGCTCAAGGCCGCCGCACAGAACGGCTGGCTCGACCACGACAAGGTGATGATGGAGTCGCTGCTGGCATTCAAGCGCGCGGGCGCGGACGGCATCCTCACGTATTTCGCGCTCGACGCCGCGCGGATTCTGCGCGCCCAGAAGTAAAGTCCCCGGAGTCGGGCGGCGCTCGGCTCAGTTTAGTTGACCCAGGTGACTGGCAAGGAGAAGGGGGGCGGGGGGAGTCGCCGGGCCCCGGGCCGATTGGGCCGCCCGGCTGGCGCAGGGGGGCGGGGGCGGGGGCCCCCG
>NZ_JBANLK010000046.1:8605-47674 GCF_054968425.1 Paraburkholderia sp. AV2
CCTTCTGCACCGGCCGGGGGGGGGGGGGGGGGTTGTGTATTTTCAGTACCCCGGGGCAACACCTCTGCCGCCGGGTCTGCAACACCTCCGCGCCCCCCTTCTCCTTTGAGCCCGACAGGTTCGATCAGGACTGCGGTGCAGGCGACGCCATCGGCGCAGCCAATTGATCGAGCCGCGCGAGGAAGCGGTCGGCAGGCTCGTAGCCCACGACGCGCAACACTTCGTGGCCCTTGTCGTCGAAGAAGATGATGCCGGGCGGTCCGAACAGGCCAAAGCGCTTGAGCAGCGCCTGGTCGCCGACATTGTTCGCAGTGACGTCGGCGCGTAGCAGATCGAGCTCCTTGAGCCGCGCCTGCACGCGCGGGTCGCTGAACGTGAACTTCTCCATCTCCTTGCAGCTCACGCACCAGTCCGCATAGAAGTCGAGCATCGCCGGTTTGCCCGAGGCGCCGAGCGCCGCGTCGAGTTGTGCCGGCGAAGCGACCGGGGCAAACGCCAGATTGTCTGCCGCAGAAGTATTTGCGGACGCCCCGGCCGTGGCCGCCGTCGCGCTCACGCCATCCATGCGCAAAGCGAGCACAGCTAGCGGGCGCAGCGGATCGGTCGAGCCCGCCGCCAGACCGACCAGCAGCGTTGCGGCCCAGATGGCAAATGCCGCTCCAAGGCCGCGGCCGAGGCGCCGCCAGACGCTCGGGCCACCCGCGTTGGGCGAGAAGAGCCCCAAAGTGGCAGCGGCAAAGAGCAGCCACAGTGCGGCAAGCAGCATCTGCGCCGCTGCGCCGAGCACCGGCCACACGATCCAGAGCGCGGCAGCCAGCAAAACGACGCCAAAAAACACCTTCACGCCGTCCATCCAGCTACCCGCGCGCGGCAACAGCGTGCCGGCGCCGAACCCGATGATCATGAGCGGCACACCAAGACCGATCCCCATCGCGAAGAGCGCGGCACCGCCGAGGACCGCGCTCCCGGTGTGCGCGATGAACGCGAGCACGGCGAAAAGCGGCGCGGTCATGCACGCGCCGACGACGAGCGCCGAGAGCGCCCCCATCACCGCGACGGCGGCGAACTTGCCGCCCGAGCGGCCCTGCGAGGCACGCGAGGCGCCGTCCTGCCAGCGTTGCGGCAAGGCGATGTCATAGCCCGCGATCAAGGTGAGCGCAAACGCGGTGAGCAGCAGTGCGAAGGCGCCGAGCACCCAGGGATTCTGCAGCCAGGCACCGAGACTCTGACCGACGAGCGCGGCCGCGATGCCGAGCACGGTGTAGACGAGCGCCATCCCAAGCACATAGACGAACGACAGCGTGAAGCCGCGCGCGCGCGTCACGCGCGCCCCTTCGCCCACGATGATCGCCGAGAGAATCGGAATCATCGGATACGAGCACGGCAGGAGACTCAACACCATGCCTGCGACGAAATAGAGGCCCACCACGGCGAAGAAGCCTCCGCCTTGCAGCAGCGACTGCGCGTAGTCGGCGCTCGTGGCACGCTCGTACCAGGGCTCGCCGGCGCTGTCCGATGCCGGTGGGGGGGGGCTCTGCGCGGCGTTTGTTGCCGCTCCGGTCGCCACGCTCGCCGTCACACTCGCCGCCGCGCCCGGTCCCGCCGACTGCAGCGCGGCCCCGCTCACGTGATACACATGCTCCGCCGGCGGATAGCACACGCCGGCATCGGCGCAGCCCTGCGACGTCACGGCCAGATCGAACGGGCCGCTAGCGCTCTTCACCGGAACGCGGATCGTCAGTTCGCCGCGATAGGTTTCAACGTTCTTCTGGAAGGTGGGATCGAACTTGACATGACCCGGAGGAATATCCGCGGTGCCCAATGTCGCCGTACCATTGCGCGTCGCGAAAGCGAAGCGCTCCCGGTACATGTAGTAGCCATCAGCAATCTTGAAATGCACGTCGACTTCGCCCGGCTGTTCCACCGCGCTGAAGCCGAACGCCTGATCAGGCGGCAGGAAATCGTCGTCCGCGTGGGCGAGCGGCGCCGCCGCGAACATCGAGAGCGTGCAGCAAAGAAGCAGAAGAAGAGACAAGCCGGCGCGCAGGCGCCGTTCGAAGCGGTTAAACATGGATGGGACGCTGGGTTTCGGCATTGACCCACTGCCCGTAAGCGTTCGACGCCGTGACCTGCCAGGAGAGGATCTCGGGCGTGTCATAGGGATGCCGGGTCTGGATGAACTGTTCGAGGTCGGCCGCGCGGGCCGTGCTCGTCTTGAAAAGCAGTTGAATCTCGTCGGCGGATTCGATCTGGCCTTGCCAGTGATACTGCGAATGAACCGCGCCCAGCCGCGTGACGCACGCCGCCAAACGCTGCGCAAGCGCGTCCGCGGCCAACCGGTCGGCAGTCGCGGCGTCGGGCACCGTGGTCAGCATCAAGGTCACATTGAGGGTCACGGCGAACTCCGGCGCGAAACTTCAGACAGGACGTTATCGTACCACCGGCGGCCAAGGCCTTCCGGCCGTGGCCAGCCTGCTCGAAGGCGGGGACGCCAAGGCAGGAACACGGGCATCGCCAGGCGACTTCACACGGTAAACACCGGCGCGCCGCGTTTATTCCTCTGGCCCGAAAACAAAAAAGCCAGGCAAGCCTGGCTTTTTTTCATAACGGCTGGAGCACCGCAGGAAGCTTATTCCGCTTCTTGCACGTTCTCTTCCGCAACTTCCGGACGGTCGAGCAGTTCGACGAGCGCCATCGGTGCGTTGTCGCCGACGCGGAAACCGAACTTCAGGATGCGCAGGTAGCCGCCCGGACGGTTCGCGAAACGCGGACCGAGCACGTCGAACAGCTTCGTGACCGAGTCACGATCGCGCAGGCGATTGAACGCCAGACGGCGGTTTGCCAGCGACGGCTTCTTGCCGAGCGTGATGAGGGGCTCGACAACCTTACGGAGTTCCTTCGCCTTCGGCAGCGTGGTCTTGATGACTTCGTGCTCGATGAGCGAGTTGGACATGTTACGGAGCATTGCCAGACGGTGGCTGCTCGTGCGGTTCAGTTTCCGCAGACCATGACGGTGACGCATTTCAGTTTCCTTGAAACAAAGTTTTGGTCCAGCTCTTCTATCGCCTCAGCGGGTTTGACACCCCACAACCAAAGCACGGGCCGGTACGTGAAAAAAGCAAGACGCGGATTTTAAAGGAAAATCCGCGTCCGTGCCAGACTTGCTTACTTGTCCAGACCAGCCGGCGGCCAGTTTTCGAGCTTCATGCCGAGCGTGAGACCGCGCGAAGCGAGCACTTCCTTGATCTCGTTGAGCGACTTGCGACCCAGGTTCGGGGTCTTGAGCAGCTCGTTCTCGGTACGCTGGATCAGGTCGCCGATGTAGTAGATGTTCTCGGCCTTCAGGCAGTTCGCCGAGCGAACCGTGAGTTCGAGATCGTCCACCGGACGCAGCAGGATCGGGTCGATCTGCGGTGCGCGCGACGGGGCTTCCGCCGCCGTTTCCGTGCCTTCCAGCGCTGCGAACACCGACAGCTGATCCACGAGGATGCGGGCCGACTGGCGGATCGCTTCCTCGGGCGAGATCACGCCATTGGTTTCGATGTTCATCACGAGCTTGTCGAGGTCGGTACGCTGTTCGACACGCGCGCTTTCCACGGCGTAGCTCACGCGGCGAACCGGCGAGAACGAAGCGTCCAGCACGATGCGGCCGATAATCTTGGCCGACTCGTCGCCGTAGCGGCGCACGTTGCCCGGCACATAGCCGCGGCCCTTTTCGACCTTGATCTGCACGTCGAGCTTGCCGCCCTTCGTCAGATGCGCGATCACGTGGTCGGGATTGATGACTTCGCAGTCGTGCGACAGTTCGATGTCGCCCGCCGTCACGACGCCTTCGGCTTCCTTGCGCAGCGTAACCGTCACTTCGTCACGGTTATGCAGCTTGAACACCACGCCCTTCAGGTTCAACAGCAGGTTGACCACGTCCTCTTGCACACCGTCGAGCGTCGAATACTCATGCACGACGCCTGCGATCGTCACCTCGGTCGGCGCATAGCCGATCATCGACGACAGCAGCACGCGCCGAAGCGCGTTACCCAAGGTGTGGCCATAACCGCGTTCAAACGGCTCCATGACCACTTTCGCATGGTTGTCGCCGAGCGATTCCACAGCGATGATCTTGGGTTTCAACAAACTGGTTTGCATAGGTTTTCCTTTTCAATACCCTCGGCTCGTTACACCGATAAGGCTGAGATGGCAACAACCTGAAAAAAACAGCCGAGGCAGCCTCCTGCGCGAAGCACAGAGGTGACCCCGGCCGTCAATCCGATTAACGCGAATACAATTCGACGATCAGGCTTTCGTTGATGTCGCCAGCGATGTCGCTGCGCTCCGGCATGCCCTTGAAGGTGCCTTCGAACTTCTTCGCATCGACAGCGACCCAGCTCGCCATGCCGCCTTGCTCAGCCAGCGACAGGGCTTCAACGATACGAGCCTGCTTCCTGGCCTTTTCGCGGATGGCAACGACGTCGCCAGCCTTCACTTGCATCGACGGGATGTTCGCAACGACGCCGTTCAGCGTGAGAGCCTTGTGGCTCACGAGCTGACGCGCTTCAGCGCGGGTCGAAGCGAAGCCCATGCGGTACACGACGTTGTCGAGACGCGATTCGAGCAGTTGCAGCAGGTTTTCGCCGGTGTTGCCCTTGCGACGGTCCGCTTCCGCGAAGTAGCGGCGGAACTGGCGCTCGAGCACGCCATAGATGCGCTTGACCTTCTGCTTCTCGCGCAGCTGGGTGCCGTAATCCGACGTGCGGGCGCCCGAAGTGCGGCCGTGCTGACCCGGCTTGCTGTCGAGCTTGCACTTGTCGGCGAGCGAGCGGCGCGCGCTCTTCAGGAAGAGGTCGGTGCCTTCACGGCGGGACAGCTTGGCCTTCGGGCCGATATAACGTGCCACGTTGCTTTCCTTCGATAATTAATCACGCAAAACCTGCCGGTTTCGCGCTAGTCCGGCTCTTTGAACCGAACGGTGGGCTTAGTCAATTCAATAACGCCGAGAGCCTGCGGGCGCCGTTACCGGCGGCACAGGCACACGGCAAAAGCGACACCTTAGATGCGGCGGCGCTTCGGCGGACGGCAGCCGTTGTGCGGAACCGGCGTCACGTCGGAGATCGCGGTGATCTTGATGCCAAGACCATGCAGCGCGCGCACCGCCGATTCGCGGCCAGGACCGGGGCCCTTGATACGCACTTCGAGGTTCTTCACGCCGTATTCCATCGCCACGCGGCCAGCCGACTCGGCTGCGACCTGAGCTGCGAACGGGGTCGACTTGCGCGAACCCTTGAAGCCCTGACCGCCCGAGGTTGCCCAGGCAAGCGCGTTGCCCTGGCGGTCGGTGATCGTGATGATGGTGTTGTTGAACGACGCGTGAACGTGAACCACGCCCTCGGCGACGTTCTTCTTAACCTTCTTGCGAACGCGTTGCGCCGCGGTGTTGTTCGAAGCCTTAGCCATTACGTTTTCCTGTAACTGTCAGTTCCGCTTACTTCTTCAGCGACTGTGCTGCGCGGCGCGGACCCTTGCGCGTGCGCGCATTGGTACGCGTACGCTGGCCACGCAGGGGCAGGCCCTTGCGATGGCGCACGCCGCGGTAGCAGCCGAGGTCCATCAGGCGCTTGATGTTCATCGTCACTTCACGGCGCAGATCGCCTTCGACGACAAACTTGCCCACTTCCTCACGCAGCTTTTCAAGATCCGCGTCGTTCAGGTCCTTGACCTTCTTGTCAAACGGGACACCAGCGGCAACGCAAATGTTGCGCGAGCGCGTGCGGCCAACACCGAAGATCGCCGTCAGGCCAATTTCAGTGTGCTGGTGGTTCGGGATGTTAACCCCTGCGATACGAGCCATTGTTTTTCCTCAAACAAAAAGCGCAAGCGCGCTAATCAGCCTTGACGCTGCTTGTGGCGCGGGTCCGTGCTGCAGATCACGCGAACGACGCCGTTGCGCTTGATGATTTTGCAGTTGCGGCACATGCGCTTTACCGATGCCATCACTTTCATGATATTACCCTTTTTCTAAATCACTTCGCCCGGAACACGATCCGCGCACGCGACAGATCGTAAGGCGTCAACTCAACCGTCACCTTGTCGCCCGGGAGAATGCGGATGTAGTGCATCCGCATCTTTCCGGAAATATGTCCCAGCACGACATGGCCGTTCTCCAGCTTCACCCGGAAGGTAGCGTTGGGGAGGTTTTCGATAACCTCACCCTGCATCTGGATTACATCGTCTTTGGCCATAGGTCCTTTTAACGCATCGGGACGCCGCCGCCCTTGAAGTTAGCCTTCTTGAGCAACGACTCATATTGTTGCGACATCACGTACGACTGCACCTGCGCCATGAAGTCCATTGTGACGACGACAATGATCAGCAGCGACGTTCCACCAAAATAAAACGGCACATTCCAGCGCAGCACCAGAAATTCAGGCAGCAGACAAACGAACACGATATAGATCGCACCGGCCAGCGTCAGACGCGTGAGGATGCGGTCGATATAACGGGCCGTTTGATCGCCAGGACGAATGCCCGGTACGAACGCACCACTCTTTTTCAGGTTGTCAGCCGTTTCCCTGCTGTTGAACACCAGTGCGGTGTAGAAGAAGCAGAAGAACACGATCGCCAACGCGTACAGCAACACGTACACGGGTTGACCGGGCTTCAGGGCTTCGGCCACATTGTGCAACGTGTCCGCGAACCAGCTGTTTCGCGACCCCGAACTGAACCAGTTCAGGATGGTTGCCGGGAACAGGATGATCGACGATGCGAAGATCGGCGGAATCACGCCCGACATGTTCAACTTCAGCGGCAGGTGGGACGACTGCCCGCCGTAAATCTTGTTGCCGACCTGACGCTTCGCATAGTTCACGAGGATCTTGCGCTGGCCGCGTTCGATGAACACCACCAGGTACGTCACAGCCGCGATCAACGCGACCACGATGATGGCGGAGAACGGACCCATCGAGCCGGTCTGCACCAGCGAGAAGAGGCCGCTGATCGCATTCGGGAAGCCCGCCGCGATCCCGCCGAAGATGATGATCGAGATGCCGTTGCCAAGGCCGCGTTCCGTGATCTGCTCACCCAGCCACATCAGGAACATCGTGCCGGTCACGAGCGTCACGACCGTCGTCAGGCGGAACACCATGCCCGGATCCACCACGAGGCCGGGCTGGTTTTCCAGCGCGACCGCAATGCCGAACGCCTGAAACGTCGCCAGCACCACCGTGAAGACCCGCGTGTACTGCGTAATCTTGCGTTGTCCTGCCTGCCCTTCCTTCTTCAGCGCTTCCAGCTGCGGCGAAACAATCGCCATCAGCTGCAGGATGATCGACGCCGAGATATACGGCATCACCCCCAGCGCGAAGATCGTGAACCGCGACAAGGCACCACCCGAGAACATGTTGAACATGCCAAGGATGCCGCCCGACTGGCTCTGAAAGAGCTTCGCCAACTGGTCCGGGTCAATGCCCGGAACCGGAATGTGCGCGCCGATGCGATAAACGACCAGCGCCAGCAGCAGGAACACTGCACGCCGGCGCAGGTCGCCGAACTTCGGTGCGCTGCGACCGGTTTTTGCGAGACTCGGGCTAGTAGCCAAGTAGCTTCTCCGATGCAGATGCTAGTGACGGCGGGCGAACCCGCACGCAACCCTCACAATTACTCGGCGAAAGAACCGCCTGCTGCTTCGATCGCAGCACGCGCGCTCTTCGTCGCACCCAGACCCTTGACGACGACCTTGCGCTTGATCTCGCCGGTGGCGATGATCTTCGCGCTACGGGTCAGTTCGCCCACGAGGCCTGCCTGCTTGAGAGCCAGCAGATCGATTTCGTCGACCGGCAGCTTCTCGATGTCGGCGAGACGCACTTCACCGACGAATTCCTTCGTCAGCGAGGTGAAGCCGCGCTTCGGCAGACGACGCTGCAGAGGCATCTGACCGCCTTCGAAGCCGACCTTGTGAAAGCCGCCCGAACGCGATTTCTGACCCTTGTGACCGCGGCCAGCGGTCTTGCCGAGGCCGGAGCCGATGCCGCGACCGACGCGACGCTTTGCGTGCTTCGCGCCTTCTGCCGGCTTCAGGTTATTCAATTCCATTTTCAACTCCTGGAGTCCTGGTCGACCGCTTAGCCGATGACCTTGACGAGGTACGAGACCTTGTTGATCATGCCGCGCACAGCCGGCGTGTCCTGCAGCTCGGAAACCGAGTTCAGGCGGCGCAGGCCGAGGCCGCGCACGGTGGCGCGGTGCGATTCGCGGGTCCCAATCAGGCTCTTGACGAGCTGAACCTTGACAGTTTTTTCAGACATGGTACCCACCCTTAGCCCAGAATGTCTTCGACGGACTTGCCGCGCTTCGCCGCGATGTCGGCCGGGGTCGACTGCTTGCGCAGGCCGTCCAGCGTCGCACGAACGAGGTTGTACGGGTTCGTCGAACCGTGGCTCTTGGCCACGACGTTCTGCACGCCCATCACGTCGAACACGGCGCGCATCGGGCCGCCGGCGATCACGCCGGTACCTGCCTTCGCCGGAGCGAGGAGGACCACCGATGCGCCGTGCTTGCCGTGCACTTCGTGTTGCAGGGTGCCGTTCTTCAGGGGCACCTTGAACATGTTGCGGCGAGCTTGTTCCATCGCCTTCTGGACAGCGACCGGCACTTCCTTAGCCTTGCCCTTGCCCATACCGACGCGGCCATCACCGTCGCCAACCACGGTCAGTGCGGCGAAGCCGAGAATCCGGCCACCCTTCACGACCTTGGTCACGCGGTTGACCGAAATCATTTTTTCGCGAAGGCCGTCGTCGCGTTCGTCAGCCTGAACTTTCGCTTGCATCTTTGCCATGACGAATTCCTTCCTTAGAACTTGAGCCCGGCTTCGCGCGCAGCATCAGCCAGCGCCTTGACGCGGCCGTGATAGCGGAAACCCGAGCGGTCAAAGGCGACGGATTCGATGCCGGCGGCCTTGGCCTTTTCTGCGATACGCTTGCCGATCAGCGTGGCAGCGGCGACGTTGCCGCCCTTGCCCGACTGGTCAGCCAGTTGCGCACGCACTTCGGCTTCGAGCGTCGACGCGCTGGCGAGCACCTTGGTGCCGCAGGGCGAGAACACTTGCGCATAGATGTGCGTGTTCGTGCGATGCACGGCCAGGCGCGCGACCTGCAGCTCAGCGATCTTGAGACGCGTCTGACGAGCGCGGCGCAGGCGAGATTGAGTCTTATCCATGATTGCGCACCCTTACTTCTTCTTCGTTTCTTTGAGGATCACGACCTCGTCGGCGTAGCGCACACCCTTGCCCTTATAGGGCTCAGGCGGGCGATAACCGCGCACTTCGGCAGCGGTTTGGCCGACTTTCTGCTTGTCGATCCCCTTGATCACGATTTCCGTTTGCGACGGGGTTTCAGCCTTGACGCCTTCCGGCATCTGGTGCACCACGGGGTGCGAGAAACCCAGCGACAGGTTCAGCTTGTCGCCTTGCGACTGAGCACGGTAACCGACGCCAACCAGCGTCAGCTTGCGCTCGAAACCCTTCGTCACGCCTTGCACCATGTTCGCGACGATCGCGCGCATCGTGCCCGACATCGCATTCGCTTCGCGGCTTTCGTCGATCGGCTCGAACTTCAGCGTGCCGTTGTCGTTCGCCACCTTCACGAGGCGGTTCGCTGCCTGCGAAATCGTACCCAGCGGGCCCTTGACGGTAATCTTCTCGTCGCTGAGCGTCGCCTCGGCGCCTTGCAGCGCGATCGGGCTCTTACCTACTCGAGACATGTCTCTTCTCCTTCGGCGTTAAGCGACGTAGCAGATGACTTCGCCGCCCACGCCATTGGCGCGAGCCTTGCGGTCCGTCATCACACCCTTGGGCGTCGACACGATCGCAACGCCGAGGCCATTCATGACCTGCGGGATGTCGTTGCGGCCGCGGTACACGCGCAGACCCGGCTTCGAGACGCGCTCGAGGCGCTCGATAACGGGACGGCCAGCGTAGTACTTCAACGCGATGTTCAATTCCGACTTCGCACCTTCGGTCTTCACCGCGAAGTCGTCGATATAACCTTCGTCCTTCAGAACTTGCGCAATCGCAATCTTCACTTTCGACGAGGGCATAGCAACCGAAACCTTCTCGACCATCTGCGCATTGCGGATGCGAGTCAGCATATCAGCGATAGGATCACTCATGCTCATTTATGTTTCTCCTATTACCAGCTCGCCTTGGTGACGCCAGGGATCTCACCACGGAACGCGATCTCACGAATCTTGTTACGTGCGAGACCAAATTTGCGGAACGTACCACGCGGACGACCCGTGATCGCGCAGCGATTACGCTTGCGGGTCGGGTTCGAGTTGCGCGGCAGTTGTTGCAGTTCGAGGCGAGCTGCGTAGCGCTCTTCTTCCGACTTGCTTTGGTCGTCGATGATCGCCTTCAGCGCTGCGCGCTTCGGCGCAAATTTCGCTGCCAGACGAGCGCGCTTCTTTTCACGTTCGATCAGTGCCAGTTTAGCCACGGTAACCTCAGTTTCTGAACGGGAACTTGAAGCTGGCGAGCAGTGCCTTTGCTTCGTCGTCGGTCTTCGCAGTCGTCGTGATGCTGATGTTCAGCCCACGCAGCGCGTCGATCTTGTCGTAGTCGATTTCGGGGAAAATGATCTGCTCTTTCACACCGATGTTGTAGTTGCCACGACCGTCGAATGCCTTGCCCGACACGCCACGGAAGTCGCGCACGCGGGGCAGCGCAACCGTCACGAAACGGTCCAGGAATTCGTACATCGCCTGGCCACGCAACGTGACCATCGCACCGATCGGGTAACCCTGACGGATCTTGAAGCCAGCGATTGCCTTGCGAGCCTTCGTGATAACCGGCTTCTGGCCGGCGATCTTCGTCAGGTCGCCAACGGCGTTTTCGATGATCTTCTTGTCAGCGACGGCTTCGCCAAGACCCATGTTCACGGTGATCTTGGTGATGCGCGGCACTTCCATGACCGACTTGTAACCGAACTTCTCGATCAGGCCGGGAACGACCTTCTCTTTATAAAATTCTTGCAAACGTGCCATTTTTTTCTCCGCAGCGTCAGGCGCTCAGGACAGCACCGGTCGTCTTCAGGAAACGAACCTTCTTGTCCCCTTCGACCTTGATGCCCACACGCGACGGCTTGCCGTTCGCGTCGACCAGCGCGACGTTCGAGATGTTCAGCGGCATTGCCTTGGCTTCCACGCCGCCCGTCGTACCCTTCATGGGGTTCGGCTTCACATGCTTCTTCGCAATGTTGATGCCTTCAACGGTCACACGCTCTTCGCCCACAGCCAGCACGACGCCGCGCTTGCCCTTGTCTTTGCCGGTGATGACGATGACTTCGTCACCCTTGCGAATCTTGTTCATCGCGACTCCTTACAGCACTTCCGGCGCGAGCGAAACGATCTTCATGAATCGTTCGCTACGCAGCTCACGCGTCACCGGCCCGAAAATACGGGTGCCGATCGGCTCAAGCTTGGTATTCAAAAGCACGGCGGCGTTGCCATCGAACTTGATCAGCGAGCCGTCTTGACGGCGCACGCCCTTCGCGGTGCGAACCACGACGGCGTTGTAGATTTCGCCTTTCTTCACGCGCCCACGCGGCGTTGCTTCCTTGACGCTCACCTTGATGATGTCGCCAATGCTGGCATAACGACGCTTCGAGCCGCCGAGCACCTTGATGCACATGACTTCACGTGCACCCGTGTTGTCGGCTACTTCAAGCCGAGATTCGGTCTGGATCATGGTTTATCTTTCCCAACTTAATCCGGTCGCGCCACCATGGCACATCCGGTCAGTCTTGGTCCCGTCAGCCGCGCCGCCACTAAAACGACCGCTCAGCTGCTTGGGTTAGAACAGCAGCGACGGCAAACGAAACCGGCCATCGCATTCCGGTGAATCTTGCAGATCCGGACTGGCGCCCGGATTTTGCTCTCCCACCCGCATCCGCCTGCTGCTTTGCCAACAGCAAGCCTCATAAAGAGGGAAGACCAAGACTATAACTCGATAATCTTGGTCTCGCAAGCGAAATCTTTAGCGATTTCAACTACTTCTCCAACCCGGGGTTGGATCAACCGAGGCCCCGGGCTGGTGTTGCGTCACGTGTTAGATGACGCGTGCTGCTTCGATCAGCTTCGACACGGTCCAGGCCTTCGTCTTCGAAACGGGACGAGTTTCCTGGATTTCCACGAGGTCACCCTCGTTGTACGTGTTCGACTCGTCGTGCGCGTGGTACTTCTTCGACTGCACGACGTACTTGCCGTAGATCGGGTGCTTGACGCGGCGCTCGACCAGAACGGTGACCGTCTTGTCCATCTTGTTGCTGACGACTTTGCCGACCAGCGTCCGCTTAAGCGAGGTTTTCACGCTTTCGTTCATTTCTGGTTCGCCTTCTCAGTCAGGACGGTCCGCACACGTGCGATGTCGCGACGAACCTTCTTCAGCTGGCTCGTGTTCGTGAGCTGCTGGGTCGCGAGTTGCATGCGCAGGCCGAATTGCGCCTTAAGCAGGTCCGACAGCTCCTTGTTGAGCGCGGCCTGGTCTTTCTGGTGAAGTTCGGATGCCTTCATCATTCACTCCTTAGGCGCCGAGCTGGCGAACCATGAAGACCGTCTTCAGCGGCAGCTTGGCTGCAGCCAGACGGAAGGCTTCACGGGCCAGTTCTTCGGACACACCATCCATTTCGTACAGCATCTTGCCCGGCTGAATCTCGGCGACGTAGTACTCCGGGTTACCCTTACCGTTACCCATACGTACTTCCGCCGGCTTTTGCGAGATCGGCTTGTCCGGGAAGATCCGGATCCAGATGCGGCCGCCACGCTTGATGTGACGCGTCATTGCACGACGCGCCGCTTCAATCTGACGCGCGGTCAGGCGACCACGACCGATAGCCTTCAGACCGTATTCACCGAACGAAACTGCATTGCCGCGGGTTGCGACACCGGTGTTACGACCCTTCTGCTCTTTGCGATACTTCCTGCGTTTCGGTTGCAGCATCGTTATTCTCCACTCTTGCCGTCACCGCCGGCGCCACGGCGCGGTGCGCCACGACGGGCACCCGGTGCGCCTTCGCCATCACGGCGCGGACGACGATCGCCCGGGCGCGCGTTGCGGCGCGGACGCTTTTCTTCGGCGACTTCTTCCACCACCGGTGCGTCGTTGCGGCCGAGCGTGTCGCCCTTGTAGACCCAAACCTTCACGCCGATGATGCCGTACGTCGTCTTCGCTTCCGAGGTTGCGTAGTCGATGTCGGCGCGCAGCGTGTGAAGCGGCACTCGACCTTCGCGGTACCACTCGGTACGCGCGATTTCGATACCGTTCAGACGGCCGGCGCTCATGATCTTGATGCCCTGGGCGCCCAGACGCATCGCGTTCTGCATCGCACGCTTCATCGCGCGGCGGAACATGATGCGGCGCTCGAGCTGTTGCGTGATCGAGTCGGCGATCAGTTGCGCATCGGTTTCCGGCTTGCGGATTTCTTCGATGTTCACGTGCACAGGCACGCCCATGCGCTTTTGCAGTTCGGCCTTGAGGAGTTCGATGTCCTCGCCCTTCTTGCCGATCACCACACCCGGACGCGAGCTGTAAATCGTGATGCGAGCGTTCTTTGCCGGACGCTCGATCACAACACGGCCCACCGAAGCGTTCTTCAGCTTCTTCTTCAGGTATTCACGAACACCGATGTCTTCCTTCAACATCGCCGCGAAATTGTTGTTGTTCGCGTACCAGCGCGAAGCCCAATTGCGGCTGACGGCCAAACGGAAGCCAGTCGGATGAATTTTCTGTCCCATCGTATGGCTCCTTAATTCCCGACCGTCACAGTGATGTGACAGGATTGCTTCTCGATGCGGTTACCGCGACCCTTTGCGCGTGCGGTGAAACGCTTCAGCGAAGCAGCCTTGTCGACGTAGATGCTCTTGATCTTGAGCTCGTCGATGTCGGCGCCCTCGTTGTGCTCCGCATTGGCGATCGCCGAGAGCACAACCTTTTTCACGATGCCAGCCGCTTTCTTCGGCGAGAACGTCAGAACGTTCAGCGCCTTGTCGACCGGCAGACCGCGGATCTGGTCAGCCACAAGGCGCGTCTTCTGCGCCGAGATGCGGGCACCGCGATGAATTGCCTTCACTTCCATCTTGATTGCCCCTTATTTCTTGGCCTTCTTGTCGGCCGCGTGACCCTTGAACGTACGGGTCAGTGCGAACTCGCCAAGCTTGTGGCCGACCATGTTTTCCGTGACATACACCGGAACGTGTTGACGGCCGTTGTGAACGGCGATCGTCAGGCCGATGAAGTCCGGCAGGATCGTCGAACGACGCGACCAGGTCTTGATCGGTTTCTTGTCGCGCGTAGCTGCAGCCGCCTCAACCTTCTTCAGCAAATGGGCGTCGCAGAACGGACCTTTCTTGATAGAACGTGCCATTGCCTACTCCTTAACGCTTGTGACGGCGCTGGACGATCATGCTCGTCGTGCGCTTGTTGCTGCGGGTACGGTAGCCCTTCGTCGGCGTGCCCCACGGGCTCACCGGATCGCGACCTGCAGCGGTCTTGCCCTCACCACCACCGTGCGGGTGATCGACCGGGTTCATTGCAACGCCACGGACCGTCGGGCGGATACCGCGCCAGCGGTTCGCGCCAGCCTTACCGATCTGACGGAGGCTGTGCTCTTCGTTGCCGACTTCACCGATCGTCGCGCGGCACTCGACGTGCACGCGGCGGATTTCGCCCGAACGCAGACGAACCTGCGCGTAGACGCCTTCACGGGCCAGCAGCATCGCCGACGTACCCGCCGAACGCGCCATTTGCGCGCCCTTGCCCGGCAGCATTTCGATGCAGTGGATCGTCGTACCGACCGGGATGTTGCGGATCGGCAGGGCGTTGCCCGAGCGGATCGGCGCTTCCGAACCCGACATCAACGCCTGACCCACCGTCGCGCCCTTCGGAGCGATGATGTAGCGGCGCTCGCCGTCTGCGTACAGAACCAGCGCGATGTTCGCGCTACGGTTCGGGTCGTACTCGAGACGCTCGATCTTTGCCGGAATGCCGTCCTTGTTGCGACGGAAATCGATCACACGGTAGTGCTGCTTGTGACCGCCACCCTGGTGACGCGTCGTGATGTGACCATTGTTGTTGCGACCCGCCTTCGAGGACTGCTTTTCGAGCAGTGCCGCATGCGGCGCGCCCTTGTGCAGTTCCTTGTTGACGATCTTCACCATCGCGCGGCGACCGGGCGAAGTCGGCTTAACTTTCACGATTGCCATGATTACTTGGCCTCCGCTTCAAAGTTGATTTCCTGGCCGGGCTTCAGGCAGACGTACGCCTTCTTCACGTCCTTGCGCTTGCCAACGAAGCGGCCAAAACGCTTGTTTTTGCCCTTCTGGACCAGCACGTTGACGGAATCGACTTCCACCTTGAACAGCAGCTCGACAGCAGCCTTGACTTCCTGCTTGGTCGCGTCCGGCGCGACTTCGAACACAACTTGTTCGTTCTTGTCCGCCACCAGCGTCGCCTTTTCGGAGATCACCGGCGCGAGCAGGACCTGCATCAAACGATGATCGTTCTTGCGAATCTCGCTCATGACAGCAACTCCTCGATCTGGGCGACCGCAGCCTTCGTGATCAGAATCTTCTTGAAGTAGATCAGCGAGAGCGGGTCGGCGAAACGCGGCTCAACGACTGCCACGTGGGGCAGGTTGCGCGACGCGAGATACAGGTTCTCGTCAACCGTGTCGGTGATGACCAGCACGGACTCGAGACCCATGGCCTTGAACTTGTCGGCCAGCAGCTTCGTCTTCGGCGCTTCGAGCGACAGCTCTTCGACGACCGAGATGCGGCCTTCGCGGGCCAACTGCGAGAAGATCGAGCAGAGACCTGCGCGATGCATCTTCTTGTTGACCTTGTGCGAGAAGTTTTCTTCCGGCGAGTTCGGGAAAATGCGACCACCGCCGCGCCACAGCGGGCTCGACGACATACCGGCACGAGCACGGCCCGTACCCTTCTGGCGCCACGGCTTCTTGGTGGTGTGCTTGACCTGCTCGCGATCCTTCTGCGCGCGGTTGCCGCTACGTGCGTTCGCCTGATAGGCGACGACGATCTGGTGAATCAGGGCTTCGTTATAGTCACGGCCGAACACGACATCCGACGCGTTAACGGCAGCACCTTCCTGACCATTGGCGTTCAGGAGCTTCAGTTCCATTATTCCGCTCCTTTCTTCACGCGAGCCTTGACCGCCGGCGTCACGAAAACCTTACCGCCCTTCGCGCCCGGAACAGCACCCTTCACGAGCAGCAGCTTGCGCTCTGCGTCGATACGTGCGATTTCGAGGTTTTGCACCGTCACGGTTTCGTCACCCATGTGACCGGTCATGCGCTTGCCCGGGAACACGCGGCCCGGATCCTGCGCCATACCGATCGAACCCGGCACGTTGTGCGAGCGCGAGTTACCGTGCGAAGCACGGCCGGATGCGAAGTTGTAACGCTTGATGGTACCGGCGTAGCCCTTACCGATCGAGGTGCCTTGCACGTCGACCTTCTGGCCTTCCGAGAAGAGATCCACACCGATCACCGCGCCATTCGACAGTTCGGCAGCCTTGGCGGCGTCGATCTGGAATTCCTTGAGGATTTCACCGGCTTGAACGCCAGCTTTGGCAAGATGACCTGCGAGCGGCTTCGTCACGCGCGATGCACGACGCGTACCGAACGCAACCTGAACGGCCGTGTAGCCGTCGGTTTCAACAGTCTTGATCTGCGTCACGCGGTTGTCGGACACGTCCAGCACGGTAACGGGAATCGAGTCCCCATCGGCCGTGAAGATACGGGTCATGCCAACCTTGCGACCTACGAGTCCAAGGCTCATCGTTTTCTCCATTCCCGACTGCGATTGGTCGGGGCTAATTTACAAAGTACCGGTGCTTTTTCAGGGCGCTTTTGACAAGACAACCCCAATGGGACGCACCGATTTTTTGCGCAAATGCGCGAAAAGACGTCAAGTATAACGTCCTTTCTCGTTTTCCGCAAGCAATCAAAGACTTACAGAGGGAAGACCCGCTGACCGGCAATCCAGGCAGCGTTCAGAGGCCTTACTGCAGCTTGATTTCGACGTCCACACCAGCCGGCAGGTCCAGCTTCATCAGTGCGTCGACGGTCTTGTCCGTCGGGTCGACGATGTCCATCAGGCGCAGGTGGGTGCGGATTTCGAGCTGATCGCGCGACGTCTTGTTGACGTGCGGCGAACGCAGGATGTCGAAACGCTGGATGCGCGTCGGCAGCGGCACCGGGCCACGAACGATTGCACCCGTCCGCTTCGCCGTGTCGACGATCTCGGCAGCCGACTGGTCGATCAGGCGATAGTCGAAAGCCTTCAGGCGAATACGGATTTTCTGGTTCTGCATGACAATTCCTTGAAAAGAGCGAGGCGGACTTGCTCCGCCAGACTAGATAAAGAGCGAAGGATCGGGGTGCGACGGAGAGCCGCGCCCCGATCCCGGGTACATCAACTTCTACAGCAAGCTATCAATTTTACTCGATAACCTTGGCGACGACACCTGCGCCGACGGTACGGCCACCTTCGCGGATCGCGAAGCGCAGACCTTCTTCCATCGCGATCGGCGCAATCAGCTTCACCGTGATCGACACGTTGTCGCCCGGCATCACCATTTCCTTGTCCTTCGGCAGCTCGATCGAGCCCGTCACGTCCGTCGTACGGAAGTAGAACTGCGGACGGTAGTTGTTGAAGAACGGCGTGTGACGGCCGCCTTCGTCCTTGCTCAGCACGTACACTTCGGCCGTGAAGTGCGTGTGCGGCGTGATCGAACCCGGCTTCGCCAGCACCTGGCCACGCTCCACGTCTTCACGCTTCGTGCCGCGCAGCAGGATACCCACGTTGTCGCCCGCCTGACCCTGGTCGAGCAGCTTGCGGAACATTTCCACGCCCGTGCAGGTCGTCTTCACCGTCGGCTTGATACCGACAATCTCGATTTCCTCGCCAACCTTCACCACGCCGCGCTCGATACGACCCGTCACCACCGTGCCGCGACCCGAGATCGAGAACACGTCTTCCACCGGCATCAGGAACGCACCGTCAACCGCGCGCTCCGGCGTCGGGATGTACGTGTCCAGCGCGTCGGCCAGGTTCATGATCGCCACTTCGCCCAGCTCGCCCGTGTCGCCTTCCAGCGCCAGCTTCGCCGAACCCTTGATGATCGGCGTGTCGTCGCCCGGGAAGTCGTACTTCGACAGAAGTTCGCGCACTTCCATTTCGACCAGCTCGAGCAGCTCCGCGTCGTCCACCATGTCGCACTTGTTCAGGAACACAATGATGTACGGCACGCCAACCTGGCGGGCCAGCAGGATGTGCTCACGCGTCTGCGGCATCGGGCCGTCGGCGGCCGAGCACACCAGGATCGCGCCGTCCATCTGCGCGGCACCCGTGATCATGTTCTTCACATAGTCGGCGTGGCCCGGGCAGTCAACGTGCGCGTAGTGGCGGTTCGCCGTTTCGTACTCGACGTGCGCCGTGTTGATGGTAATACCACGGGCCTTTTCTTCCGGCGCCGCGTCGATCTGGTCGTACGCCTTGGCTTCGCCACCGAACTTCTTGGTCAGAACCGTCGTGATCGCTGCCGTCAGCGTGGTCTTGCCGTGGTCAACGTGACCGATCGTGCCCACGTTCACGTGCGGCTTCGTCCGTTCGAATTTACCTTTTGCCATGTTTCTCTTCTTTCAAAAAAGTGGTGAACCGGTGACTGTTCGTTGCGAACCGGGCCCATGCCTGGTTCGCTCCGTGCCGATGCTTACTTCGCCTTCGCGCTGATGATCGCGTCGGCCACGTTACGCGGTGCCTCTGCGTAGTGCTTGAATTCCATCGTGTACGTGGCGCGCCCCTGCGTGAGCGAGCGCAGCGACGTCGAGTAGCCGAACATTTCCGACAGCGGCACTTCGGCGCGAACGATCTTGCCGCCGCCAACCATGTCTTCCATGCCCTGGACGATACCGCGACGGCCCGACAGGTCGCCCATCACGTTGCCCATGTAGTCTTCCGGCGTTTCGACTTCGACGGCCATCATCGGTTCGAGGATGACCGGCTGAGCCTTGCGCATCGCTTCCTTGAACGCCATCGAACCGGCCATGCGGAACGCGTTTTCGTTCGAGTCAACGTCGTGGTACGAACCGAACGTCAGGTGAACCTTCACGTCGACGACCGGGAAGCCCGCCAGCACGCCCGACTTCAGCGTATCGGCAATACCCTTGTCCACCGCCGGAATGTATTCGCGCGGAATCACACCGCCCTTGATCTCGTCCAGGAACTCGTAGCCCTTGCCCTGCTCGTTCGGCTCAAGCGTAATGACCGCGTGACCGTACTGGCCGCGACCACCCGACTGCTTGACGAACTTGCCTTCGACGTCCTTCGCGATGGCGCGAATCGTTTCGCGGTAGGCAACCTGCGGCTTGCCGACGGTCGCTTCCACGCCGAATTCGCGCTTCATACGGTCGACCAGAATTTCGAGGTGGAGCTCGCCCATGCCCGAAATAATGGTCTGGCCCGATTCCTCGTCCGTCTGGACGCGGAACGACGGATCTTCCTGTGCCAGGCGGTTGAGCGCGAGGCCCATCTTTTCCTGGTCCGGCTTCGTCTTCGGCTCGACGGCCTGCGAAATCACCGGCTCCGGGAACACCATGCGCTCCAGAACGATCGGGTTCGCCGGGTCGCACAGCGTGTCACCCGTGGTCGCTTCCTTCAGGCCGACAGCCGCAGCAATGTCGCCTGCACGAACTTCCTTGATTTCTTCACGGTTGTTCGCGTGCATCTGCAGAATACGACCGAGGCGTTCCTTCTTGCCCTTCGTCGAGTTCAGCACCGTGTCGCCCGAGTTGACGACGCCCGAGTACGCGCGGAAGAAGATCAGCTGGCCGACGAACGGGTCGGTCATGATCTTGAACGCGAGTGCCGAGAACTTCTCGTCGTCGGCTGCGCGGCGCTCTGCCGTTTCACCGTTTTCGAGCTCGCCCTTGACCGGGGGAATGTCCACCGGCGACGGCAGGAAGTCGATCACGGCGTCGAGCATGCGCTGCACGCCCTTGTTCTTGAACGCGGTGCCGCACAGCATCGGCTGGATTTCGCACGCGATCGTACGGTCGCGCAGCGCCTTGACGACTTCGGCTTCCGAGAGCTCTTCGCCGCCGAGGTACTTTTCCATCAGCTCTTCGCTGGCTTCGGCTGCCGACTCGATCATCTTCTCGCGCCACTCGTTGCACGTGTCAACGAGTTCGGCCGGGATGTCGACGTAGTCGAACTTCGTACCTTGCGACGCTTCGTCCCAAATGATGGCCTTCATCTTCAGGAGGTCGACGACGCCCTTGAAGGTTTCTTCCGAGCCGATCGGCACCACGACGGGAACCGGATTCGCCTTCAGGCGGGTCTTCAGCTGGTCGTAGACCTTGAAGAAGTTCGCGCCGGTACGGTCCATCTTGTTGACGAACGCGAGACGGGGAACCTTGTACTTGTTCGCCTGGCGCCACACCGTTTCCGACTGCGGCTGCACACCACCCACCGCGCAGTAGACCATGCATGCGCCGTCGAGCACGCGCATCGAGCGCTCGACTTCAATCGTGAAGTCGACGTGGCCCGGGGTGTCGATGATGTTGATGCGGTGTTCCGGATAGTTGCCGCCCATGCCCTTCCAGAAGGCCGTGGTAGCAGCGGAGGTAATCGTGATGCCACGCTCCTGCTCCTGCTCCATCCAGTCCATGGTGGCGGCGCCGTCGTGAACTTCACCAATCTTGTGGTTCACGCCGGTGTAGAACAGAATGCGCTCGGTCGTCGTCGTCTTGCCGGCGTCGATGTGAGCGCTAATACCGATGTTGCGGTAGCGCTCGATAGGAGTCTTGCGAGCCACTTTGATCCTCTATGGGGAGGTGCGCGCCGGGTTCGATCCCGACGCGCCTGAACACAAACGGGCGAGGCGCTGGATAAGCGCACCCGCCCGGAATTTTTTCCGCTTTTGGAGCAAACCCCAGTTGGGGTTTTCTCTTAGAAGCGGAAGTGCGAGAACGCCTTGTTCGCTTCTGCCATCCGGTGAACTTCGTCGCGCTTCTTCATCGCGCCGCCACGGCCTTCGGCCGCTTCGGAGAGTTCACCTGCCAGACGCAGGGCCATCGACTTCTCGCTGCGCTTCTTCGCGGCTTCACGCAGCCAACGCATCGCCAATGCCATACGACGCGAGGGGCGCACTTCGACCGGAACCTGATAGTTCGCACCACCAACGCGGCGGCTCTTCACTTCCACCACCGGCTTCACGTTGTTGAGCGCGACAGTGAACACTTCCAGCGGGTCCTTGCCACCCTTGGTCTGGATCTGTTCGAAAGCGCCGTACACGATACGCTCGGCAACCGACTTCTTGCCGGAGAGCATCAGCACGTTCATGAACTTGGCTACATCAACGTTGCCGAACTTCGGATCCGGCAACACTTCCCGCTTGGGGACTTCGCGACGACGCGGCATGTTTCTTCCTTTAACTTTTCAGTTGAAGCGTGGAGAGAACCCAACGCTCCGCGGCCACCAACTAACCCGATTCATCTCACGACTTACCAGCCTGGTCGGGTGACCACTTACTCGACAGCACCGGCGAATCCGGCACCACCGCCTGTATCGCCTCGCGCTTTCGACAAGCACGGACGACCCTTCTGTAATGCTTACTTCGCAGCCTTGGCGCGCTTTGCGCCATACTTCGAACGAGCCTGCTTACGATCCTTGACGCCCTGGGTATCCAGCGAGCCACGAACCATGTGGTAACGCACACCCGGCAAGTCCTTCACACGGCCGCCGCGGATCAGCACGACCGAGTGTTCCTGCAGGTTGTGGCCTTCACCACCGATGTACGAAATGACTTCGAAGCCGTTCGTGAGGCGAACCTTGGCGACCTTACGGAGTGCCGAGTTCGGCTTCTTCGGCGTCGTCGTGTACACGCGGGTGCACACGCCGCGACGCTGCGGGCAGTCCTGCAGGGCCGGGCTCTTGCTCTTCGTAGCTTCCGAAGCGCGGCCTTTGCGAACCAGTTGATTGATGGTTGGCATTGTTTATTCCTGAAATTGAACAAAATCGGCGCATTTATTCCCGGGCAAAGCGGAAAACCATGCGCAATCGATCCGGAACCCGTAATGGGGAGTCCCCACGGACGTTTGTTTCCCACCATTCGGACGGCGAGCGCAAACATCCCAAGAACCGGAACCCAGCATGATATTCCGAAAATGCCAAGCAAGTCAACGGCTTGCGACTTTCGGAGACTTGGCCCTTCGCAACGGGCGATAACGGAAACCGCTTATTCGTCGCCGACCACCTCGACGAGCTCCTCGCCGAAGCGTTCGAGCTTGCGCGCGCCAATGCCGGGAATCTCGCGCAGCTCGTCGACGGACTCGGGGCCGTTACGGGCGATCTCAGCCAGCGTGGCGTCGTGGAAGATGACATAAGCCGGCACGCCCTCGCTCTTCGCCGTTTCGGTACGCCATAGACGCAGGCGGTCCCAGCGCGATCGCTGGCGCGGGCTCATGCCAAGGGTCGGATCGGCGCGCTCGCTCGTGCGGCCGGACGACTGGCGCGTGCGCTGCGGCTTGACGTAGCGGCGCATCGTCACCTTCTGCTCGCCCTTAAGGACGGGCTTGCTCGCCTCCGTGAGCACGAGCGAACCGAAGCCGTCGTGATCGACGGCGAGAAAACCGAACGCCACGAGCTGCCGGAAGATTGCTCGCCACTCGGCTTCAGCGAGCGCCGCGCCGATGCCGAACGTCGAAATCTTCTCGTGCCCGCGCTGCAAGATCTTTTCGTTGCGGTTGCCGCGCAGGATGTCGATCAGATGGCCCGCGCCGAAATTGAAGCCGCTGGCACGCTGCGCGCGGAACACGCACGAAAGCGCCATCTGCGCCTCGCGCGTGGCATCCCAGGTGTCGGGCGGCTCAAGGCACGTATCGCAGTTGCCGCAGGGCTTGCTCTCTTCGCCGAAGTAGGCAAGCAGCCGCACGCGGCGGCACGACGCGGTTTCGCACAGGCCGAGCAGCGCGTCGAGCTTGCCGGTCTGCACGCGCTTGTGGGCCTCGTCCGCATCGGATTCGTCGATCATCTTGCGCTGCTGAACGACGTCGCCGAGGCCATAGGCCATCCATGCGTTCGCCGCCAGCCCGTCACGGCCCGCGCGGCCGGTTTCCTGGTAATAACCTTCCACGCTCTTGGGCAGATCGAGGTGCGCCACGAAGCGCACGTCAGGTTTGTCGATGCCCATACCGAAAGCGATAGTCGCGCACATCACGACGCCCTCCTCGCGCTGGAACATCTCCTGATGCTGCTGGCGTACTTCGAACTCCATGCCGGCGTGATAGGGCAACGCGCGAACGCCCTGCCCCTTCAGCCATTCCGCGGTCTCCTCGACCTTTCGGCGCGAGAGGCAATAGACGACGCCGGCGTCCGTCGTGCCGTCGGCGCGCGTGTGCTCGGCGCGGATGAAATCCAGCAGCTGCGCGCGCGCGTTGTCCTTTTCGACAATGCGGTAGCGGATGTTCGGCCTGTCGAAGCTCGACACGAAAATACGGGCGTCGTCGAGCGCGAGGCGGTGCACGATCTCGTCGCGCGTGATGGCGTCCGCAGTCGCGGTGAGCGCAATGCGCGGAACGTTCGGGAACCGCTCGTGCAGCACCGAGAGCTGAATGTACTCGGGCCGGAAATCGTGTCCCCATTGGGACACGCAATGTGCCTCGTCGATGGCGAACAGGCCGATGCGCGCGCGTTCGAGCAGATCGAGAAAACGCGGCGTCATGAGCCGCTCCGGCGCGACATAGAGCAGATCGATGTCGCCTTCGCGCAGCGCGCGCTCCGTGGCAGCGGCCTCGGAGCCGGAGAGCGTCGAGTTGAGGTAGGCGGCACGTACGCCCACTTCGGTGAGCGCCGCCACCTGGTCCTGCATGAGTGCGATGAGCGGAGAAACGACGATGCCGGCGCCATGACCGGCCTCGTGGCGCACGAGCGCCGGGATCTGGTAGCAGAGCGACTTGCCGCCGCCGGTGGGCATGAGCACCAATGAGTCCCCGCCAGCCGCGACATGCTCGACGATCTCGGCTTGCTGCCCTCTAAAGGCGGGATAACCGAAGACTTCGTTGAGAATTTCGAGGGAGCGGGACATGAAGGCGGCGACGGATCGGTAGAAAAGCGCGAAGCAAAGGCAGTGGACCGGATTTTACCAACCCGGGCGCGCCTTGACCGCCGTGACCGCGAAGATTGGCCGTTCGGCCTGGGAAATACGGGAGGAAAGCGAGGAAAACGAGCGCCCCGGCCTTAAAATCCGCGCCGGCCCGCACGCTGAAGCGCACCGACGATCGTCACGATACCGGCAACGACGGCGACGACCACAAGCAACCCGACCGGCAGCAGCACGACACTACCGGCCACGAGCAGGAGCGAGCCGAGCGCGAGAAGTGCGGCGCCCATCTTCACCTTGCCGGCGAGCTGCATGATGAAGCCGATGATCAGAAACGCCCAGAGGACGAGAAACGTCGCGAAGAACATCGCGGCCGACTGCGCCCCGACGTTATGCAGCAGATGCGAAAAGATGGCGACGCACGCCACCAGATTCAGGATGAGACCGGTCCCGACCAACCACATGATTACCGCCTCCAGATTCAGATAACACCGCCCATGCCATACGGAAATCCGCACGAGCGCAGACGTGGCGCGCTACGTTAGCACGCTGCACTCCGGCACGCAGCGCGCCGCGCCGACACTGCGGCACGAGGCCGCAGGCGCGAGCGCAACATGTACCGCACCGCCGGCGCGCCAGCGCCAAATAAAAAAGCCGTCCGGTCGAAACCAGACGGCTTTGCGACGCCATCGCGGCGAAGTTTCGGCAAGAGGCGGCTGACGCCGCCCCGCTGCTTACTCGTCCGTCGTATGCGGCTGCTGCGGCTCCTCGACAGCCGGGGTTTCCGGCGTGCCGAAGTCGAACGCTTCTTCCGCTGCGATCTGGTCGAAACGCTCGCGATCCGACGATTCCTTCGCACGGCGCGCCTTGTGGAACGCGAGACCCGTACCGGCCGGAATCAGACGGCCGACGATCACGTTTTCCTTCAGGCCACGCAGATCGTCGCGCTTGCCCATGATCGCCGCTTCGGTCAGCACGCGGGTCGTTTCCTGGAACGACGCCGCCGAGATGAACGAGTCGGTCGAGAGCGAAGCCTTCGTGATACCGAGCAGCACGTTCTCGTACGTTGCCGGACGCTTGTCTTCCGCGTTCATCTTGTCGTTTTCGTCGAGCATGTCCGACCGCTCGACCTGTTCGCCAGGAATGAAACGCGTATCGCCGTTGTCGGTGATCTGCACGCGGCGCAGCATCTGACGCACGATCACTTCGATGTGCTTGTCGTTGATCTTCACGCCCTGCAGACGGTACACGTCCTGCACTTCGTCCACGATGTAGCGCGACAGCGCCTCGATACCCTGCAGACGCAGGATGTCGTGCGGATCGGCCGGGCCGTCCACGATCATTTCGCCCTTGTTGACGACCTGACCGTCGTGGACCAGCACCTGCTTTTCCTTCGCGATCAGGAACTCGTGCTGATTGCCTTCGAGGTCCGTGATGACGAGACGCTGCTTGCCCTTCGTGTCCTTGCCGAACGACGTCGTACCCGTGACTTCCGCCAGGATACCTGCGTCCTTCGGCGAACGTGCTTCGAACAGTTCCGCCACACGCGGCAGACCACCGGTAATGTCACGCGTCTTCTGCGCTTCGGTCGGGATACGTGCGAGCACTTCACCCACCTGAACCTGCTGACCGTCCTTCACGGTGATCAGCGCGCCCACCTGGAAGCCGATCTGCACCGAATGCTCCGTGCCCGGAATCTTCACTTCGTCGCCGTTCGCGTCGATCAGCTTGACCTGCGGACGCACGCTCTTCGAAGCCTGCGAACCGCGGCGCTTCACGTCGATCACGACGAGGGTCGACAGACCCGTGACGTCGTCGATCTGCTTCGCCACGGTCACGCCTTCCTCGACGTTTTCGAACTTCACCGTGCCACCGTACTCGGTGATGATCGGACGCGTGAGCGGATCCCACGTTGCGAGCTGCGCGCCGGCCTTGATCTGCGCACCGTCGAGCTGCAGCAGCGTCGCGCCGTACGGCACCTTGTGACGCTCGCGCTCGCGGCCGTGATCGTCGGCAATGATGGCTTCGCCCGAACGCGAGATGACGATCTGCTCGCCCTTCGCATTCGTGACGTAACGCATCGTCACCGTGAAGCGGACCGTACCGTTCGACTTGGCTTCCACCGACGAAGCCACCGCCGCACGCGACGCCGCGCCACCGATGTGGAACGTACGCATCGTGAGCTGCGTGCCCGGTTCGCCGATCGACTGTGCCGCGATCACGCCGACGGCTTCGCCGACGTTCACGCGCGAGCCGCGGCCGAGGTCGCGGCCGTAGCACGCTGCGCACAGGCCATAGCGCGTTTCGCAGGTGAGCGGCGTGCGCACGCGCACTTCGTCGATGCCGAGACGCTCGATCTCTTCGACCGAATCTTCGTCCAGCAGCGAGCCCGCTTCGTACAGCGTTTCCTGCGTTTCCGGATTGACGACGTCCGCCACCGCGACGCGGCCGAGAATACGGTCGCGCAGCGCTTCGACGACTTCACCGCCTTCCACGAGCGCCTTCATCGCCACGCCGTTCGACGTGCCGCAATCGTCCTCGACGACCACGAGATCCTGCGTCACGTCGACGAGACGACGCGTCAGGTAACCCGAGTTCGCGGTCTTCAGTGCCGTATCAGCCAGACCCTTACGTGCGCCGTGGGTCGAGATGAAGTACTGCAACACGTTCAAACCTTCGCGGAAGTTCGCGGTAATCGGCGTTTCGATAATCGAGCCGTCCGGCTTCGCCATCAGGCCACGCATACCCGCCAACTGACGGATCTGGACCGCGGAACCCCGCGCGCCCGAGTCGGCCATCATGTAGATCGAGTTGAACGATTCCTGACGCGTTTCCTTGCCGTCGCGGTCCACCACCGGTTCCGTCGCGAGCTGCTCCATCATCGCCTTGCCGACCGCTTCCGACGTTGCCGACCAGATGTCGACCACGTTGTTGTAGCGTTCCTGCGCGGTGACGAGACCCGACATGTACTGACGGTCGTACTCCTTCACCTTCTTTGCGGCGTCGCCGACAATGGTTTCCTTCTGCGGCGGCACGAGCATGTCGTCCACGCAGATCGAAATACCGGCGCGCGTAGCAAGACGGAAGCCCGACTGCATCAGCTGGTCGGCGAAGATCACCGTTTCGCGCAGACCGCACTTGCGGAACGCGGTGTTGATCAGACGCGAGATTTCCTTCTTCTTCAGCGGCTTGTTCAGCACCGTGAACGGCAGGCCCGGCGGCAGGATTTCCGACAGGATCGAGCGGCCGACCGTGGTCGCATACAGCGAGATCTTCGGCACGAACGCGGGTGCGCCTTCCGACTTGTCCTCGTTGTGGACCATTTCGGTAATACGCACGTTGACGCGCGAAGCCAGCTCGACTTCCTTGTTCTCGTACGCGCGGAGCACTTCCGACACGCCCGTGAACGTCATGCCTTCGCCCTTGCCGTTGACCGCTTCACGCGTGGCGTAGTACAGGCCCAGCACGATATCCTGCGACGGCACGATCGACGGATCGCCGTTGGCCGGGAACAGGACGTTGTTCGACGCAAGCATGAGCGTGCGCGCTTCCATCTGCGCTTCGAGCGACAGCGGAACGTGAACGGCCATCTGGTCACCGTCGAAGTCGGCGTTGAACGCCGCGCAAACGAGCGGGTGCAGCTGGATTGCCTTACCTTCGATCAGCACCGGCTCGAAAGCCTGGATACCGAGACGGTGAAGAGTAGGCGCACGGTTCAGCATGACCGGATGCTCGCGGATCACCTCTTCGAGGATGTCCCACACCACCGCCGTCTGGTTCTCGACTTCCTTCTTCGCCGCCTTGATGGTCGTGGCAACACCCATCGTTTCCAGCTTGTTGAAGATGAACGGCTTGAAGAGTTCGAGCGCCATCAGCTTCGGCAGACCGCACTGGTGCAGCTTGAGCGTCGGACCCACCACGATGACCGAACGGCCCGAGTAGTCCACGCGCTTGCCCAGCAGGTTCTGGCGGAAGCGGCCGCCCTTACCCTTGATCATGTCGGCGAGCGACTTGAGCGGACGCTTGTTCGCGCCCGTCATCGCCTTGCCGCGACGACCGTTGTCGAGCAGCGAGTCAACCGCTTCCTGGAGCATCCGCTTTTCGTTGCGGACGATGATCTCCGGCGCCTTGAGCTCGAGCAGACGCTTCAGACGGTTGTTGCGGTTGATGACGCGGCGATACAGATCGTTCAGGTCCGAGGTCGCGAAACGGCCGCCGTCGAGCGGCACGAGCGGACGCAGTTCCGGCGGCAGCACCGGCAGCACTTCGAGCACCATCCATTCGGGCTTGATGCCCGAACGCTGGAAGGCCTCGAGCACCTTCAGGCGCTTCGCGTACTTCTTGATCTTCGCTTCCGAGCCGGTGTTCTTCAGCTCCGTGCGCAGCGTCTCGACCTGCTCGTCGATGTTGATCGCGCGCAGCAGCTCGCGCACGCCTTCCGCGCCCATTTCGGCACGGAATTCGTCGCCGTATTCCTCGACCTTGTTGTAGTAATCCTCTTCGGTCATGATCTGACGCGCCTTCAGCGGCGTCATGCCCGGTTCGATCACCACGTACGCTTCGAAGTACAGCACGCGCTCGATGTCGCGCAGCGTCATGTCGAGCACCATGCCCAGACGCGACGGCAGCGACTTCAGGAACCAGATGTGCGCGACCGGCGAGGCCAGTTCGATGTGGCCCATGCGTTCGCGGCGCACCTTCGCCAGCGTGACTTCCACGCCGCACTTCTCGCAGATCACGCCACGGTGCTTCAGGCGCTTGTACTTGCCGCACAGGCACTCGTAGTCCTTGATCGGCCCGAAGATCTTCGCGCAGAACAGACCATCGCGTTCCGGCTTGAACGTCCGGTAGTTGATGGTCTCCGGCTTCTTCACTTCACCGAACGACCACGAGCGGATCTTGTCCGGCGAGGCCAGACCGATCTTGATCGCGTCGAAAACTTCTTCTTGTTGGACTTGCTTGAATAGATCGAGCAGAGCTTTCATTGCCTTCTCTCCGTAGTCCGATTAGTTGCGGTCGAGGTCGATGTCGATACCGAGCGAGCGGATTTCCTTCACCAGCACATTGAAGGATTCCGGCATGCCCGCGTCGATCACGTGGTCGCCCTTGACAAGGTTCTCGTACACCTTCGTCCGGCCCGTCACGTCGTCGGACTTCACCGTCAACATTTCCTGCAGCACATACGAAGCGCCATACGCTTCGAGCGCCCACACTTCCATTTCACCGAAACGCTGGCCACCGAACTGCGCCTTACCACCCAGCGGCTGCTGCGTGACGAGCGAGTACGGACCCGTCGAACGCGCGTGCATCTTGTCGTCGACAAGGTGGTGCAGCTTCAGGTAGTGCATGTAGCCCACGGTGACCGTACGCTCGAAGGCTTCACCCGTGCGGCCGTCGTACAGACGCACCTGGTTCTTCGACTTCGTCATGCCGAGGTTCTGCGCGATATCGTCCGGATAGGCGAGATCGAGCATCTTCGACATTTCTTCTTCGGTCGCACCGTCGAACACCGGCGTCGCGAACGGCACGCCTTCACGCAGATTCCGCGCGAGTTCGAGAATCTCGTCGTCGCTGAAGCTGTCCAGATCTTCCGCGTGACCCGACTCGTTGTAGATCTTCGTGAGGAACGCGCGCACTTCCGCGATCTTCGTCTGACGCTGCAGCATTTCGCCGATACGCCAGCCAAGACCCTTCGCGGCCCAGCCGAGATGCACTTCGAGAACCTGACCCACGTTCATCCGTGACGGCACGCCGAGCGGGTTCAGCACGACGTCGGCCGGACGGCCATCAGCCATGTACGGCATGTCTTCGATCGGAACGATCTTCGACACGACACCCTTGTTACCGTGACGGCCGGCCATCTTGTCGCCAGGCTGCAGACGGCGCTTCACCGCGAGGTACACCTTGACCATCTTCAGCACGCCCGGCGGCAGTTCGTCGCCTTGCGTGAGCTTCTTGCGCTTCTCTTCGAACGCGAGGTCGAACTGGTGGCGCTTCTCTTCGATCGAGTTCTTGATCGCTTCAAGCTGGGCCGCGGCTTCTTCGTCGGCGAGGCGGATGTCGAACCAGTGGTAGTGGTCGAGATCGCTCAGATAAGCCTGATCGATCTTCGTGCCCTTCGCGAGCTTCTTCGGACCGCCGTTCGCCACCTTGCCGTCGAGCATGCGCGCGAGACGCTGGAACGCGTCGCCTTCCACGATGCGCAACTGGTCGTTCAGGTCGAGGCGATAGCGCTTCAGTTCATCGTCGATGATCTGTTGCGCACGCTTGTCGCGCTGGATGCCTTCACGCGTGAACACCTGCACGTCGATGACCGTGCCGCTCATGCCCGAGGGCACGCGCAGCGACGTATCCTTCACGTCCGAAGCCTTCTCGCCAAAGATCGCTCGCAGCAGCTTTTCTTCCGGCGTGAGCTGGGTTTCGCCCTTCGGCGTGACCTTGCCCACGAGCACGTCGCCCGCTTCGACTTCCGCGCCGATGTACACGATGCCCGACTCGTCGAGACGGCCAAGCTGCACTTCCGCGAGGTTCGAAATGTCGCGCGTGATTTCTTCCGGTCCGAGCTTCGTGTCGCGCGCAACGACATTCAGTTCTTCGATGTGGATCGACGTGTAGCGATCGTCCGCAACCACCTTCTCCGAGATCAGGATCGAGTCTTCGAAGTTGTAGCCATTCCACGGCATGAACGCGATCAGCATGTTCTGGCCGAGCGCGAGCTCGCCCAGATCGGTCGATGCGCCGTCAGCCAGCACGTCGCCGCGCGCAACCTTGTCGCCCATCTTCACGATCGGACGCTGGTTGATGTTCGTGTTCTGGTTCGAACGCGTGTACTTGATGAGGTTGTAAATGTCCACGCCGACTTCACCGGCGACGGCTTCATCATCGTTCACGCGAATCACGATACGGCCTGCGTCGACGTAATCGACCACGCCACCACGCAGCGCCTGAACCGTCGTGCCCGAGTCAACCGCAACCGTACGCTCGATGCCCGTACCGACGACCGGCTTTTCCGGACGCAGGCAAGGCACGGCCTGACGCTGCATGTTCGAACCCATCAGTGCACGGTTCGCGTCGTCGTGCTCGAGGAACGGAATCAGCGAAGCTGCAACCGAGACGATCTGCGACGGCGCCACGTCCATGTACTGGATGCGGTCCGGCGTGACCATCAGCGTTTCGCCGGCTTCACGCGACGAGACGAGTTCGTCGGTCAGCGTACCGTCGTCGGCCACTGCCGCGTTCGCCTGAGCGATCACGTAACGGCCTTCTTCGATTGCCGACAGATAGTCGATCTGGTCGGTCACCTTGCCGTCCGCGACCTTGCGATACGGCGTTTCGAGGAAGCCGTATTCGTTCAGGTGAGCGTACAGAGCGAGCGAGTTGATCAGACCAATGTTCGGACCTTCCGGCGTCTCGATCGGGCACACACGGCCATAGTGGGTCGGGTGCACGTCGCGGACTTCGAAGCCTGCGCGCTCACGCGTCAGACCGCCCGGGCCCAGTGCGGAAACACGACGCTTGTGCGTGATTTCCGAGAGCGGGTTGGTCTGGTCCATGAACTGCGAGAGCTGCGACGAACCGAAGAACTCGCGAATCGCCGACGAAATCGGCTTCGAGTTGATCAGGTCGTGCGGCATCAGGTTTTCGCTTTCGGCCTGGCCGAGGCGTTCCTTCACTGCACGCTCGACACGCACGAGACCCGCGCGGAACTGATTTTCCGCGAGTTCGCCCACGCAACGCACACGACGGTTGCCGAGGTGGTCGATGTCGTCCACTTCGCCCTTGCCGTTGCGCAGTTCGACGAGGATCTTGATCGTCGCGAGAATGTCGTCATCCTGCAGCGTCATCGGGCCGACGATTTCGTCGCGGCCGACACGGCGGTTGAACTTCATACGACCCACCTTCGAGAGGTCGTACGCTTCTTCGCTGTAGAACAGACGATTGAACAGGGCCTCGACCGCTTCTTCGGTCGGCGGCTCGCCCGGACGCATCATGCGGTAGATCGCGATGCGCGCAGCCGTTTGATCGGCGGTTTCATCGATACGCAGCGTCGACGAGATGTACGGCCCCTGGTCCAGATCGTTCGTGTAGAGCGTCTGGATGTCCTTGATCTTCGCTTCGCGCAGCTTGTCGAGCACGCTTTCGGTGATTTCGTCGTTCGCGTTCGCGATCACTTCGCCCGTGTCGCCGTCGACGACGTTCTTCGCGAGAACGCGGCCGAGCAGATAATCTTCGGGGACCGAAATGAACGTCGTCTTCGCGTTTTCGAGGTCGCGGATGTGCTTCGCGTTGATCCGCTTGTCCTTCTGGACGATGACCTTGCCTTCGCGATCGCTAATGTCGAAGCGCGCAACTTCGCCGCGCAGACGCTCCGGCACGAACTCCATCTGCGCGCCTTCCGGCATCAGCGTGAAGTTGTCGAACACGAAGAAGTTCGCGAGGATCTGTTCCGGCGTGAGGCCGATGGCCTTCAGCAGGATCGTGACCGGCATCTTGCGGCGACGGTCGACGCGGAAGTACAGCACGTCCTTCGGATCGAACTCGAAATCGAGCCACGAGCCGCGGTAAGGAATGATACGGGCCGAGAAGAGCAGCTTGCCCGAGCTGTGCGTCTTGCCCTTGTCGTGTTCGAAGAACACGCCAGGCGAACGGTGTAGCTGCGAGACGATGACACGCTCGGTACCGTTGATGACGAACGAGCCCGTCGGCGTCATAAGCGGAATTTCGCCCATGTACACTTCCTGCTCCTTCACTTCCTTGACGACCGGCTTGCTCGGCGATTCCTTGTCGAGCAGGACGAGACGCACCTTGGCGCGCAGCGCCGAGCAGTACGTCAGGCCACGCTGCTGGCATTCCTTGATGTTGAATGCCGGCGGCGACAGCATGTAGCTGACGAACTCTAGACGAGCAAAGCCGTTATGGGAAACAATAGGAAAAACGGACGTAAACGCAGCCTGCAGACCTTCCGGTTTGCGTTGTACGGTCGGCGTTTCTGCTTGCAGAAACGTGCTGAATGATTCAAGCTGGGTAGCCAGCAGGAAAGGAACCTGGTGAACGATGGGGCGCTTCGCGAAACTCTTGCGAATACGCTTCTTCTCGGTGAAGGAATATTGCATACGATCTCCGAATCACGGCGGGTAGGACGACCCGAGTGTTCACCGACTGAGACCCGATGGCTGCGCGAGCCCTGGAAGCTTGGTGGTTGGCCTCTACCAACCGCTGGCTGACGGCAACGGATTTCGGCTTGTCATAACTTGCCCGCTGCCCGACCAAACTTGCCTTCTGCAGTCGCTTCAGAAGACAAAGAGAAGCGTCGTGCGCCTGGATAGTGCCCTTGCAGCTTGCACCCGGCGAAAGACGTTTTTCTTTGGCTTCTGGGTTCCGCATCCTGCCTCCGACTCCTGAAAAATCGAACACAAAAACGCAGAATCCACAAAGCACAAAAAGGCCGGCGGTGTAAAAACCGCCAGCCTTCGCACAGCGCGCTGAAACTTACTTGATTTCAGCCTTCGCGCCGGCTTCTTCCAGCTTCTTCTTCGCTTCTTCAGCAGCGGCCTTGGGCACCGCTTCCTTCACGGGCTTCGGTGCACCGTCGACCAGATCCTTCGCTTCCTTCAGGCCGAGACCCGTCAGTTCGCGAACGGCCTTGATGACCGACACCTTGTTTGCGCCTGCTTCAAGCAGGTTGACCGTGAATTCGGTCTGCTCTTCAGCAGCTGCAGCTGCACCAGCGCCGCCTGCCGGGCCAGCGACTGCCACAGCAGCTGCCGACACGCCAAACTTCTCTTCGAAAGCCTTGACCAGTTCGTTCAGTTCGAGAACCGACATCGAGCCAACGGCTTCGAGGATGTCTTCTTTTGCGATTGCCATTTGAAATTACTCCAGATTTGAATTCGGAAACAGCTAGCGATCCTTCTCGCTTGCCTGTGTTCGTTCGCTGACCTGAAATCAGGCAGCTTCTGCTTGCTTCTTTTCCGCCAGCGCGGCCAGGGCGCGCGCCATACCGGAAACCGGAGCTTGCATAACGAACAGCAGCTTCGAGAGCAGTTCTTCGCGGCTCGGGATGCTGGCCAGCGCTTGCACGCCTGCCTTGTCCATCACCTTGCCTTCGTAGGAACCGGCCTTGATGATCAACTTGTCATTGCCTTTGGCGAAGTCATTGACGACCTTCGCTGCAGCAATGGCATCTTCCGAGATGCCGTAGATCAGGGGACCAGTCATCTGCTCTGCCAGCGGAGCAAACGGGGTACCTTCAACGGCGCGACGCGCCAGCGTGTTCTTCAACACGCGGAGGTACACCTGCTGCTCGCGCGCTTTCGCGCGCAGCTTGGTCAGATCGCCAACCGCGATTCCACGATACTCGGCCAACACGACGGTCTGAGCCTTCGCGACTTGCGCGGAGACTTCAGCGACGACGGCCTGCTTACCTTCTTTGTTCAGTGGCACGGTTAACCTCCAGATTCGACACCCAACGCTTTCACGCCAGATGCCGCATTCAACAACGGCGACCGACCAGTCCGGAGTAACTCAGTTTGCGTTTGTGGACGTTGCCGCCCGCTCCCGCTCGCTACAGCACTTCAAAACCTTTTCGGGTTCGCCATCTGCGTTGGCTTTGCATTAAGGAAACACCCAACTGCTGCATTTCCGCCAACGGTCTTTGACAACCGGTTGCACGATGCGAGACTGCCAGCGCACAACCGCCCAAAGCCCTTTAAATCCGCGCTGCGACCCTTTTGGGACCGCAGCGCGGCAAAACTATTACGCTGCGAGCGACGACTGATCGACGCGAACGCCGACGCCCATCGTGCTCGAAACTGCGATCTTGCGCAGGTACACGCCCTTGCTCGTCGCCGGCTTTGCCTTGGTCAGGGCGTCGAGGAGCGCGTCCAGGTTGCTGCGCAGCGCTGCCGGCTCAAACGATGCACGGCCAATGGTCGCGTGGATGATACCGGCCTTGTCGACACGGAACTGCACCTGACCCGCCTTCGCGTTCTTGACCGCGGTGGCGACGTCCGGCGTCACGGTGCCGACCTTCGGGTTCGGCATCAGGCCGCGCGGGCCGAGGATTTGACCGAGCGTACCGACGACGCGCATCGTGTCCGGCGAAGCGATCACGATGTCGAAGTTCAGATTGCCACCCTTGATCTGCTCGGCGAGGTCTTCCATGCCGACGATTTCGGCGCCGGCTGCGCGAGCTTGTTCAGCCTTTTCACCTTGCGCGAACACGGCAACGCGAACCGACTTGCCGGTGCCTGCGGGCA
Source organism: Paraburkholderia sp. AV2 (assembly GCF_054968425.1). Classification (NCBI taxonomy): domain Bacteria; kingdom Pseudomonadati; phylum Pseudomonadota; class Betaproteobacteria; order Burkholderiales; family Burkholderiaceae; genus Paraburkholderia; species Paraburkholderia sp. AV2. The sequence continues at coordinate 44,024 of NZ_JBANLK010000046.1, forward strand.
GCACGACCGAGCCGCGAACGACCTGGTCCGACTTCTTCGCATCGATGCCGAGCTGGACCGCGACGTCGACCGACTCGTCGAACTTCGCCGTGGCGCATTCCTTCACGAGCGACAGTGCGTCGGCGATCGGGTACAGCTTCTGGCTGTCGACCTTGGCAGCGAGTGCCTTTTGACGCTTCGAAACCTTAGCCATTTACACGCCCTCCACGACGATGCCCATCGAGCGGGCGCTACCAGCGATCGTGCGGACCGCTGCGTCCATATCCGCTGCCGTAAGATCCGGCATCTTGGTCTTGGCGATTTCTTCAGCCTGAGCGCGCGTGATCGTGGCGACCTTGTCGGTGTGCGGCTTGGCCGAACCCTTGTCGACCTTCGCTGCCTTCTTGATCAGAACCGTAGCCGGCGGCGTCTTCAGGATGAACGTGAAGCTCTTGTCCGCGAATGCCGTGATAACGACCGGCACCGGCAGCCCCGGCTCCATCGCTTGAGTCTGCGCGTTGAACGCCTTGCAGAACTCCATGATGTTCAGACCGCGCTGGCCCAGTGCGGGACCGACCGGCGGCGACGGGTTGGCTTTACCTGCAGGAATCTGCAGCTTGATAAAGCCGATGATTTTCTTTGCCATGTTGAAAACCTCGTTGGAACGCGTAAGCGTTCAGGTGAGTGATAGCGCGCTTTCGTCCGGCGTACTACCGCTGCTGGACTACTGACGCTCCTCTACGGCCATAACGCGGACCGTAAGCGCGAAAGAACGGGCCGCATCCGTAGACGCGACCCGTTGGAATTCGATTTACAGCTTTTCGACCTGGCCGAATTCGAGTTCGACCGGTGTGGCACGACCGAAAATGGTGACGGAAACCCGAACGCGCGATTTTTCGTAGTTCACTTCTTCGACGCTGCCATTGAAGTCCGTGAACGGACCGTCCTTCACACGAACCATCTCGCCGACTTCAAACAGGGTCTTGGGACGCGGCTTCTCCACGCCCTCCTGCATCTGCGACATGATCTTTTCGACTTCGCGCGGCGAAATCGGGCTCGGGCGATTACGTGCCCCGCCGACGAAACCGGTCACCTTCGCCGTGTTCTTCACGAGGTGCCACGTTTCGTCCGTCATTTCCATCTCGACCAGAACATAGCCCGGGAAGAAACGACGTTCGGTCACCGATTTGTGACCACCCTTTACCTCGACGACTTCTTCAGTCGGGACGAGGATCTGGCCAAACTTGTCCTGCATGCCGGCACGGTCGATGCGCTCTTGAAGCGCACGTTGCACGCTCTTCTCCATGCCGGAGTAGGCGTGCACGACGTACCAACGTTTTCCGCTCGGGGATGCCGGTGTATCGCTCATATCATTTCCAACCCAGAATCGCCGAGAAAATCACCCATTCGATGGATTTGTCGCAAATCCACAGAAAGATGGCCATGGCCAGCACAAAGCCGAAGACCACAAGCGTTGTCTGCGTGGCCTCTTTGCGGGTCGGCCAGACGACCTTGCGAACTTCTTTGTACGAGTCTTTGGCAAACGCGATGAAGCTCTTGCCGGGCGCCGAGAGAAGACCGACTACCACCCCCGCGATGACGCCAACTGCCAGTACGGCACCGCGGACATACCACTCCTGGCTACCGAGCCAGTAGAACCCTACGAACCCGGCCAACACCAACAATACGCCCGCCGCAAGCATCAGCTTGTCGCTGGAAGTATTAACAGTTTCGACGGAAGGATTCGCCATAACACCTTAAAGAACAACGCGCTTAAGGCGCGATACGTTGGCAGGGGCAGAGGGAATCGAACCCCCAACCTTCGGTTTTGGAGACCGACGCTCTGCCAGTTGAGCTATACCCCTAAACCATTTTGGGGTTGGCGGCTTCGCCAACCCCGGAAACAACCGGTCAACGAGCTAACTGGCTTACTCGATAACCTTGGCGACGACACCTGCGCCGACGGTACGGCCACCTTCGCGGATCGCGAAGCGCAGACCTTCTTCCATCGCGATCGGCGCAATCAGCTTCACCGTGATCGACACGTTGTCGCCCGGCATCACCATTTCCTTGTCCTTCGGCAGCTCGATCGAGCCCGTCACGTCCGTCGTACGGAAGTAGAACTGCGGACGGTAGTTGTTGAAGAACGGCGTGTGACGGCCGCCTTCGTCCTTGCTCAGCACGTACACTTCGGCCGTGAAGTGCGTGTGCGGCGTGATCGAACCCGGCTTCGCCAGCACCTGGCCACGCTCCACGTCTTCACGCTTCGTGCCGCGCAGCAGGATACCCACGTTGTCGCCCGCCTGACCCTGGTCGAGCAGCTTGCGGAACATTTCCACGCCCGTGCAGGTCGTCTTCACCGTCGGCTTGATACCGACAATCTCGATTTCCTCGCCAACCTTCACCACGCCGCGCTCGATACGACCCGTCACCACCGTGCCGCGACCCGAGATCGAGAACACGTCTTCCACCGGCATCAGGAACGCACCGTCAACCGCGCGCTCCGGCGTCGGGATGTACGTGTCCAGCGCGTCGGCCAGGTTCATGATCGCCACTTCGCCCAGCTCGCCCGTGTCGCCTTCCAGCGCCAGCTTCGCCGAACCCTTGATGATCGGCGTGTCGTCGCCCGGGAAGTCGTACTTCGACAGAAGTTCGCGCACTTCCATTTCGACCAGCTCGAGCAGCTCCGCGTCGTCCACCATGTCGCACTTGTTCAGGAACACGATGATGTACGGCACGCCAACCTGGCGGGCCAGCAGGATGTGCTCACGCGTCTGCGGCATCGGGCCGTCGGCGGCCGAGCACACCAGGATCGCGCCGTCCATCTGCGCGGCACCCGTGATCATGTTCTTCACATAGTCGGCGTGGCCCGGGCAGTCAACGTGCGCGTAGTGGCGGTTCGCCGTTTCGTACTCGACGTGCGCCGTGTTGATGGTAATACCACGGGCCTTTTCTTCCGGCGCCGCGTCGATCTGGTCGTACGCCTTGGCTTCGCCACCGAACTTCTTGGTCAGAACCGTCGTGATCGCTGCCGTCAGCGTGGTCTTGCCGTGGTCAACGTGACCGATCGTGCCCACGTTCACGTGCGGCTTCGTCCGCTCAAACTTACCCTTGGCCATATTCGACTCCTAAGAGGATTTTCCGTACGTTGCGCGGGGCGCGCAAACAATCACTGGTCTTGCTGGTGCAGACTGATACCGCTGTGTCCAACTGGTGCCCATGGGCAGGATCGAACTGCCGACCTCTCCCTTACCAAGGGAGTGCTCTACCACTGAGCCACATGGGCATTTACTTCACTTTGCTGGAGCGGGTGAAGGGAATCGAACCCTCGTCGTAAGCTTGGAAGGCTTCTGCTCTACCATTGAGCTACACCCGCGAGGTTCGCCGATTTTGTCGGCTAACGCCGATTCCCGACACTACTTCAGCTGAATTCTGGTGGAGGAGGTTGGATTCGAACCAACGTAGGCGTAAGCCAACAGATTTACAGTCTGCCCCCTTTAGCCACTCGGGCACCCCTCCGCAGAGAGCTGATGATTATGGGGGAACATCCGCTAAGTGTCAAGCACTTTGTTCGGAGCAGAACCCACAACGCTCTCACTTATAGGGCTAGAACAAAAGCAAAAACCCCGGCTTGTGAGGGCCGGGGTTCTGCTGGATAAGGAGCCTGACGAT
>NZ_JBANLK010000047.1:0-47659 GCF_054968425.1 Paraburkholderia sp. AV2
GAACACCTCCACATCGCCAACACGCCGCCAATTCAGCTGCTTGTTCAGCGTAGCCCTAGAGCAATCGTCGTGCCGTTGCCAATGGCGTTACATCATTGCAAAGACCGGGAGTGTCAAAAATCACCAAGCCCATTAAACAGAACGTGCTGACGGAACGTCAGCTAGTACGGCCGTAGGGCACCCAAAAGGGTAAGGACACGGGTGCCGCCTGCGTCCGTCACGTACGGTCATGCGGCTGAAGTGATCGGGTGACCGATCCCCGCTGGCGTTATCAAGCCTGTGGGCGATCAAGTGCCGCGGCATGGGATCGGTAGTACCCAACCCCGCACCGACATCGCAATCATCTGGACCCATTGTCCGTGCTCGGGTGAGGAGCTGACATTCGAACGACACAATCGCCGTAGCAGCGAAAATGGCGCTCCCTGGCCGACTGCGTCCCTCGAGCGAGCGCGACGATCATCTCGGGTACGCGCGTTATGCGAAAGGCATAACGCGACCCACAAGGGACAATCGAGTTTCGCCAGACCGGTCGTCCGCCGGCGTCCTGTGTCACACCGGTTTACAGCCTGCGCGTTCTGACCAGCTTTTCATGTCGTCAATCGAGCACTGGCCATTGCGCCATGCGATATGACCATCTGGCCTCGCGACCCATACAGCACCACTCGCCGGTCGATACGCGGCTGCAAATTCACCCGCCGTATCAGTCAATGTCGTCACGAGTTCTGAGTCCGGCGTGTCGCAGCCCGGTGCCCTCACGAGAATTGCCGATCCAGCGTCACTGGACCACGCAGCGAAAGCTCGCCAGAGTTCACTGAAAGCGCCGGATTGCGGCTCCGTCGCGTCGACGTAACCAATAAGCGCATACCGGCCATGGCCGATAAACTCATGCAGCCGCCTTGCATGTCCGACAAAACGTTGCGATAGACCACCGGCATCCGGAAGCCGGTCGCCCGGTGCAGGTGACGCCGGGTCTGCGTCGGGCCAACCATCGGTGACGATCGGGCTTCCGCGATACGTGACGAACAGTTGTGTTTCGCGCATTGCCGGATTGCTGGCCTGCCGCGCGAGAACGGCATTGAGTGCCGCGCTCGTCGATTTGACGACATCGACGCCGACGGGATGTCGTTCCGCCTGGTAGCTATCCAGCAACTCCGGCGCCGCGAGACCCTTCGCGACATGGGCAAGCTTCCACGCAAGATTGTGAACATCCTGCAGGCCCGTGTTCATGCCCTGACCGCCTACGGGAGGATGAATGTGCGCGGCGTCACCAGCAATAAATACCCGGCCGCGCCCGTAACCCGATGCGATGCGATGGCTTACCCGATAGACCGACGACCATCGCATTGACGACAGTCGCACGCCCTCTGGCAGTGACGGCAACAGCAGACCGCACATCATGTCGAAGTCTGGTGCGTCAATCGCCGCGAGTGAGGACGCCCGGTCTTCTGGCACGATCATCGAGAGCCGGTAGCGTCGCGTCGAGCCACGAACGGGCACGGCTGCCGCACTCGTCTTCGCGTGCTCCGGACCGGCCCTTTCGAACCGGTACATGGGCCCGCGCGACAATGTCCAGTCCACTTCCATGTCGGCGAGCGCAAAGGTCTGCGGATACTGCTCGCCTTCGAACGATAAACCGAGTGCTGAGCGCACCTTGCTGTGGGCTCCATCGCACCCCACGAGCCACTTGCAACGCACGACGTGCGCCTCGCCGTGGGCGTCGGCTAGATACGCCCTGACGCAATCCGTATCGTCCTCGAACCGGTCCAGCACAAGACCATAGTTTACCTGACCACCGTGCTCGGCGAATGCTGCCTCGAGTAGGCGCTCCGTCTCGTACTGCGCGAGCGAGAGTGATCCGTAAGACAGACCATGTTCTGGCAAGCGCATGCTGCGCCCCGGCACCATCGCGCCATCGACCCATGTCTCGACGCCGGTCAGCCATACACCGGCCTCGATTGCGCGATCCACGATACCGAGATCGTCGAAAATTTCGAGCGTCCGTGGCGTAATGCCCAGCGCCTTGCAGAAAAATCCCCTCGCGGGCATCTTGTCAATCACGCCTACGGCGACACGCGCGCGCTGCAATTCGGCGCCGAGCAGCAGGCCGACCGGTCCTGCGCCGATGACCAGCACATCCACGTCTTCCATGCGTTCCTCCTGACGGACCCGTCGCACAGCTTTTGAAGATGCAGAAAAGCATAGTCCGGCACTGTGCGTGTTCGTACAAAAGAGCTCAAAATGCGTAGTTCGCATTAAAACTGACACCGTTGCGATAATAATCGTGTCACCGCCCCCGCGCCGGGCTTCCGACGTGATGCCGTCAATGTGAAGCTGAGACGCGGCAGCGGCCAGCACGTCGCCGCTGCCTACGAACTGCCGGTGTCGACTGCGGATTCAACCGGTCGATGCAACAGATTGATGGAACCGCTGGGCCGGTGTGTCAAAGTTTAGCGTCTTGCGCGGACGCTCGTTGAGACGCCTCGCTACAGCGTCGAGTTGAGCTTGGGAATAGGCAGAGAGGTCAGTGCCTTTCGGGAAGTACTGCCTCAGCAGTCCGTTCATGTTTTCATTCGAGCCGCGTTGCCACGGATTCTGCGGATCGCAGAAATAGACCTGGATTTTGGTTGCCACGGTAAAGCGCTTATGATCAGCCATTTCCGTACCCCTGTCCCAGGTCAGCGATTTATATAGTTCCCGCGGTAACTTGCTGGCGTGTCGTATCAACGCGTTGACCACGGCCCCGGAATCCTTGCCGGCGACTTTTACCAGCATCACGAATCGGCTCTGACGTTCGACGAGGGTTGCAATCTGGCTGGTAGCGTTGCCGAACAGCAAGTCACCTTCCCTGACCGGGTGGCCGGTTTCGCGGACATTTCCCTCGCCCGGATGTCCATGCAGATCAGTCGACGACCCTGCAGGTGCCCCAGGCCGTCCTGAGCAGGACGCCCGCACCCGGCGCACCTTGCCCGGTCGGGCGCGCAAGAAAGGTCACGACGTTTCCGTCCGGGTCCGTAAAAGGCCCGATGTCCACTACCTCGAGCTCGATGGCACCCGCAGTGATACGGGAACCAATGAACGCACTCGTTCGTTCCCGCTGCGCCATGGCACTGGCGAGCGTCAGCCGACGTGGCTTCCCCACGATCCCTGGAGCGTTCATCGATTCTGTCTCTCGTTGCACCGGCATCGTTACATCACGCGACGTTCTCTGCTTGCAGGGGCGTCATTGTAACAACTGCCCGTGTGGCAGACGGTGCGCGTAGCGCGTTGGATAACTGGCGTCCTGCGACAAGTCAGCTGCGCGGCCCGGAGACGACACCGCATACCGCAGCCAGGGACGCCTCCACGCAACCCTGGCGCATCGCGGTGTTTCTCCCCAACGATGCGGGAATGCTGACGGGTATCTTGCCGGCACCCAGGAACACCCCTCTCGATCGGGCACACGGGCGCCGCGGACCGACTACGCGTTGTTGCCCGAACCGCAGCGGCAACGCAGCCGGTCGGACATGCTCACTGCCGTAACCGCTGGTGGCGCCGTTAGCGGCATCCTGCAACCGTCAGCCGGTCCTGCCAGACACGCAGGGACAGCATGCGGCCTCGACGGCGAGATCAGCGCGGAACCCGGCCGCGCAGTAACCGCGGCGCGATCGCGCCTTCCGGGGCGGCGACGTCATGTCCCGCCATTGGCCTGCCGCGCCCCGTAGCCCTGACCGTCCGGACCGAAATCCCACGTCCAGAGACCGCCCGTGGTTACGCGGATGCGATGGCCGCCCTGCGTCGACCAGCGTTCGGTCATCCCGGCGGCATCGTCGCCAGGCACCCCGCTTTCGACGATGATTGCCACCGCATCGAACGGGGTCGTTTCGTTGGCTTCGGTACTGTCGCAAAGGGCCGACCAGGCTTTCATTTCGGTTGTATCCATGGTGTCTCTCCATACCGTTGACGAAGACCCATGTTTACATCGTTTCCGGTGTGAGGCACGTACCGTTATGGATTCCTTTTTATATCTGGCGCGCCTCACCGGCTTCGGTTCAGCGTGCCGAACGCCACCCGCCTCGTCAACGCACGCCACCGCCGCGAACACAGTCGACAACGGATGCCGCATCTATCCTGCGAACGTCATCTGCGAGGCAGGATTGGCTGTCCGACGCACAATCGGCCGGCCGACGCAGCCGTCGTGCACCGCCAGCAGAAGCGGACAGCGCTTTGACCCTGACGGACGTGCCCGTGCTGCGCACCTGCGAACGGCCGGAAGCCGCGCAAACGGTATCGGGAGTGCGGTCTTGCTGTTCCCTGCACGGTATCACGGCGTGCTCGCCGTCAAGGGCTGCGCGCCTGCGGCGCTTGCGGCCACGGCCGGCTTTGCCCCCTGACAGCCTGCGCTGCGCCGTGTTGAAGACGGTCCCGGGCAATTCCGCCCTTTCAACCGGAGATCGTCATGAGCGAGAAATCGTACGTCTCAATCGAACAGCATATCTGCGTGGTCTGTGGCTGCGCCTTCGAGACCGGCAACATCCTGCTGGAGTTGCGAGTGCGGCCCAATCTCGAGCGGTATACGGCGACTGGCTGGGGGCTTTGCCCCGAGCACCAGAAGCTGGCAGACGAGGACTATGTGGCGCTGGTCGAGTGCGACCCGCAACACAGCGGCCTGTCTGCGCACAGCGAGCGCGTGAAACCCGGGCAGGCACACCGGACAGGCCGGGTGGCACATTTGAAGCGTCGGGTGTTCGCCAGAATATTCAGCGGCGTAGCTGAAGAGACACAGCCCTTTGTATTTGTCGAACCCGGTGTCATCGAACTGCTCCAGTCCATGATCGCACCGACCAAGGATTGATGGCGCATCGCAATCAATCCATGCGCCGCCCTTCGGGGCGGCGCACTGTCCTGCGTCGTAACCACGACGCAGCCAGGCCGGTCATACGGCAGCCCGGACCGGTTTATCCACCCCGCGCCGCATAGGCCGGCATGTGTTCGCGACCGGTGCCATCGGCCCAGGCTCCGGCCATCCTGCTCGAGAACGCGTCGATTTCCACAACCTTGTAAGCGGCCGTCGAAGCGTACACGATCGGCACCTCGAATCGCCAGCGTGCGCCGCTCACGACGTGACTGGCCTGCGCAATCGTATCCCGTGGCAGATTGCCCTGTCCGCCATAGACGGTTGATCCTGATCGCGGCGAAGCGCAGTTGTCCGTCTGTCCGGTTGGTTGCCGTTCCGATGAACGACCGGATTCCAGTCTGCCCGGTTCCCACTGTAACGTCGGACAGTGACAGGGACGACACCCCCGGAATCTCCTGCGCATCCGCGATCGTGAAGGCCGGTGCGGACAGCATCAGGATGGCAAATTTCTTCAAGGCTTGACTTCCTTTCTGGATGGCACGGGAACCTGAATTCCCATCGCGCAGCAATGCCCGCGGCTCGCCGCAATGGTCCGGGTTTTACGGTCCCGAACGAAGGCATCGTTGCCTGTAAACCGGCAAACACGACGGTGGCCGCACGGGCCGGACGTCTCCCTGCACTCACGTTCCGGGCCAGGCTTTCGTGCTTCGCACCGGGCCGCCTGGAGCATCCCGGCCCTGACGGGCATCAATCCCTTGACGCCCCCCTTAATCCTGGAAGACCTGGTCAGGTGGAGGCCGCACAGGCGGCCCCCACGATCGCGCTCGCCGCGCGGCGGCTCATCCCGGTCAAACCCGGAGCTTCGCAGCCGCCTGCCCCCTGAGTTCCCGCCCGACACCCGCGACCGTAGCCGATGGCCGCCCGGCGTCAAGGGGCGAGGGACCGTGTTGCCCGCACCCCTCCCTCGCCTTTTTCCTTGACGCCGGGCGGCCATCGGCTCCTTGAGTCGCACGGGCGCGAACTCAGGGGACTGGCTGCAGCACTGCCAGACCCCGGGTTCCACCGGGATGAGCCCAACCCCTACAAGGCGGGCGGAATCTTGGGGCCCGGTCAGCGCAACACCCCTCAACCTTCTTTTGCTGTGGAGAGTGTCATGCAACTCGCTTCCTCCTTCCGTTACGGTTCCCCGATGCTCCGCTCCGATTCGGCGCTGTCGGACGACCAGATCCGCCGCGTCGCCCCGTCGATCTTCGCAGACGGCAAGCACGAAAGCCGCTCCGAACGCTACACTTACATTCCCACCATCGACGTGCTGCGCGGCCTGCGCAACGAAGGCTTCCAGCCGTTCATGGTCTGCCAGACGCGCGTGCGTCACGACGACCGCCGCGAATTCACCAAGCACATGATCCGCATGCGGCACGCCGACGAAATCACCGGCGAAGAAGCCAACGAGATCATCCTGCTCAATTCACACGACGGCACGAGCAGCTATCAGATGCTCGCCGGTGCCTATCGGTTCGTCTGCCAGAACGGCATGGTCGCCGGAGACACCGTGCGCGATATCCGCGTGCCCCACAAAGGCAACATCGTGCAGAACGTCATCAACGGCGCGTTCGATGTGCTCGACGGCTTCGACCTGATCCGCGAGCAGAAGGAAGGCATGAAGGCCGTGACGCTCGACCGCGACGAACAGCACGCGTTCGCCCGCTCCTCGCTCGCGCTGCGCTACGACCCGACCGATACCGAAGCACCCGCCCCCATCACCGAAAGCAGCCTGCTCGCGCCGCGTCGTTTCGAGGACCGCCGCGACGACCTGTGGACCGTGTTTCAAAGGGTCCAGGAAAACCTCACGAAAGGCGGCCTGCATGGACGCTCGCGCAGCGGACGCTCCATGTCCACCCGGCCGATTACCGGCATCGACCAGAACGTGAAGCTCAATCGCGCGCTGTGGATGCTCGCTGAATCCATGCGCCAGTTGAAAGCATAACCCGCACCGGGCGGCGTCAACCGCCGCCCACCTTTTTTCAGGACTCCTTTCCGGGTCAGGTCCTGAACAACTCCGCCGTACCGACCCGGATCTTTTTTCCAACCTTCTGGAGTCAGTCATGCGAGCGAAAGTACAAACCATCACGGCAGACACCGGCACAACCGCCTCGCCGCTCGAAACCAGTTTCGGCAATGAACAACCAGTCGTCACCGTGCCGTATTCCACCCTGCGCCCGTCGCCGCTCAATGTCCGCACGAAACCCCTGTCGGGCATCGATGCTCTCGCCGCCAGCATCCGCGCCAAGGGCCTGCTGCAAAACCTCATCGTGCACGAAATGAAGGGCTCGCGCAGCAAGCGGCAGAACTACGGCGTATGCGGGGGCCGTCGACGCGAGGCCGCGCTCGACCTGCTGTTCAAACAGAAGCACATCACCGCCGACTACCCGGTTCCCGTGCGCGTCGTCAGTGAAGGCGAAGCCCTCGCCATTTCTCTGATCGAGAACAGCGAACGCGAAGAACTCGACCCGTTCGACGTGCTGCGCGCGTACCGGATGCTCGCAGAGGAAGGGCGTAGCGTCGATTACATCGCGGCGCTGTTCTCCGCTTCACCGCTTACCGTCAGGCGGCGCATGAAACTCGCCAACGTGTCATCCAAACTGCTTGCGCTGCTGCGCGAGGACGCCATCACGCTTGACCAGCTTGCGGCCCTCGCACTCGCGGACGACCATGAAACGCAGGAACGCATATGGCTCGACTCGAACGACTGGCAGCGCCAGCCTAACTATCTGCGGCAGGCCATCACGCGCGCCGAAATCGACGTGAGCCGCAGCCGCCTGGTGCGCTTCGTCGGCCTCGCCGCGTATGAGGCGGCGGGCGGATACGTGAGGCGCGACCTGTTCAGCGACGATGAAAACGCCGGGTACATTGCCGACGCCGAACTGTTGCAGCACCTCGTCGCGCAGAAGCTCAACGCCGCCGCAGAGGAAGTGCGCGCCGAGGGCTGGGGCTGGATCGAGACGCGCGTCGAGCGCGACTTTCTGGAACTGAACCGCTACGGCAGACTGCGCCCGGTGCAACGTCCCTACATCGACGACGAGCAGCAGCAGATGGACGCCCTCACCGCGCAGCAGGACGAACTCGCGGAAAAGCTCGAAGCCCTCCCGGAGGACGACGAAAACGCCTACGAGGAAGCCGACCGGCTCAACGAGGAAATCGAGCGCGTCAACGCCGCGCTCATTGCCCTTGAAAGCGTCGCGCTTGTATGGGACGAACACCAGATGGCCGAGGCGGGCGCATTCGTGATCGTCGGGCAGCAGGGCGAACTCATCATCGAGCGCGGACTCGTGCGGCGCGAGAACGCCAGCGCGCTCGAAGCAGCGGGCGCAGACGTGACCGGCACGCCGGAAGCCGAAGCAGACGAAACGGTATCGGCAAAGGCACCGAAAATCCGGCCCGTTCACAACGCGAAACTCTGCCAGCGCCTGACCGCGCACCGTACCGCCGCCGTTCATGCGGAACTGATCGCACAGCCCGCCGTTGCACTCGCCGCGCTGCTGCGTCACCTGGCGCCGAAGGCGCTGCCCGAACACTTCGGTCACACATCCCTGCCTGACTTCCTCGCCCTCACCGGTAACAGCAACCACGACAGCCTGATGAGCGCGGCCGACCTGGAAGGCGGCCCCGCGTGGAGCGCCATCGTGGCACAACGCGCACGCTGGACAGCGGAACTGCCCGCGAAACGGGCCGACCTCCTGCCCTGGCTGATCGAACAGGACCCCGGCACGACCCTGCTCGATCTGCTCGCCTTCTGCACCGGCACCCTGCTCGACGGCCTCGCGGCAGAAGAAAAGCCGCACCCGATCAACGCGCTCGCCAGCGCGCTGAACCTCGACATGACCCGGTACTGGCAACCTACCCGCGCCACGTATTTTGACCATGTCAGCAAGGCGCGCATCGCCGAAGTCGTCGCCGCCGCCGTCTCACCCAAAGCCGCCGCCGACCTCGAAAAGATGAAAAAGGCCGACGCGGCGGCTGCCGCTGAACTGCGCCTCGCGACCGTCACCTGGGTGCCGGAAATCTTCACGGACCGGGAGATTCCCGCCGCTGCCTCATGGGGAGGGCGGTACAGCGACGATGAGGACGACGACAGCGACGGCGTGGACCGCGATCACGCCGATTCCGCAGGCAGCCCCAAAGCGACTGAAGGCGACGGTTCTGAGACTGAACCCGGTGCGGACGGCGACACCAGCCACGGCAACGGACTGGAACACGTCAACGATACGCCGCCTGATGTACCTGACGCGCCGGGCACGCGTGCCACCGCCAGCGGGCCGTCACCGTGGCCCTTCCCGACCGCTGACAGCGTAGGGAGCGCGGGCGCCGCGCCGTCCGGCCCGCTCGCTGCCTGACGCGAACCCGCCGGACCACCATCGTCCCGCCACAGGGCCGCGCAGACGACAGGGTATTCGCATCACGCCCCGCCGTCTGCGCATCCTCCAACGGGAACCGGAGAAACCATCATGTTCAAGCGTATCCGCATGGTCGTAGTCGCGGCCAACGCCGCAGGGTCCCCCGACCTCTTTCTCACCGCCGTCGAGGCAACCGACACGCAGTATCAGCACGGTCGCCACTACGATATGGCATTGCTGCGCGCCCGCGAGGAAGGTTACGGCAGCCCGATGGTCGCCTTCGACCAGTTCGACGCGGCGGCCGACATGCTCCGCTGCGCCGCTGCGTTCATCGAAGGCGATGCTCCCATAGCCTGATCCACGCAGGCAGGGGTCAACCGCCCGCCGTTTGCCTGCCTCAGCCCTTCCGGCCATGCACCGCCAGTCCCCCGACAAAACACTTGCTGTTCCCGTGAAACCGCGTGTGAATGGTGCGCATGATGCCCCGACAACCTGACCGGAGAACCCCGTGAACACGTCCACCCTGCCCGCCGCCGCAAGCCAGCAGCTTGCCGAAATCGCTGCGAAATTCCTCGGCCTGGAAACCCTTGAAACCCGTCGCTCCGACCGGCTCGACTTCCATGACACGGCGGTATGGTGCATCAGGGAGGCACTCGAAGCCGCATGGCTCGCTGGTGCCGCGCACGCACAGAAAGGCACACCATGAAAGGCAGCCTCAACACGGAACCCGCCAGCGCGCCTTGCACGGCACAACAGAGCCGCAGGCACGGGCAGCCCTGCTACCGGGGTCACCGCCGCAGCGTGGGAGACGGAACCGCCGAAGGGTAGGCCGTCCGCGACCAGTGCACACCCGCCCACCACCCTGCCGCGCCGCCCGCACCCGCTGCCAGCAGCGTCATGACCAGGGCGCCTGCCACCAGCGCGTAGCCCACGCGCGCCAGCCGCAGCATCGCGATGCGCTCGAATGCGCCGAGCGCCGCATCGATCCGTTGCCGCTGCTCGCGGGCCGCGACTACCGTCGCGCCCACGAGCCGGTTCCCCGCTGCCTGCGCGATCCGGTCCGCCGCGTGGGCTGTAAGTGCCGCCAGTGCATCGCGGTTCAGCGCCGCAAGCGCCGCGCGATGGCGCGCCTGGTGCTCGGCGGTCATCGCCTCTGCAATGGCGATGGTTTCCTTGCAGCGTTCCAGCGCCTCACGATGCTGCGCCATCAGTGCCTGCGTGGCCGCGTGCGCTTCGGCACGCGCGGCATCGACGCCGCCCGCACCCGCCTGGTGGATGCGCTCCGGTATCACCTCGTAGAGGCGCACGTAGTATTCGAGCACCGCCAGCACCGACCACAGTGCATCGTTGTCGCGCAGGTTCAGTGCCGCCGATACGCGCCGCATGCGCAGCAGGCTGGCGTCATCCGGTGGCGCACCGCTCACTTCGAGGAAAAGCCGCACGAGCGGATCGGCCGGACGCGGGTGCCGTTCCCGCCGCGAACGCCGCTCACTCATGGCCCGTCACCTGCGCAAACATCGCGTCACAGCACGCCCGCCAGCGCAGCAGTTCCGCTCGCTGCCCGATGGGCAGCGTCTCTACCGCCTTGCGCACCGAGAGCCGCTGACTGCGCAGATCATCCGCCACCCGGTCAGCCAGTTCCGGAAAATCAAGTGACCGGCCCTTCGCCTCGATGGCCTTGCGCAACTTCGAGTCGTGGTACAGCACGAAGCGTTCGGGCGCACCGTAAAGCCCGTTACGCACGACATGCACCGTTGCATCCGGAAACGTTTCGCTGAACTGGCGCAGCAGTTCGAGACTGTCGCGCTGCCGGTTGATGACCCACAGCACGACGAGCCGCCGCCCGAGTTCACCGAGCGTACTGCCCAGCGTCGCGCCGTACCGGCTGACCCCGTCCTGGTTACGCGCCGCCGTACTGACCACCACGGCGGCATCGCGATGCGCATCGCAGTAGTTCACCACGTCGATCCAGCCGCCCGCCGTATCCAGATCGAACGACGCACACTCGATCTCGTCGTGGACCGCACGCATCACGTCCGGGTTCGACGTGTCGTTTTCCACCAGCACGGCCTTCACGCCCCTGCGTTGCAGGTGATCGACCAGCGCGAGCGCAACCACGCTCTTACCGACGCCGCCCTTGCCGCCGCCAACGAGGTAGATCAGATTGACTGCCGTGTCCGCTGTCGTGTTCATCGCGACTCCCTACAGGTCGTCGGTGTCGGGCCGGATCGCAAATCCGAGTGTGCCCTGTACCGGCATGGGTTGTTTCGTTACGGTCTTTCCCCCATCCCGGCGAACCGGATTTGTGCGCGCCGGATTGTCAGGCGCACGTGTCGCTGATGTCGCGGCCGGCCCTGCCGCTCTCGTGCCCGATGGTGCGCGTGCGCCGCCCGCGCCGCCCTTCGCGGCAGCGCGCAGGCCATACCGGAGCGCGCCTGCCGTGATCTCGATGCCGTGCGATTTCGCCGCCTCCGCGATCTGCTCCAGCGTGTAGCCCTTCGCCTGCGCCGCTCGCACGCGTGCCCGCATCTCCTTCATCGCGTCGCGCAACGTGACGCCGCGTTCGGCATCCGGTTTTTCCGGCAGCGCATCGAGTGCGCGCCCGAACGCCTCCCATTGCGACTTTGCATAGACCTTCGCGACAGGCATGGTCACCCTCCTGCGCACACGCTGACATCTGCCTTCGTATCAGCCGCCCCACAACCGTTGCTACGCACGGCGTTGTCACCATCCTGCGCATCACACGCGCACACGTCAACGGCCTTTTTCCACGTGACAAACGCACACGGGAACGCCTGGGATGCGATGGGACGTCGTGGGAACAACGCACTTTTTTATGCCTGTCGTGCGCACGCGACACACCCACCGACACACCACCGTTACGCATCGCAGCACTACGCACGCCGTACGCCTCGCGTTCGCACCGCCTTGCACGCGTGTTACGCACGAACATCGTTCGCCGGTTTGCCGTGCGCGACGCCCGACTGCACACTATCAACGCACGTCGCTGCGCCGTGCATTGACCATCCATCACGACTGCCGCGCGCATCGTCTGCTGCGTGACAACCCCTCCCGTACGTCTGACGTTGTGCGCTGCCTTCACCTGTCGCTGCGAGCACATACGCACAGCAACGCGCATCCGGTGCGCACGGGATGCAACGCTGCACGGGACGACCCTTCGCACCGCTTTGCACGTCGTTCACGCATCCCTCGCGTAGTCGTTCACGCACCGCCATACGCATCTGTTTCGCGCCGCGAGTGGCGCCTCTGCTCAGCCGGTACGCACGTCGTACACACGTCGTTCGCACGCGATGCTTCAGGGCCTGAACAGAAGGTTTACGCCGTGGCGGACACCCCTGCACAAAACGTTTACGCCGGGCAACAAAAAGCGCACGGAAAACACTGTATTGCAGGATAGGCTAGCGCCGGTTTTGGGCGCCCATGCGTGTATGCCACCACACTGATGCTCACGCGGCACGCCACACACCGCGTGGGGCGCGTGCGTTTCCCTCCCGTGCACGGGCTCGAACATCTGCGTGCGGCGAATGCCGTCAGTGACATCCTTGCCGGCGACTTTTACCAGCATCACGAATCGGCTCTGACGTTCGACGAGGGTTGCAATCTGGCTGGTAGCGTTGCCGAACAGCAAGTCACCTTCCCAGTGCCCGGGTATTGCGCGATCCTCCGCCGTGGCGGGGCGTTCACTGATCGATACAGCGTCGCGAATGTTAGTGCGGTCTTCGGTTTTCAATGTGTGATGGCGAGACCGGCGCATGACCCGAGAGCGTCTCAAGTGTTCAAGCAATTCCTTTTTCAGGGCACCGCGAGCTTGAATATAGAGGCTCCGGTAGATCGTCTCGTGTGACACCAGATGGTCCTTGTTGACGGCATAGGCATGCTTGAGCCAACCAGAAATCTGCTCAGGGGACCACTGCAGCTTCAGCTTTGCAGCGACAACTCGCGCCAGCGTCTGGTTTCTCACTAATTTGCAAACCTTCGGGCGACGTGCCCGATCCCAGGCGAGCGCGTCCGCCTGACTCGCTCGATAACCCTGGTTGCCTGCGTTGCGCTGCAGCTCGCGGCTGATCGTGGACGGAGCACGTCCCAGCCTGGCCGCTATCGACCGGATCGACAATCCAGACACGAGAGAGCGGGAAATTTCCTCGCGCTCCGCGAGCGTCAATGTCCGCGGCGCGCGGTGTCTCTGCGGTGGCTGGATGCCGCCGGTCTCCGATAGTATCCGCTGTATCGAAGAGTGGCCCCGATCGAACAGTTTGGCAATCTGATGAATCGTTTCGCCTTTACGCCAGCGCTCCCACATCAGTGCCTTCTGGCTCTCGGAGTAATAGATCCTCGGTCGCTGTTTCATTTGCAACACCTCCGCTGCTCACGCAGGTTCTAGTGTGTTGCATCGACCGGTTGAATCCGCACATGGCACTCGTCCACCAGGAATCGCTATGCTTTTCAGGTGCGAGGGTGATACAGCGTCGCCAGTCCGGAAAATGTCCGGCCGCACTACGCGGGTGAGGCGTGTGCCCGACGTGTTGCCCTACGTCCACGCTCCCCCTCGCCGTTACCCCAGGCGCAACGTTCCGGGCGGCTACTCTCTCGCCTGTCCGGGCACAGACGATGCAGCGCTGACCTCTCCCTTCCGCTTCAAGGAGCCGTCACATGGCAACCACCAGCACCCGACGCAAAAGCACCCCCGTGAGCAATCTGACCACGCCCACGGACCTCGGCGCAGAGGCTCGCAAGGAAGTGTCAGCGGGGTTGACGCGTTTGCTCGCCGACGTGTTCGCCCTTTTCGTCAAGACCAAGAATTTCCACTGGCACGTGAGCGGCCCGCACTTCCGCGACTATCACCTGCTGCTCGACGACCAGGCCGCGCTCGTCTTTGCCATGGTCGACCCGGTCGCCGAACGCGCCCGCAAGCTGGGCGGCCCTACCCTTCACTCGATTGCGGAGATCGCCTCGCTCAAGCGCCTCAAGGACAACGACGAGGCTTTCGTCGAACCGGAAGCCATGCTTGAGGAACTGCGTCGCGACAACGAATCGCTCGTGAAATACATGCGCGAACTGCATCAGCTGTGCGACGACAAGGAGGATGTGGCGACGGCCAGTCTGATCGAAAACTGGATCGACCAGACAGAGGAACGCGTATGGTTCCTCTTCGAAACCACGCGACACACGCGGTGATCGACCGCGCGCGTGAGGGCGCACGCGTTGCGGTGCCATGACGCCGCCGCTGCGCAATGCATCATCCAGAGTGGCGCGTCAGCGCTGGCAGATCCGTCCGTGCGGCGGTGCGTGACCGTCCGGCGTCAGGACGGCCGCACAGCAGGCCCTTCGTGCAGCGCCAGCCTTCCCCGCGCCACGCGACCGGGCGACCCGCACCGGTAATAAAGCCCGGAATTTGTAATTGTGACAGTACGCGTGCCGGGCGAGGCAGCACGGCGGACAGTCCAGCTCAGCGCGCGGCAACCCCCGTCCCCGCATGCATGCGCCGCGCCGGTGCCCCGGTGTGACGCGCGATCAGTTCGAGAAGCAGCCCCGCAGAAAACGGCTTGCGCAGAAAGGCCGTGACCGAGGGGCGCGCGGTCAGCGAAAGCGCGCTCATCACGATGACTGGCGTCCCGCGACAGCCTGGAACACTACGCAGCCGGCCCAGCAGCTGTTCGCCGCCCATGTGCGGCATCATCCAGTCCGTGACGATGATCTCCGGGGACCACCCACGCAGTTGCGCCAGCGCCTCCCGACCGTCCGATGCGGTGCGCACCTCATGACCATGATCGCCCAGGATCAGGTCCATCGACTCTCTTATTGCCGGCTCATCGTCTACCACCAGCACCCGTGCCATCGCGTTCCCCGTCGCCTATGCTGCCGGCATCAAAAAGCAACGAGCATGCCGGGCCTCTGGTTGCAGACGCCCACTGCTAGAATCGTCTGATCCCCACCGACGGGCGGCGCCCGGCATTGACATCCTGTGCCGCGCAGCCGCCGACAACCTTTGAAGGGGCCGACCATGCACGACGCCGGCGAGTGGAGTGAAGAACAGAGCCTTGAATGGCTCAAACGCTGGGCCACATCGACCAGCGACCATGCTGTGATTGCCGTCTCGCCTTCGGGCCACGTATTGAGCTGGAACCCCGGCGGCCAGACCATGCACGGCTACCCCGGTGCCGAAATAATCGGTCGGCATATTTCCGTACTCTATGCCGACGGCGACTGTCGGCGCGCCGTCCCCGAGAGCGCCCTGCGCGAGGCACGTCAGCACGGCCGGCACGAATTCGAGGGATGGCGTCGACGCAAGGGCGGCGACCTCTTCTGGGCCAGCGTCGTGACGACGGCCATTTTCCGCGAAAATGGACACCTCGACGGCTTCGTCGAGGTGGTGCGCGACGTCAGCGACAAGCGCAAGGCGCACGAAGCGGTCATCGAAAGCGAGCGGCGCTTCCGTCTGCTCGTCGACGGCGTGACCGACTACTCGATCTTCATGCTGTCGCCCGAAGGTGACGTCACGAACTGGAATCAGGGCGCACGACGCATCAAGGGCTACACGGCAGCCGAAATCATCGGCTCGCACTTCTCGCGCTTTTACACCGCAGAGGACATCGCAGCCGGCTTGCCCGCCAGGGGACTCGACACCGCGGCCCGCGAAGGACGGTGCGAATCGGAAGGGCTGCGCGTGCGGCGTGACGGCTCAACGTTCTGGGCGCACGTCATCATCGACGCGATCCGCGACGAGGACGGCACACTGGTCGGCTTCGCCAAGATCACCCGTGACATCACGGAAAAGCGCCAGGCCGACGAGCTGCTCGAACAGACCCGCGCGGCGCTCTTCCAGGCGCAGAAAATGGAAGCGATCGGCAAGCTCACCGGCGGCGTCGCGCACGACTTCAACAACGTGCTGCAGGTGCTGCGCGGCAACCTTGAACTGCTGCAGAGCCGCCACCGTCACGACGGCTGGAGCATGGAGCGGCTCGGCGGCGCCATCGACGCGGTCGAGCGCGGCGCGAAGCTCGCGTCGCAACTGCTCGCGTTCGGGCGGCGCCAGGCGCTGCGGCCGATCGTGGTCAATCTCGCCGCGATGGTCAGAGGAGCAGACGATCTACTGCGCCGGGCCCTCGGCGAAACGATCGAGGTCGAAACGGTGGTCGCCGGCGGTCTGTGGAATACCCAGGTCGATCCGCACCAGCTCGAGAACGTCATCCTGAACCTCGCCATCAACGCGCGCGATGCGATGCCCGGCGGCGGCAAGCTCACGCTCGAGTTGGCCAACGCGATGCTCGACGACCACTACGTGCGCTCGCTGACCGACGTGCCGGCGGGCCAGTACGTGATGCTCGGCATCACCGACACCGGCATGGGCATGTCGCAGGAGGTGCTCGAGCGCGCGTTCGATCCGTTCTTCACGACGAAACCCGAAGGGGAAGGCACGGGCCTCGGCCTGAGCATGGCTTACGGGTTCGTGAAGCAGAGCGGCGGCCACATCCGCATCTACAGCGAAGTCGGTCATGGCACCACGGTACGCATCTACCTGCCTCGCTCGCTGACGGAGTCGCAGGCGACCGTCCCCCGGCGCAACACGCCGCTGATGGGCGGACAGGAAACATCCTCGTCGTCGAGGACGACCTGAACGTCCAGGCGACGGTCATCGACATCCTGATCGAACTGGGCTACAGCGTCCTGAAGGCCAACAACGCCGAGCAGGCGCTTGCCGTCCTCTCGAGCGGGGCACACGTCGACCTGCTGTTCACCGACGTGGTGATGCCGGGCACGCTGCGCAGCCCGGAACTGGCCCGTCAGGCCCTGCAGCTGCTGCCGCATCTCAAGGTGCTTTTCACGTCGGGCTACACCCACAACGCGATCGTTCATGGCGGCCAGCTCGACCCGGGCGTCGAACTGCTCAGCAAGCCGTACAGCCGCGAGGACCTGGCGCGCAAGGTGAGACAGGTGCTCGGTACAGACGGAACCGTGCTGGCGGCGATTCCGTCGAGCCAATCACCGCCGTCTGTGCAGCCTTCTACACCGACGGGACTGCACGTGCTGGTCGTCGAGGACGATGCGCCGTCCCGGGACGCCGTGTGTGAACTGCTCGCAATGCTCGGGCACCGGCCCACCGGCGTCGGCTCGGTCGCGGCGGCACAAGAACTTTTCGCGCACCGGCCGATCGACGTGCTCATGACCGACGTGCATCTGCCCGACGGCTCAGGCCTCGACATGGCCCGCGAGGCAGCCGGCGAGCATCCCGATCTGCGGGTCATTGTGGCGTCTGGCGACGCAGTGCCGCTGCCGGACGCCCTTCCAGGCTGGCAGGTGATCCGCAAGCCCTATGGAACGGACGATCTCGCGACGGCGCTGGCGGCATGCAGGCGGACGTGAACGCCCTCCACCCCTGTCGGGTTAACGCGATACGGGATCGACGTCCAGGGGCTCGGTGCCGACGACCGCCGCACGATTTCCATCGAGCCGCTGGCGCAACATTGTGATACCCGTTGATCACTCCGACTCTGCGCCAGAGAGCCCATGCGCGAGACAGACAGGTCGTAAGGACAGTTTTTTGATGCCTCGAATTACCTAGTCAGGCACACAATCCAGGCGCCGTTGCTGCGCTCCTGACGCTTGCGCTCGCGGCTTCGCCTGGCCTGTGCCAGCCCGACGGCCGGGCTGGAAGTTTCAGCCTCGATCTGCCAGATCTCACAGCGGACATAGTCCGGATCATCAGGCTTGCCCCCATAGCTCCACGATCCACTTGGAAAGCGCACTACGGTCCAAGGTTTCTTCATTGCAATGCTCCTTTCCAGGTGCCAGTGACGACTGACGCGCCGCCGGTCGGAACGTGGCGCAGCGCCATGCGGCCGACTCGCAGGCAGTCCACTCGCTGGACCGGTACCGCACCGGCACTGCACGACAGATCGCGTTGCCCGGTTGCGGCGGCCCTGATATTCATCGGGCGGCCCGGCCACGGACGCCGATTCTATGTCCCGGGCTGACATGGCATCGCTGCGGGACTACGCCACTCGCGATGCGCGCTCCGGCCTGGCACCGCTGCAATGGGGCGGCGCTGAGCGCGCTTAGGCCGCCGTTGTCTGGCAGTTACCCAAGGGACGCAGGTCACCTAGGCGGAACGCCCCACGGACGGGGCCGTCCGCGACGACCTTGATCGACCTGATCGGAAATTGTCCGAGGTGGACGGCGCCGGATCGGCGGTGGGGGCCAGCTCGTTGGGGACCGGCTGCCCGCAGCCGCGCCGCCCTTTTCACGGCATGGATATACACTAATCCAGTGTATATCCATGGGATCGTGCCATGCATGTCGCAAAATGGGGTAACAGCCTGGCCGTACGCCTTCCGTCGAGCCTGGTGGAAGCGCTGGAACTGCGGGAAGGCGACGACATTGAAATCGTCATCGACGCGCCACGCACATTTGCCGTGCGTCGCAAACCGGGCGCGGATGCGTTGATCGAACGCCTGCGCCAGTTCCGCGGGAAGCTGCCACCGGACTTCAGGTTCAGCCGGGACGAGGCGAATGAACGAGGGTAAAACGAGGATTTTCGCCGACAGCAACGTTGTGCTTTACCTGCTGTCGGGCGATGCAGCACGGGCAGACCGTTCGGAATCCCTCCTTAGGCAGACCCCGACGATCAGCGTGCAGGTGCTCAACGAGGTCACGAACGTCTGCATCCGCAAGCTCGGCATGACCAGGGAAGAGGTCGCGCAGTTTCTCGGCGTGGTGCGCACCGACGAATTCAACCGCGAAGCGGTTTGGCTAACCAAGGCGCGTTCACAGTGACCGTTGTGCGTGAAGCACCGGCATCACCCCTTCGGCGGCGTCGGGCGACGCCTGTACCATTTCATCAATGGTCGTATCGACATACCGTGCGCAAAAATGGACGCCGAAACCGTCGCGAGCGTCAACGTGATCAGTTGCCGCGCGATGGATTGGTCGATGCCATGGCGAATCGCGAACATCAAATAAAACACGGAGCCGATTCCCCGTATTCCGAACCATGAAATCATCACTCGCGCGCGTCCCGTACCCGCCGCACCGAGCGTTCCGACCGCGACCGCGATAGGACGCACGAGCACGAACATCGTCGGAATGAACCACCACAACGCGTACCACGTAGTGGCATAGGGAAGAAGCGCGCCGACCAGCAAGACAACCGTCAGCTCGGCAAGATGTTCGAGCTGAGCGTTGAATCCCAGCACCGCATCGGTCATCACCGTGCTGGCATGGTGCGAGTGCGTCGCCATTAGTTCATACGCGTGCCCTTTCGAGCCCGTGGCCGCGCCGAGCGACACAGTCCCTTCCCGTGGTTTGTCGTGCACCCGCTGAAGAGCCAGGCCGGCGGCAAAGACGGCCAGAAACCCGGACGCATGGCAGAGTTGCGCCGCCCCATAGGCGATGGCGACCAGGCCGAGCGACAGGAACTCATCGAGACCAACGGCCTCCGAATGCCGCGTACGCAGATAAACGACAAGGCGGCCAATCAGGGCACCGAGCCCCGCGCCGATGAGCACCCCGCCGACACTCGCCCATATCAGGTCTATCGCAAGCCAGCGCCAGACAGCAAACGAAGCGCCATCATGCCGGGACAGCAATGCGAGGCCCAGTATCACGAACGGATACGCCGTGCCGTCGTTCAACGCCCCCTCGCCAGCAAGGTTGAAACGCAACTGATCGGGATCCGTTCCGCGTTCTGTCCGCACGCCGGATGCCAGAACGGGGTCCGTGGGAGCAAGAATGCCGCCGAGGAGCACCGCCGCGCCCAACGGCAGCCCCAGCCCCCACATGCCGACCGCTGCAATCAGCCCCACCGTGATCGCCATCGAGACAAACGCGAGGCGCAGCGGAACGATCCATCTTCGGTCGAAAATCGGTACGCCCATGCGTAACCCGACGGTAAACAGCGAAATCAGCAGCGCCACTTCCGCCACCCGGCCGATCACATCGGCGTGATGCAGCGGATCCGGCACGATCAGCCCGAGTCCGCCGGGACCGACGAGGTAACCGGCGACCAGATAAATCGTCGCGCTGCTCAACAGCAGACGCGCCAGCGGCGCGCTCGCCACCACCATGGTGATGAGCAGAACGCCGCACAACAGATACCAGATGGGATCGGACATGGATCGCGGACAACATCGCAGGGACGCTCGCCGGGCGAGCCATATTCAGGCTCACCGAAGCCGGCGCAGTGAACGGCGGACGGCAAGCGGAAGGTTCGACTCCATTCTGACATCCGCATTTTCGCCTTCGCGTCGAATTACCGTCGGCCCCACATCAGTACGATACGTGCAGACATGCGTCCGGTCTGGATTTATTCCCGCGCAAAGCCATGTACCGTTCGAAAGGAACCTATGCCGCGGTTTTGAACGGAGTCGCCGCCGTGCTGCGCGCAGTAGTCGCAT
Source organism: Paraburkholderia sp. AV2 (assembly GCF_054968425.1). Classification (NCBI taxonomy): domain Bacteria; kingdom Pseudomonadati; phylum Pseudomonadota; class Betaproteobacteria; order Burkholderiales; family Burkholderiaceae; genus Paraburkholderia; species Paraburkholderia sp. AV2. The sequence goes on from NZ_JBANLK010000047.1 coordinate 20,640, forward strand.
CGAGGTCGCGACCTGCAACTGCGAGGGCAAGCGCCGGATTCAGGCTGTCGACCATCGAGGTCGGCATCAGGATCGTCGCGCCACGTTCCTTGGTCGTTTCGTAAATGATGTTCATCGCGCGCAGTTGCAGCGCGCCGGGTTGATTTTCATAGATCCGCGCCGCCTCGACGAAATTCGCAGCCACCGCGGCTTCCGCCGAGCCCAGAATCACGCGCGCCTGCTTTTCGCGCTCAGCCTGGGCCTGACGGGACATCGCGTCCTGCAGCGCAACCGGAATCGCGACATCACGAATTTCCACGGAACCGACCGCAATGCCCCATGCGGCCGTCTTGCCGCCAATCTCCTCGCGCAGATGCACATCCGCCATGGTCCGATCCGACAGGAGTGTGGCGAGCATCGACGAGCCGATCAGTTCGCGCAGCGTGGTCTGGGCCACGCGATCGATCGCCTGTCGATAGTCGGTAATCGCAAGCGCCGCCCTTTGCGCGTCCTGCACATGCCAGAAGATGATCGCATCGACGTTGACCGGCACCGTATCCTTCGTCAGCGCCTGCTCTGCGTTGAAGGCCGTGGTCTGAATACGCTCGTCGATGATCGCCACCACGTGATCCAGAATCGGAACGATCATGAAAAATCCGGCGCCCTTGACACTCTGCAGCTTGCCGAGTCTGAGGATCACGAACTTCTCCCATACATTGGCGACCTTGACGGACAGTGCGATCAATATGCCGATGACGATCAACGGAGGCGCCAGATAGAGATTGATCCATTGGCCGGCTGCAACGCCGGCCAGAATGAATACAGCGGACAGGAACAAGGTAATCGGACTCATGGTAGCTAACCCCAATCTTGTTGTGGACGATGGAAGCCGGCGACGTCAACCGGAACAGCATTGCGGTCACAACGGCATCGCAGGAACCCTGAAATCGCAAACTCAAGGTATTCGCCACAGCCTATCTCGCCGGTGCATCAAGGTCGGTACGTTGCCGTACCGGGTTCCGCACGGACATGCTTTCGCCGCGGGCACTCCCGCGAACGTCCGACATCGGACAGACACCGATCTCGAACGGCAGCATAATTGATTTATTCGATCGAACCCGCCCGACGCATTCGCGCTCCACGCGAGATTCGATCGCTTACCGAATCCCTATGGAGGCCCACCATGAAATGTACTCCCCGCCCGCTCCCGCCGCGATCCGCAACGGCGCTTGCCGTGGCGCTGCTTATCGGCATGACCATGCTGACCAATCCCGCCGACGCCGCGACGCCCGTACAGCACATCACGACCGTCGCCGCTCACACCACGGTCGATATGCGAATCAGCAGCCTGCATTCGCGCCTTCAGATCACGGCCGCACAGGAATCCCTCTGGCAGCCGGTCGCGCAGGTCATGCGCGACAACGCCACCGCGATGGATACGCTCAGGCAGTCCCATACCGCTAACGCAGGCAGCATGAGCGCCGTCGACGATCTCCGGTCCTATAGCCAGCTCATCGATGCGCATGCGGACGGCATCAGGAAACTCACGCCGCCGTTCGAGGCGCTGTACAACAGCATGTCGGACGCACAGAAGCACAACGCCGATCTGATTTTCCGCAACGACAGGCACGCCACGGCGAAGAAGAGTTAGGTCAAGGCTACGCCCCATCAATCGACTGCGAACCGGTGCGACGCCATTCGGCGCGCCGGTCCGCCCATTGGAGAACACCATGAAAACTTCGATCACGCACGCGCCAGCCAGGGGCTCGACACGCGTAACGTGGCCCGGCGCCGTGAGTCTTGCACTCGCTCTGACCTGCCTCCTCACAGCGCTGCCGCTGCGGGCCGAAGGCGCTCACCGCGGCGGGCATCAACACAGTCAGGAACGCGGCGTCCGGCAGCAGGGATACCGGCACGAAGACCGTCGCCGAAGCAACGGTTATGGCGGCGACGAAGACTATGTCTATGGCGCGCCCCCCATTGTCTATGCGCCGGAAGCGGCGCCCGGCGTGAACCTATTTCTCCCGCTCTAGCGGTTTTTACGCCGTCGTACCGCATCGGTAATCGCGCTGGCGTAACGTCGAGACGTCGTCAGCCAACCAGGAGAGGATCGTGTTAAGACGAACATTCATATAGAGCACGCCCGGATCGGTCCTCGCACTCGGCCTCGCGTTTTCCGGTTGCACCACTACCAGCCCGTTCGACGCCAATAGCGTGCAATCCAACAAGCGCCACACCATCGACGCGGGCGTCGACTCCACGCTTGAGCGCCTCTATAGCGCGGCAAACGGCTCGCGCGAACTCGTCAGCAAGGCGCACGGTGTGCTGATTTTCCCTTCGGTCGTCGATGCCGGCTTCATTGTCGGCGCGGAGTACGGCGAAGGCTCGCTGCGCCGCACGGACACACCTCCGGGTACTACAGCACGACAACCGGCTCAATCGGCTGGCAAGTCGGCGCGCAATCGCGTGCCATCATTTTCCTGTTCATGACCGACGACTCACTCAACCGGTTCCGCAGTTCCGACGGCTGGTCGGCGGGTGGAGACGCATCAGTGGCAGTACTGAAAATCGGCGCGAATGGCGTGGTCGATACCAGCACGGCAACCGGACAGGTGGATGCGTTCGTGCTGTCCAACGGGGGGTTAATGGCCGGCGCCTCGCTCGACGGCACCAAGGTCAGCCGGCTCAAGTCTCTGTAGCAGCCGGCCGCAGCGGGAACGCACAGGGAGCGTGGCATGGACCCATTTCACGCGTCGAATTACGCGGAGCAATCATGTTACGCAACATCAAGGACCTGCGCGGCTACATGGTGAGCGCATTCGACGGCGACGTCGGCACGATCGATCAGGCTTACTTCGACGACGAAGCGTGGGGCGTACGCTATCTGGTGGTCGAAACAGGCAACTGGCTCAGCAATCGCCAGGTCCTGATTTCTCCCTATTCGGTCAAGCGCACGGACGCGGAATCGAACATCGTCCATGTAAACCTCACGCGGCAACAGGTGCGGGATAGCCCGAACATCGACATGCACAAGCCGGTCTCACGTCAGTACGAGATCCAGTATCTGCGCCACTACAACTATCCGACGTATTGGGGCGGCGCGAACCTGTGGGGTATGGGCGCGTGGCCGGCGTTCGACCCGACAGATACCGCGACCGACCCCGAGCCCGATTCCCCTCCGTGCGCCGGCCGGCCACATGTCGAGCCGTCGGGCGATGTTCATCTGCGCAGCACGGATGAAGTGATGGGCTACCACATCAAGACCATCGACGGCACGACGCCCGTTCATCGCGGCTATGAAGTGGCGCTGCATGAATACTATGGCAAGGACGGGTACTGGTCGCGTGGCGAGCCGGCATCACGCGACGCCGCGTTGTAAGCGCAATAACGCTCAACACGGCACCATATGGCGCATACATCCAGGCCGGGATGGCGTGTCCGTGCCTTGCAGCAGCTCAAGACCCGCACATCGCCTTTGAGCAGCAACCCTGTGAGAGAGCATATGCACCAATCGACTTCCCCCTCGCCGCGCGCTCGCAGACGGACCACGCAGGCAGAGCGAGTGGAACACCTGCTTCTCCGCTTATGCGCAGGCGTTTCCCGAACTGGCGGCGGAACTGCAGAACGTGATGAGTGGCGATTTACCGGCCGGCTGGGACCAGGATATTCCGCTTTTTCCCGCCGACGCCAAAGGCATCGCCACGCGGACGGCGTCGGGCAAGGTGATGAACGCCATCGCACCGCGTCTGCCATCGCTGATCGGCGGCTCCGCCGATCTCGATCCGTCCACCTTCACCGCGCTCTCCGGGCTCGGCGACTTCGAGGCGCCCGGCGCCAGCGCGCGCGACAGGCAGGGCTCGAGTGGAGGCGGATGGAGCCGTGCGGGCCGCAATCTGCACTTCGGCGTGCGCGAGCATGCCATGGGGGCGATCCTGAATGACCTGGCCGCTCATGGCGGAACCCTGCCGTTCGACGCGACGTTCCTGATTTTCCCGGACTACATGCGGCCGCCGATCCGGCTTGCCGCGCTCATGCATCTGCAAGTGATCCAGGTCTACACGCACGACAGCCTGGCGCTCGGCGAAGACGGCTCGACGCATCAGCCCATCGAGCAGCTGGCGAGCCTGCGGGCCGTGCTCAACCTCAACGTGATCCGCCCCGCCGATGCCAACGAAACCGCGATAGCCTGGTGCGTGGTGCTGGAAATGCGTGACCGGCCGACCGCGCTTATCCTGACGCGCCAGAATGTGCCGACTATCGACCGTACCCGGTTCGCCACCGCCGACGGCCTGCGGCGCGGCGGCTACGTCCTCGCGGATACGCCCGGTGGCGAGCCGGCGCTGATCCTGATCGCCACCGGCTCCGAAGTCACGCTTGCGATGGCCGCGCGCGAGCAACTGCTGACGCGCGATGTTGCCGTGCGCGTGGTCTCGCTGCCCTGCTGGACGCTGTTCGATGCGCAGCCGCAAGTGCATCGGGACGCGGTGCTGTCGCCATCGGTCAGCGCGCGGCTGGCAATCGAGGCTAGCGTGCCGCAAGGCTGGCACCGCTATGTCGGCGAACACGGTGAGGTGCTCGGCATCGAGCGTTTCGGCGCATCGGCCCCGGCCGACGTCCTGCTGCGCGAGTATGGCTTCACGTCCGACAACGTCTGCGCGCGCGCCCTCGCGCTGCTGCGCTAGCCATCGGACAGTCCGGAGGCGCAACCTGAGCGCCGCTTCGTGCCCAGTTGGCAATCGTGGTGCCGACTATATTGTCGACTGAGCCGCAAGTGTGCTGTCGACCAGCGATCTGGCCTCGTCGACGATACGCGTCAGGTGATCCTCGCCGCGAAAACTTTCGGCGTAAATCTTGTAGATATCTTCCGTTCCCGACGGGCGCGCGGCAAACCATCCATTCTTCGTGACCACCTTGATGCCACCGAGGACCGCGCCGTTGCCAGGCGCGCGGTCGAGCACCTGTTCGATCTTCTCGCCGGCCAGTTCGGTATGGGCGAACTGCGCGGGCGAGAGCTGCGCAAGCAGCGCGCGCTGCGTTGCCGTCGCCGCCGCCTGGACGCGACGTTCGACCGGCTCGCCCAACAGCTGCGTCAGGTCACGATAAATTTCCGCGGGGTCACGGCCGGTTCGGATCGTGATTTCAGCCGACAGCAACGCGGGCACGATGCCATCCTTGTCGGTCGTCCACGCGGTACCGCCGAGCCGCAGGCAGCTCGCGCCCGCACTCTCTTCGCCCGCGAACCCCAATGAGCCGTCGAGCAAGCCGGCGGCAAACCATTTGAAACCGACCGGTACTTCGTAAAGCGCCCGCCCCAGCTTTTCCGTTACCCGATCGATCATCGCGCTGCTGACGACCGTCTTGCCCACCGCCGCATCGGGCCGCCATTGCGAACGATACCGATACAGATAGTCGATCAGGACAGCGAGATAATGATTTGGCGGCAGCAACCCGGCATCATGGGTAACGATGCCGTGGCGATCGTGATCGGTGTCGCATGCAAAGGCCACCTCGAAGCGATCCTTCTGGCCGATCAGCGTTTGCATCGCATACGGCGACGACGGGTCCATGCGAATCTGACCGTCCCAGTCGACGCTCATGAAGCGGAAGGTCGGATCGACCTCGTCGCTGATCACGTCGAGATCCAGGCCGTAGCACTGCGCAATTGGCCCCCAATAATGTACACCCGCGCCGCCCAGCGGATCGACGCCCAGACGGATCGGCGCACCGTGCAACACGTCCATGTCGACGACGTCGACGAGATCGCTGACGTAGGCGTTGAGGAAGTCGTGCCGGTGAGTCGTCGTCGCACGCAGCGCGCTGGATAGCGGCACTCGCCGCACCCCGCGGAGCCGGGCGCCGAGCAGGCCGTTCGCCACGGTTTCTATCCAGCCGGTCACGGTCTCGTCGGCCGGGCCGCCGCCAGGCGGGTTGTACTTGAAACCGCCGCTTTCCGGAGGATTGTGCGATGGCGTCACCACGATGCCGTCCGCGAATCCCGCGGTGCGGCCGCGATTGTAGGCGACGATTGCGTGCGAGACGGCCGGCGTCGGCGTGTATTCGCCATTCTGCGCAATCATGACCTCGACGCCGTTCGCGGCCAGCACCTCGAGCGCGCTTGCGCAGGCGGGTTCGGAAAGCGCATGGGTATCGATTCCGAGAAACAGCGGACCATCGATCCCCTGCTGCTTTCGGTAGCGGCAAATGGCCTGCGTGATGGCGAGCACATGCCACTCGTTGAAACTGCACGTAAGCGCCGAACCCCGATGCCCCGAGGTGCCGAACGCAACCCGCTGCGCCGCAACCGCCGGGTCCGGCCTGTCGCAGTAGTACGACGTGACAAGCCGGGGAACGTTGACCAGCATCGCATGGGACGCCGGTTTTCCGGCGAGAGGATTGATGCTCATTGCGATATTCCTTCGTGGTCCAGCTTCATGATAACGCCGGGCCAGCGCATTGGTTGAGCTGTCGTACGTCAGTGCATTCCCGTCCGTGCGCTTTAGTCAGTGAACGTGGCTGCCGAAGAGTCCCAGCAGCCCGACGACGATCAGGTAGATCGCAACGATGTAGTTCAACAGCCGAGAAACCACGAGAATCAGGATGCCCGCAATCAGCGAAACCGGTGGACCGGTACTTGTGAGTATTGGCATGACATTCTCCCTGGTACATGCTGGAATGAACCCGGTGCAAATGTCGTGTGTCCGCCAGCATGACACCGGCCGGAAAATCGAGGCACTCACCTTCGGCATCGCAGTTTGCGCTTCGCCCCAAGGCTGTTCACGACATTACGCGAGATTCGGCCAGGATGCAGTACGTCAGCGTACCAATCGCTTCCCGAGCGCTTCCCGACAAGCGTTCATGACACAAGCGTCCCGCACGGCGCACGGTCATGCCCGCATACCTTGACCGGTAGCGTACCGACAAGGCGCCCCCCGCCCTCTACGCTTGATCATGAATTCGATGGACAGGATCTGCAACCCGACAAACCGCTAACGTTTCCATAAGGCTTCGACCGGTTTCGACCATCGCCGGGATCCGTACCATTCAGTTTGGATTCCAATGTGAATCACCCATCTACTCTCATGGAGAACGAACATGGGCATCATCGTATTGGTCGTTGTGATCCTGCTGCTGATCGGTGCAATTCCCAGTTGGCCGCACAGCCGGAATTGGGGCTATTTCCCGAGCGGCATCCTCGGTATCGTCGTCGTGGTGGTGCTGGTTCTACTTCTGATGGGACGCCTATGATGGAATGCCTGTAAAGACCGCGTATGTGGACCGTGCCGGCACCACGATGCATCACCGGCAGGAAGCTGCTGGTATACGCATCATTGCGGAGATCGGCAAATTGCCCGGCGGATCGCCCCTGAACAAGCAGGCCATCAAGGCACCCATCGCTTGCAGTCGCGAAAAAGAGACGATGCCCGCAAGAGCGAATCCGGCAAAACCCCTTTAGTCGACGAACGAAGTACGGCACCGTACCGACTTCATTCGTGCCTGCACGCACCTTGGTGCTGTGCCATGCGAGTTTCGGATTGCAATACGCCCGGAACGACGACGGCAACAACCTTCTCCAATTTTTCGTAGCGACGGGATACTATCCGCCCGGAGCGGCAACTCTCATGAATTTAACTACACTGCTTCTCTTCTTCGTATCCGCCTGGACCGGCTTTTGGGTCTCAAAATGGCTGAGACGGCGTCCCGCCGGGCATCTGTCAGAGACTCACTGCGTTGCCTCCGGACTTAAGAGCAAAACGTCCATATTGTCGAACCGGAACCGGCGGCAGGATCACCGTTGGTGGCACAACGGCTCGTATCGCCCCGTCACGAGATGTCGCAATTCCGGCCGCCTGACGGAAGACCGTATTCGATGGGCAATGCTGCCCAGACCCGCCGGGACCTGGCACATGTCGCATCGAACTATCCTGCCGGTCCGGTGTTCGCTGGCATTACGGCATCGGACAGGATTTACCGCAATCTCCAGGGAGATGCCATGCAGATCGGGATGACAGGACTGGGACGAATGGGCAGCAGCATGGTCCGACGCTTGCTGAGGAAGGGCCATGAATGCGTCGTCTACGATTCCAACGACGAGGTTGTAAAAGAACTCCAGCAGGCGGGGGTGATCGGCGCGGCTTCGCTCGAGGATTATGTTTCACGCCTAACCAAACCGCGCACGATTTGGTTGATGCTGCCCGCCGCGGCGGTCGACCGGGAACTGGCCGCGCTGATTCCATTGCTCGATGCCCATGACGTCATCATCGATGGCGGAAACGCGCACTATCACGACGACATTCGCCGCAGTGCGGAATTGCAGTCGCACGAGATTAACTACGTGGACGTGGGGACGAGCGGCGGCGTCTTTGGGCTCGAAAGAGGCTACTGCCTGATGATTGGTGGGGAAGAAAGCGTCGTGCAGTCTCTCGCCCCGATTTTTTCCGCGCTCGCCCCAGGCGCCGACCGGGTGCCGGTAACGCGGGGCCGGAGCCGCCACGACAGTACCGCCGAGCACGGCTATCTGCACTGCGGTCCGCATGGCGCGGGACATTTCGTCAAGATGATTCACAACGGCATCGAATACGGGCTCATGGCCGCGTATGCCGAAGGCCTGAATATCCTGCGCAACGCCGACGCCGGCCGACGGCTGGACGAAGCCAATGCGGAAACCACGCCGCTTCGCGACCCGGAGCACTATCAGTATGTGTTCGAGCTACCGGAAATCGTGGAAGTCTGGCGCCGGGGCAGCGTAATCGGTTCGTGGCTGCTGGATCTCACCGCCGCGGCGCTCGAAAGCGATCCCTTGCTGACGCAGTATGCCGGCCGTGTGTCTGACTCCGGCGAAGGACGCTGGACGATCTCCGCCGCCATCGATGAAGCGGTCCCCGCGCCAGTGCTGAGTGCGGCGCTCTACGAACGCTTCAGCTCGCGCGGCGATGCGGATTTCGCCGACAAGGTATTGTCCGCCATGCGCCATGCCTTCGGCGGTCATCTGGAAACGCTGGCGGCAAAGCCGGGCATCTGAGCATGGCCACGCCCCGCTCGGATGCATTCGTTTTTTGGGCGCCACCGGCGATCTGGCTGGCAAACAGATTTTCCCCGCGCTGCAGGCCATGACCCGGCACGGCCGGCTCGACATGGCGGTCATCCGCGTGGGCAGGTCGGCGTTGACCCGCGATCAATTCATCGCGCTAGCACACGACAGCATCGAGAAACACGGCGCCCCGGATGAAGAAGTGTTCAAAAGCCTTTCATCCCAACTCCAGTACGTCGGTGGCGACCTGCTTGACGATGCGACCTTTCAGAAGCTGCGAGCGCTACTGGGCGACGCGGTATGCCCACCTATTACCTCGCCATTCCGCCCGGGATGTTCGGCAGCGTGGCGAAGGGGCTGTCCGGACCGGGGCGTCCACCCGACGCCCGGCTGATTGTCGAAAAGCCGTTCGGCCACGATCTCGCCTCGGCGCAAGCGCTCAACCTGTTGCTCACGCAATCTTTCCCGCCGTCAGCCCCGTTTCGCATCGATCACTACCGCGGCAAGGAGCCGATCCAGAACTTGCTCTATTTCCGCTTCGCGAACGCGTTCATGGAACCACTCTGGAATCGCCGGCATGTGGCGAGCGTCCAGGTCACCATGGCCGAATCGTTCGGCGTGCAGGGGCGCGACAGCTTTTACGAAAGGTCGGCGCCATTCTCGATGTCATGCAGAATCATCTGCTCCAGGTGGTTTCGCTGCTCACGGCCGAGAAACCGGTCGACGATCAGCCCGGTGCATTGAGCGACGCCAGGCTGCGGGGGTCTTCGAAGCCATGCGGTGTCGATCGCCCCGGACGAGGCCGTGCGAGGCCAGTTCCGCGGCTACCGCGAGGAACCCGGAGTCGCGGCCCGCTCCACGGTAGAAACGTTCGTCGTATTGCGCCTGCATATCGACAACGAGCGCTGGTCAGGCGTGCCGTTCTATCTTCGCGCGGGTAAGCAACTCGCGGCCACCTCAACCGAGATCATGGTGACGCTCAAACACCCAACTCGCGAGATCTTCGATGCGTCTGCACCGGAACAGCCGAATTATTTCCGGTTCAGGATAAGCCCCGACGTCCTCATTTCGATAGGCGCACGGGTCAAGATGCCCAGTGAAGCCATGCAGGGCAACACCGTGGAACTCGTCGCACATCGTCGGCCCGGCGATGAAATGACACCCTACGAACGCCTGTTCGACGACGCGATCCAGGGCAACGCGACGCTATTCGCCCACTACGACTGCATCGAGGCGGCCTGGCGCACGGTGACGCCAATCCTTGGCAACAGCGTGCCGCTCACGATGTATGAACCGCAGACCTGGGGTCCGGCGCAGGCCAACCGGATCATCGGCGGAGACGATCGCTGGCACAATTCCGACACGTCCCCCGGCGCCGGGGAAGGTCGGTACGGCGTCATACCCGGAAAACCTTCAGTGATTTTCGAGCCGCTTGCGGATCGCCTGTAACTCGCGTCGCCGGCTTGCAGTCGATTCCGGGTAAGTCATCTTCAGCGATTCGAGCGTGTCGAGCACGATCTGCGAAACGATCAGCCGCGCGTTCTGCTTGTCGTCGGCGGGCACGACGTACCACGGCGCGGCGCGCGTACTCGTCGCGCCAAGGCATTGCTCGTATGCCTTCATGTACCGCTTCCAGAATTTGCGCTCCTCCGACGTCCGCTGCACTGAACTTCCAGTTCTTGTCCGGTTCGTCGATGCGCTCCACGAAACGCCTGCGTTGTTCCGCCTTCGAGAGATGAAGGAAAAACTTGACGATACGCGTGCCGTTTCGTTCAAGATGCCGCTCCAGATCCACGATCGACCGATACCGGTCGTGCCATACCACCTCCTTGTCGTGCGATGAATCCGGCAACCCTTCACTTCGCAAAAGCTCCGGATGCGCGCGCACGATCAGGACTTCCTCATAGTACGAACGGTTGAAGATGCCAATTTGTCCGCGGGGCGGCAAATCTCGCGTGGTACGCCAGAGAAAGTCGTGCTCCAGCTCCGCGGGGGTCGGGTGCTTGTAGCTGAAAACCTGGCAACCCTGCGGGTTCACGCCCGACATGACATGTCTGATCGCTCCGTCCTTGCCGGCCGCATCCATTGCCTGAAAGATCAGCAGAATCGCATGGCGGTTCGATGCGTAAAACAGTTGCTGCAGCGAACTGAGCCGCGTCACATGCTCAGCGAGCAATTCCTGATAATGCTCTTTGGAGTCATACAGGGGCGCGACCTTCGTCGGCCATTTTGCAAGACTGACTTCATCGACTTCCTGCAAACAAAAGTCTTCCGATCTGATTTTCATTTCGCTTCCGTTCGTATCGTTTCCACATGAACTGCCTCGCCTCCGTTCCCGGGTTTCAACAGGAACGGCCACGCGTGCTACGTAATTTTCAGGTAAGCAAAGACCGGAATTTTGGCCGCGGCAAGCACGACCGCAAAAATCACGGCCGCCGCCAGCACACCCGCAATCACGGCGACAGGAAGCGGCGTCATCGCGATCCCGCCGATAGCGAGGATCACGGCAATCAGGACATCGACCACCGACGACGCGGCCAGCCAGCGACTGGGACGCGCCCCCCACATGTGCCGGTGCTCGCGAATCGCATAGAGCGTCGCCTGGCTACCGAACACGAGAACGACAAAGGTCAGGGTCTGCAACGCGCCGGTGCCCAGCGCCATCGCGAACCGGCCGATCGCCAGCATGCCGATGCAGAAGGCCAGAAGCGCGATGCCGATGACGACGCCGGCAATCGTCAGGTTGCCAATGCGCCAAGCGTTCGGCCGCGGCGAAGACGCCACGTTATCGGTCGTCAGCGACATGGCCAGAAAGTCGCCCGCAATCATCAGGATCACCATCAGCAACGGAGTCAAAATCGCATGTCCGGTCATGACGAGACCGAACACCAGAAAAAGCGCGGTCACGATCTTCTTGATGATCGAATTCAGCGTGTAGGTCAGGATGCGCTGGAACGTCATGCGGCCTTCCTTCACTGCCGCCACGATGCCGCCGAGCCCGGGTTCGGTCAGCACCATGCCCGCGGCCGATTTGGCGACGTCGGTGGCCGTCGAAACCGCGATGCCGATCTGCGCCTGGCGCAGCGCGGGCGCGTCGTTGGCGCCGTCGCCGCACATGCCGACGATGTGGCCGCTGTGCTGGAACGCCTTGACGAGCTTGTATTTGTCTTCGGGCAGCACGCCGGCGAACACCCCGAAGGCTTCCGGCTTTACGTCCTCCGGAATGGGTCCCGGCGGACAAATCGCGCCGTCGAGACCGACCGCGTGCGCGACGGCGGCGGCGGTCGCCGGCGCGTCGCCCGTCACCATCACGGCACGCACGCCAAGACCGTGCAGTTCCGTGACGAGCGCGGCCGAATCGCCGCGCGGCGGGTCGCTCAATGCGATGATGCCGGCCAGCTTCAGCGTAGGCGGCGTACCCGCCGCGACGGCCAGTACCCGAAAGCCCTTCCCCTCAAATTCGGTCGCGAGCGCCGTCGTCGTCGGCGACGGTTCCGCAAGCCCCGTCACGACCGCGAAAGCTCCCTTCACGATCCGCTGCACGACACCGGCCGAATCAGTTGCGCTCGCTTCGGACATCTTCTTCGCCGGATCGAATGCGGTGAACTTCAGCAGTTTCGGCGCGTCCGCCGCGACACTGCTCGCCGCCGACGCGCGAATCGCCGTATCAACCGGGTCCTGCCCACCTTCTGCACTCGCCAGCGCCGCGAGCGCGAGTACATGCCGATCGTCGAAACCGGGCATCGGCCGCACGGTCGTGACGGTCAACGCATTACGCGTCAGTGTGCCGGTCTTGTCGGCGCACAGCACGTCCATCGTGCCAACCTCTTCCACGGCGGTCAAACGCGTGGACAGCACCCCGCGCCCCGCCAATGCCCGGGCGCCAAGGGCGGCCGACAGCGTGAAAGTCGCCGGCAACGCCACGGGAATCGATGCAAGCACGGCGGTCAGCACGAGCGGCACGATCTCGGCAATCGACATGTGGAGATACAACGCGCAGGCAAGCAGCATCGCGATGACCGCGCCGCTGAATATCGCCAGATTGCGCACGACGAGCAATATGGCCTTCTGCTGCGAACTCGCCACATGCGCGGTCCGGACCAGTTCCGCCGTGCGGCCGAAGCGCGTACCCATGCCGGTCGCGGTCACCACCGCCACGGCCTCGCCGCGCCGCACCAGCGCGCCGGCGAACGTCTGCGTACCAGCGACGGCTTCGATCGGCACCGATTCGCCGGTGAGCATCGAATGGTCGAGCAATGCGTTGCCCGAGACAAGCTGCATGTCCGCCGCCACCACGCCGCCGAGCGATAGCTTGACCACATCGCCCGTCACCAGATCCGCCGCCGGGATGACCGACCACACGCCGTCGCGCTGCACCGAGGCGTTCAGCGCCAGGCGCGATTTCAGCGCAGCGAGCGTCGCCTGTGCGCGGCTTTCCTGAAAAAGCCCGAGCACGGCATTGAACACGAGGAGTCCTGCAATGATCGCCGCCTCGACGAAATTTCCCAACGCGCCCTCCAGCACGATGGCGGCCTCCAGCATCCACGGCACCGGCGCCCAGAATTTGCCGAGCGCCGCGCGCAATGGATGCGCCGAGGTGTCCGGCATCGCATTCGGACCCGACGCGGCCAATCTTCCACGCGCCTCGGCACTGCTCAGGCCGCCCGCCGGCGGCGCGGGTGACGCGGGTGGCGAGCCAGCCACGTTCGTTGCGGGATTGGGCTCTATTACCGTCGCTGAGGTCATGATGGACAGGCTCCTGTGGCAGATAACGGGTTGCGACGACATCCGCCCCGCTTTCACCCGCGTTTTTCCCGCGAGCGAATCGGGATCGATCCATTGCTTCGGACGGGCGGAAGGTCTGCGGAAAAGCCGGTCTGGCAGCGGCCGTTGCGATGGCTGGTACACCTGTAGCCAGCCCAGTTTGTGAACCAGCGACGGACAGGAATGGAAATTGAAGATGACCGGCTTGTCGACGGTGAACAGCGAGTCGAAATCTCGATCCGACAGGCCGTGCCGATATCCGATGTCGGGCATCGGCCTGAACAGATCGACCACGTTGACAAAGCATATCTTCAGGCTCGCAAACCGCTCTTTCAGAATCGCGACGGCCGCGAACGACTCCATGCTCGCCATGTCGCCGGCACAGGCCATCACTACATCGGGCTCCACGCCCTGACCGGACCTGTGCGACCGCCTCGTGCGTGGAATGCGTCGCCTACTTTTACATTTTTACTCTGTCCTGCAATGGCCTGTAGCGCCATTTCGTTGCCGCGGGATCGATTTCGGCCGCGTCTTCCTCCCGCTTTTTCTCGCGCGCCTCATCGGCGCGCTCATACTCTTCGCGGTGGTCAGAACTGGTCTTTCGAGTATCGCGTGGGAATGGCATGGTGCCTGCTCAGACTATCTGTGTTGACGGTGGATGCGCTCGACGCCCCGGTTCGAAACTCCGTCCCGATTCGTTCCAAAGACCGCGTTGATACAAAGCGAAGCCGAACATCAGCGTCATCCCGGCTACGATTCCCCATATTGCGGATGTCATGCTGTGTCCTTCGCTACGCCCTTTGTCGACGAACGCGGCGTGTTAGCGCTCAGTAATGGCTGTCGGGTCTTTCGTAAGCCGGCAATGTTTTCGGCCGGAATCTCGCCGCTTGATACCGATGCTTGATCCGGCATCGCAATACCAGATAGATCGTGGCGAATATCGCTGCCGCGAAGCCCACGGTATAACCTGTTAAAGTGGATATCGACGAACAGCCACAGGCTGTCTCCAGCATCCATCTAAAGTGCCTGCAATATGGATATATCGCCGACCGGCGGAGAAATCCGGATTCAGTGTTCCAAAGCCATCGTGCTGCCCGTACAGTTTCATGTCTGTACGGTGCAGAACTTTCCTGCATCCGCCAGCACAAAGCGCTTCGCACAGGATTTCGAGCGCTCGACGCTAAACATCGGATAACGAATTTGTACGGCGTCGTACCGCATCGAGACCGGCTTGCGCGTAGCGTCGAACACACCGTCGCATACGCAGAAGTGAAGCATGCGCGAACGGACACTCATCTGGAGCACGCCCGCACTAGCCGCTTGCGGCTGCGTCAGTGGCAGCCCATCGACTACCGGCAGCGAAATCACGTGGCTCGATTCGCTCCAGTTTACAAAGGATCTACATGGATGCACCGTCCGTGCTTCCGATGGCGAAATCGGCAGTGTCAATCAAGTCTATTTCGACGACGAAGCATGGGGCATCCGTTATCTCGTGGTCGAGACCGGAAACTGGCTCCATCACAGGCAGGTGCTCGTTTCGCCTTATTCGCTCAAGCACATAGACTGGTCGTCGGACGCCGTCCATGTCAATCTGACGCGACAGCAGATACGCGACGGACCGACACTCGACACGCACACGCCGGTATCGCGCCAGCATGAAATCGAGTACCTGCGCTACTACGACGATCCGATATATTGGGGCGGGCCGAATCTGTGGGGCATGGCCGCATATCCCAGGTCCGATCCGGTTGCGCTGGAACTCGCGGCGCCCGCCCCGGCTCGCCGCATCCTGCACGCCTACCGGGCGTTGCCGGACGTCCATCTACGCAGCAAAGACGAGGTCAAGGGCTACCATATCGATGCGATAGATGGAAACATTGGCAGCGTGTCGGGTTTCATCTACGACGATCCGGCATGGGTTCTTCGCTACCTGATGATCGATACGCGCAACTGGTGGCCCAATGGCAAGAAAGTCCTGATCGCCACGCGCTGGATCGACCTCGTCGACTGGTTCGCCGCAACCGTGTCGACTTCGCTCACGCGCGATGCGATCCGCCGTAGCCCTGCCTATGACGGATAGATACCCGTTCATCGAAGCTACGAGGCGGCGCTACACGGGTTCTACAACCGCGATGGGTATTGGCTGGATACCTAACCATTCGCCCAACCCTAACGCCTCGAAGGCGTTCCGGATCCGGGTCTACCGAACGACCAAGCGCGGCGAAGGCCGCCACATTACGAATAAGCGCCTTGCATGCCTGCCGGCCGACCTCGCAGGTTGCAATTCTCCATGCGCTTACCCGTCTAACCTTCCACGCTCGAAGACAGACCGTCACAATCGAAGGCGGGAAAAATAGCCCGGAGTACGCCCATCAATTGGCTCGCACAGCGACGTGCATCTTCGGGCGCATTCGCGTCGATTGCTTCGAAGAGGTTGACGAAGACCGTTAGAAACGCATCAGAGACGGGCGTTTCACGAGCATGCTCGCGCAGGTACGCACAGTAACCAAATACGTGCTTGATGAACTCGATCTGTTGCGCCGCGAATTCGTCATCGTCGAGCGCCAAAGGAACAAAAGTGAGGTGTCGGTCAGAGAGTCCGGCAGGCAGCCGGGCATAAGAGGAAATATCGCTCATGCGGCTCCTCCACGGATGACCCAGGCGCGGCATGAATGCGAAAGGGAATAAACCCAGCATCACGACAGGTTATGCGTGTGCTATAAATGTCGATAAAAATTGACACGTTGGGCGTGCCATGAGTATTTCACGGTGCCAAATTGATGTCAAATTAATTTGACATCAATTTGGCTATCACACAATGCGATTGGATTGGTCCCAGTTATTCGATGAGCTGAAGCGTCGAGGACGCTACGATAGCGACGCGCAACTGGCTGACGCCCTGATGCTCACCCGCGCGCAAATCTCCGCGTGGCGTAACGGCAAGAGCGATCTCGGCACACTCACGAAGATCAAGATCCTCGATGCGCTGGGCCATAATACGTTGCGCTCGGCGTTGGTCAGTCTGTTGCCCGAAAAAAATCGCGAACAGCACCTTATTCATCAGAAACACCTTATCGCCAGGGCAAGTCAGACCGAACCCGAGTCCGACGCCAGCTCCCTCACGCCGGGCATGGCACCCGTGCCGCGCGTCAGCACGAACCGCCTGCTGGCGACGCTGCCGCCGGACGAGCGCAATCGCATCGAGCCTCACCTGTCGGTCGTGGACATGCCGCTCGGCGAGGTCGTGTATGAATCGGGCGACCATCTCAGCCATGTCTATCTCCCGACTACGGCCATCATTTCGATGCTTTATGTCATGGAGAATGGCGCGTCGGCGGAAATTGCCGTGGTCGGCAACGATGGCCTGCTCGGGGTCGCGCTCTTCATGGGCGGCGAGACCATGCCGAACCGGGCCATCGTGCAAAGCGCCGGGAAGGCGTTCCGTCTGAGCGGCCAGATCGTGAAGGACGAGTTTGCCCGCGGTGGCGCTCTGCAACGCCTGTTCCTGCGCTATACGCAGGCGCTCATCACGCAGATGGCGCAGACGGCCGTCTGCAACCGGCATCATTCGATTTCGCAGCAGTTTTCCCGCTGGCTGTTGTTGAGCCTCGACCGACTGGAATCGAATAACGTCCGCATGACACAGGAACTGATCGCCAACATGCTGGGCGTACGCCGCGCGGGCGTGACGGAAACCGCGAGGAAGCTGCAGGACGAGGGCGTCATTCGCTATACGCGTGGACTGATCGAAGTACTGGACCGCCATGCGCTCGAAGCACAGGTTTGCGAGTGCTACAGGGTGGTCAAGCGCGAAAGTGATCGCCTGCTGGGCGATAGTTGAGCCAATCGTCGAGCCAACCCGGCAACGCAAATCGGCTGCGCAAACGAGCGATCTCACTGCGGATTGCGTCGCACCGGCGTGAACACCATGCCACCGCCGTCCATGCCGCCCCCCTGTTGCCAGGCCACCTTGCCGGGCGCCGACGGCTCGCTGCAACTGTGTTGCACGTCCGCTTCGGTTCCTTCCATTGCCATATCGCCGCCGGCCTGCTCCTGTGACCGCTGCCGCTGCCCTGCGCGTACCGCCGCAGCGTCATCGTGCGGCCTTCCCGCATAGCATTGCGCCATTTTCGCAAACTCCTCGTACGTGCTGCCTGCAAGTTATCGGGTAGCATCCGCCGCTCTAATGCGCCGACGCTTCGCCGGACGTTCCACCTCCATCGTCGCGACGGACTGCCTGCTCTGCCCGAGTTCCGGCACCGGTCAAGACTCCACGGTGTTCGCCGTGGAGTCTGGCTTTCCCCGTATCTTTCCTTTGCATCCGTTTTCGCGTACCGCTTCGCTGCTGGCCGGCTGTCTCGCACGACGTGCCGTCTTCCGGCGGCGCATTGCCCATGCCGTCGTCCGTCGCGTTGCCGACGTCGAACACGAGCCTCCTGTTTTCGGCAAGCTCGTCCACATTCACACGGCTAACTGTCATCTCGCGTTCCTTTTGTCCAACGATTTCGACGATAGAGCAACCCACATGTCAGGCCCGGCTTCGCGCATTCGACGCGCGTACCATGGATTCATCATTCAACCAGTTGGCCCGTTGATCTGTACGCTATCGGACTATCGCCACGCCCGCGCCGACCGTGTGTTGATTTGCACGAAACCTGATGCAATTGTCCGGCGCTTTCGAAGCCTCGTGCCAAAGGCACACGTCGAGCGCCCCTGGGAGGCCACCACGTATGAAGCAATTCCTCAAGCCGGCATCGGCGACCATCGTCGCAAAGAATCGAGGACGATGGCTATGTCCACGACTCGAGTTGCACAGCTCGAAATGAGAGAGTCGCCACCCTGAGAGACAAGCTGCGCGCGATCATGCAAGCAGTCAGTACGGTGCCGTACCCGGGCCGGCTCGATTGGACTGCCGCTCTTGCACCGCACCTATCGGCGTGCGTGCATGCGTATTCCTCGTCGGAGCCGCCCCCCCATCGCGGTGGCGACTATCGGAGTGTCGCGACCGGCGATGAGGGTCTCTGCGGCCATTCAGTTCAATGGCGTCGTGGCGGGCTGCACTAATGACGTGTCACGGGCCGATGCCCAGTCGCTTCGGCGCACGTGATGGATGATCAATGGGATGCCTGCGAAAACAACGATGCCGAGTACGACCAGTCCGGTATAAAGCAGCGGCGAGCCGACCGGCAACTGGTCGGGCGGAAAAAACGACACGACGAAACTGAAAAGCACCCCGGCAAAGCCGATGCCGGCGGTCAGCCACATGCCGGCCAGACCACCGGGCAGCCTGAACGGTCGCGGCAGGGCGGGCGCGGAATAGCGCAACTGGATCGCCGCCGCATACATCAGCATATAGGCGATCAGATACAGCGCGATCGTCATCGCGGAGATCAGAAAAAAGGCGACTGACACATCGCGGATGACAAAGTAAAAGCACGAAATGACCGTCACGATCAGCCCCTGCACCAGCAGGATGTGAGTAGGCATACCCTTGCGGTTTTTCGCCTGGAGGATAGGCGGTAATTCGCCCTCCTGTGCTGTGGCGAGCAACCCTCGCGACGGACTTCCGAGCCAGGCAAGCACACCGCTGATTGCGCCGATGCCGACCAGCAGCGACAGCACCGCCACCGCCCAGCCCATATGCCAGAGATCGGTGATCACCGCGCCGAATGCGTCAAATACGCCCGATTGCAGCGAAATTTCCCCGTACGGCAGGATGGCGGCGATCGGCAACGCGCCCAGCGCAAAGATGAGGACCGAAATCAGCGCACCCAGACCAATCGCCGCCGGATAGCCGCGACTCGGGCTGCGCATGTCTATCACATGGACCGCCTGTACCTCCACGCCGGCGAACAGCAAGACGATGCCGGCAAGAAACGAGATCGTGCCGAAACCGTGAATAGCGGGCCAGAAGCGGGCGTGGCCGTCCTGCGACAGGACCTTGTCGGTCAGGTGTTGCCACCCGAGAGGATGGCCGCTGCTCACCCAGTAGCCGAGCAACGCCAGCAGCACGAGGCCCGGCACGATGGTGCCGATGACGAAGGTCCAGTTCGCGATTCTTGCAAACACTTCCACACCTTGCAGTACCACCCACGTCGAGAGCCAGTAAGCGACGATGCAAAAGAGGCCAACGTAGATGCCGTTATTCGCCAGTTCCGGCCGGCCGACCGTATAGGCGAGCGCGGCCGCGCCAAAAGTCAGCGCAACCGGATACCAGACCACGTTCTGTATCCATTGCAGCCAGATAGCGAGGAAGCCCCAGCGCGTGCCGAATGCTTCGGCAACCCAGGTGTAGATGCCGCCGCGCCGGTCGGCAAACGCGCCACCCAGCTCCGCCGACACCAGGGACGCCGGAATCAGATAGAAAACGACTGTAAAGGCCAGATAGACGAACATCGTCATCTCCTCCTTCGCGAGCAAAGGCAGTCCGCGTAGACTGGTGACGACGGCGGCCGCGGTCATCAGCCCGATCGACGTGACGCTCAGATACTTGCCGCGCGTCGCGGCATCTGCCGTCGTCGCGTTGGCGGCGGTGGGTGCAATCTTGTCCATTTCGTGCTCCTGTGAGCAGGGAACGTCAATCGTGATGGAAGGTAGGACCGGCCGTGGAGTGAAGCACCGGGTTTTTCACCAGATGCGCGATGGCGTGCCGGATGTCCTCGAGCAGCATCGCCGCCATGTCGCGGCTGACGCCGCGCCGGATCAGCACGCGCTGCACAATGGTCTCCTCACGCCCGGTCGGCAGCTTGTATGAGGCGATCTGCCAGCCGCGCATGCGCACGCGGTCGGACAGATCGAACAGTGTGAAGCCCGCGGTCTCTGGATGCCTGAGCTTGTAGCAGACAGCCGGCAGTGCGCCGCGACCGTCGTAAATCATCTCGATTGCCTCGATCTTCGACAGGCCATCGGCGAGCGCCTGAGCCGTATCAGCGCACTCCTGCTGGATGTGCCGGTATCCTTCACGCCCGAGCCGCAGCATCGTGTAGTACTGTGCGATGATCTGCCCCGCCGGCCGCGAAAAGTTCAGCGCGAAGGTCGGCATGTCGCCGCCCAGGTAGTCGACACGGAAAATCAGGTCGTCGGGCAAATCCTGCGGGCTGCGCCACACAATCCAGCCCACGCCGAGCGGCGCAAGGCCGTATTTATGACCGGACGCGTTGATGGATTTGACGCGCGGCACACTGAAGTCCCATCCGAGGTCCGGTTGAATGAACGGCGCAATGAATCCGCCGCTGGCCGCATCGACGTGGATCGGAATATCGATCCCCACGTCGCGTTGCAGCGTGTCGAGCGCAGCTGCAAGCGCGCTGACGGGTTCGTAGACGCAGGTGAAGGTGATGCCGAGCGTAGCGACCACGCCAATGGTGTTTTCATCACAATATTCCGCCAGATCTTCCGGCCGTAGCCCCAATGAATCGCCGCTCAGTGGCACCTCACGCATCTCGATGTCGAAATAGCGTGCGAATTTTTCCCAGCACACCTGCACCGGTCCGCACACGAAGTTCGGCTTGTCCGTCGACTTGCCTTGCGCCGCCCTGCGCTTTTTCCACTGCCATTTGAGTGCGAGGCCACCCAGCATGCAGGCCTCACTCGAACCGGTCGTCGAACAGCCGGTGGTCTCCCACGCTTTGGACGCATGCCACAGATCGGCGAGCATATGCACGCAGCGCATTTCGATCTCGGCGGTTTGCGGATACTCGTCCTTGTCGATCATGTTCTTGTCGATCGACATATCCATGAGGTGTCGAACCTCCTCGTCAATGTAGGTCGTACAAAACGTTGCAACGTTCTGCCGCGAGTTTCCATCCATGAACAATTCGTCGCGCACCAAATCGAATACGGCACGTCGATCGGAAGACCCTTTGGGAATCCGGTACTTTGGGAGTGGCGAACCGGAAATCGTCGCAGCATATTCGTCGGCAACGGCGTCGGGTTCGGCGGATGGCAACTTGAGAAAGGTCATGGCGTGAAACTCCTGAATGGCGAAGGAGGAACGTGGCAGGTGCCATAACGAGGCGCCCGCCCCAATGTCATTGCAGCGTTGATCGCTTGAAGGAGCGGAAACGGAGGACTCCCCTCGTTCGGCCTCGCTCTTGACTAGCGTGCCGGCAAGCGAATGACGACCGTCCCCGACCGAAACGCATCGTCGGGGACGAAGGCGTCGTGCAGGCTATCCCGATCAACGGGATAGAAAGTTCGACGGGGTTTGACGCGTCGAGGATCACGGTGCGCGTATTGACCAGGGGAGTCGGTCCGGTGGCGTACCAGCGCGAAAATCCGTAGCTAGGCACGCCGCGATACGTTTCCATTGCCACGCTGAAAGACATCTTGAACGTATGCCCTTCACGATTTTCAATGACCGCGCGAAAGTATGGAGGGGTTTCTGCCAGACCTGCGGCCTGACCCGCACCGGGTTTTTATTTGTGCGCGTTGAACCACGTACGACACCGTACTGATTTCGGCCCGATTCTGGGCGCACCCTATGCCGGAATGCGGTGGGACACCTATACGATCGCACCGGGACTAACAGGAACGCTGCGCCATAGCTGTCCCAAAGGCTATCCCCGAAACATAAGCGCGAATGCGTGGCGCCCACGGGGAGACAACGCAGATGAGTGAGCAAACCAGACGGAAAGGAACAAACATGAAAAATCGGGCACTGATACGAGCACTGATCGTGCTGTCGCTGATTACCAGCCTGAGCGCATGCTTCTTTCCCGTCCGAGGTGACGACGACCACCATGGCGGCGGCGACTACTACCAGGAACACCGCGACTAGAAGATAGCAGACCACCCCGCCTCGTCCGGGCGTGCTCCCGACAGTTCGATTGTCATTCGCATTCGTGGGTATTCGTCGATCATTTTTATCAACCGAATAGTACTGAAGCGAATGTGGATTGCAGTCCGACCATCCTGATACGCCAACGCGTACCGTTGATGTCGAATAGCACGAATTTCATTCATAGCGCGGCCATCGAAACAACCAGGTTGGGACGACCACATATTGTGGGTGCGCCAGTTCCTTTCTGGACCCGGTACGGCACCGTACCGATTTCTTACCCCGGCTGCGCGCATCGTCTTGTCTGGGCACTTTCGATCCCCACCCCGAACCCGGCTCCGTGGCATGCGCACCAGATGCGCAATCGACATCTCAGCGAACTGCGCCGGTATCCCGCGAAATAAACTCAGGAGAGAATCATGACTACACTCGACCCGACCAATCGGTCTTCAACCAGCGGTACAGGTGCCGCGATTCTGGGCAACGGAACCGGTGACGGGCCGGGCCCTAACGTGATGGCGGCTGATACCTTGACGGGAAATAAACTCTTTACGTCCGACCACGAGGAAATCGGCAAGATCTCCGCAATCATGCTGGATGTACCCAGCGGACAGATCGCCTATGCCGTATTGGCGAGCGGGGGCTTTCTCGGCATGGGCGGCAAGCTTTACGCCATTCCATGGAGTGCGCTGATCCTCGACACGGACGAAAAGTGCTTCCGTCTCGACGTCACTGCGGAACACGTGAAGAATGCGCCCGCCTTCGACAAGGACCATTGGCCCGCCATGGCGGATGAACAATGGGGTTCGTTGCTTCACCGTTACTACAACCGGAAGCCTTACTGGATCGCCACGCGGGCCGTTACCGGGAATCAGCCGCCCGCGCAATGAAGCAGGCAACAGACAGCGACTTCGTCCACAAATCAGCTACGTATTAGCTATGGGAGATTTACCATGAACAAAGATCAAGTCAAGGGAACGGTAGAAAAGGGAAAGGGCAACGCGAACGAAACCGTTGGCAGGGCCACGGGCAATACGAAACAGGAAGTCAAGGGCGATATCCAGCGAGCAGCTGGTCAGGCGCGAAAGAATCTTGGCGACGTCAAGGAAGCAGCCAAGAAGCCCCGGTAACAGACGGCGCACTCGGTGCCTGTACCGCGTTGCGGAGAGGCTCCAGACGGCGGCTTGCATCGAGTGAATGGCTTTGCTTGCGGTCGGCGGTAGTGCCCCGCATGCAGCACTAGCACAACCTGCCCCCGACACAGCCCACGAGAACCATCGAGCGGACTGGGGCCGCTCATGACTGACGCAAAGCCTGGAATTAACCCAGCCAGAGAAAATATGCGGCTGCCCGTGAAGATGTGTTATGCCCGAGCAGGATCGGCTGGCCAATGTCCTGGGATGCTGGAACTGGTTCTATATCCGGTCCGGCTGGGCCTACGGTGAAGCTGCCCTGATCCCGAGCGCCAAAGAGCCGCGCCGTTCAGCGCGGCAAGCGGTACACAATGACGGTCACCGGCCTCAAGCATGGTTCAAACACCAGTGCCCCCTCCTAATCGAAGCGGGGATGCCTGGCCATCTCTGGAGCGGTCGGGCGGCAACTCAGCCATTCGGCGATAACAGCAGGTGTATGCATCGCGCCTGGCACGGACATTCGCAGCGACGCAGTTTCGAGCGCAGGTTTTTACGCGGAACATCGACCCAGACTATCCCCGCTAAAGCAGACGTCATACGGTCACGCCAGCAAAGGCATCTACGATATTGCGGACAGATCGGTCCCGTCCCGAACGACAGTTCGCACTCGCGGAACCCGAGCGCCCTTCCCTGCCTGCCGCGATAGTCGATAAGCCGGTCGCGTGCGAGGTGGGACGCAGACGCTCGCGGCAGGGAAAACAGCATTCTCACATTGACGTCAAATTAATTTGACAAACATACTGGATCGCTCCAGTGCCCTCTGCACAACAGGCGTGCCCGAAGCCACGAAAAACTGACTGTCTTTCGAACATACTCGCATTGACAGACTGGCATTTTGCACGATGTATGGGAACGCCACCGTACAGACGAAACCTCCGCGCATTTGCGATGATATGAACTGGCCCTGCGTGCACCGGTCACTCGGCTTACCGTCGCGCGACAGGCATTCGCGAACAGGCTGCCACTCCCGCAACGCGTCGAGTCTCACGAAAGCACTGTGACCGTTCGTTCTGGCTGCCCGCTCGCGGTCCAGGCATAGATGACCGGGGACCGCCATGTCCACATATTCAAACCTCTGCGCACCCGCTACCGATGAACGTAGCCTGTCGGACTCCCAAGTACTTGACGGGACGACGGACCCTCGATATATCCGGACTGAAGAACTGACCGGTCTTCCGTCTTGCAACACGCCGGCGAGCGACGCCCATCTCAAGAATGAAATGATCGCAATGGTCGCGCACGAGCTGCGCGGCCCGCTCTCCCCGCTGCGGCTCGCCGCATGTGCGATGCGCCGCGCGTCCACCGGCATGCCGGACATATCACGCCTCGTCGACATCATGGATCGGCAGATTGCCCAGATCGCTCGGCTGGCCGAAGATCTGACCGACGTGACACGCATCAGCCACAATGCATTGCGCCTGTGCGTGTCCGAAGTCGATCTCGTCGACGTGCTGACCGATCCGCTCGAAGCCGCGTCCGTTGCAGTGGTCGGCCGCGGTCAGAGATTGACCATAGAGGTGGCCGACTGGACGCTTCGTATAGAGGCCGATCCCGTTCGCCTGATGCAGGCACTGAACAACATCCTGGACAACGCGGTGAAATACACGCCGACAAATGGTCATATCGATGTAACCGTGCGCATGCAAGGGCACGATCTGATCGTCTCCGTACGGGACGATGGCGCAGGCGTGGCGAGTGAACTGCTGCCGCATATCTTCGATCTGTTCACGCAGTCCCGCCGGACGATTGCCGCGAGCGCGGGCGGCCTCGGAATCGGCCTCGCCGTGGTGAAAGCCATTGTGCAGGCGCACGGCGGAACCGTATCGGCGATCAGCGCGGGTCCCGGGCACGGTAGCGAATTCATCCTGCGGTTGCCCGTTGTCAGGCAATAACGTTGCGTGACCGGCAGCCGCGTGCAGGCTGGGGATTTCGATGAGCGTCCGTGCCTGGCGCGCGAAGACGGCGCTCCAAAAGTGCTCGACGCGTCGCGTGGTATCGCACACGTGAATGAAATTCGGGGCAAGCCTGACGTTCACAGGATGCCCGGGCGTACTAGCACTGCGCCACGATGGGGCTGGTTTAAAACCCGCTCATCCGATCGCTTTTTATAACGCCCGATCCACTAAGCTCTATCCCGGATAGGATTGCATATACTCCGGCCCGATATTGAGGAACACAAGGTGTCTGACGAACAGCGTCGCAGCGGAAATCACCTGCTCTCGGCTTTGCCCGCAACCGAGTGGGCACACATCGCACCGCATCTGATGCAGGTGGACATGCCGCTCGGACAGGTCGTCTATGAGTCCGGCGACCGACTCCATCACGTCTATTTCCCAACGACGTCGATCATCTCGCTGCTGTACGTGATGGAAGACGGCGCATCTGGGGAAATTGCCATCGTGGGCAACGAAGGCATCGTCGGCATCGCGCTCTTCATGGGCGGCGAAACCACGCCAAGCCGCGCAGTCGTGCAGAGCGCGGGTAGAGCGTACCGGCTGGACGCCCGCCTCCTGAAGGAGGAATTTCATCGCGGCGGTCCAATGCAGCGGCTGTTGCTGCGATACACCCAGGCGCTGATCACACAGATGGCACAGACCGCCGTGTGTAACCGGCATCATTCGATCGATCAGCAACTGTGCCGCTGGCTGCTGCTGAGCATCGACCGTCTGCCGTCTAACGAGTTGAAGATGACGCAGGAGTTGATCGCGAACATGCTGGGCGTCCGCCGGCCCGGCGTCACCGAGGCAGCGATGAAATTGCAGCAAGCAGGATTAATCCGCTACAGCTACGGCCACATCGAGGTACTGGATCGGCCCGGACTCGAAAAGCGGGTATGCGAATGCTATGCGGTCGTAAAGCGCGAATTCGACCGGTTACTACCCGATCTCCAGGCGATCTGAACGGCGCCCGAGTGGGCAAACTCCGCCAGTGCAGCAAGGGACACGATCGAGCCGGCGGCGGCCGCATTCATCCCTGTCTTTTCTATGAGGCAGGGGTCTTCTGATCCCGCCTGCGAGCCTGCGGCCGTACCGGCAGTCAAAGCAATTGGCGGTCGTGTCGCGACCAACGGCGCACCTGCCGGCGCGACCCGAGCTTTCCCTTTCGCAACATCACGTATTGGTTGGTTTTTCCATGGCGCATGGATACATGGTGAGAAGACCCAGCTGTGTCCGACCGCGCATTTCGCATTGGGACGTGCGTCGGTTCGTGGCGATCCGGGTCGCTTAAAGGCCAGTTCAAAAAGAGCCCGGAAGGGCTGTTTACTTTCCCGTGAAAC
>NZ_JBANLK010000048.1:0-46060 GCF_054968425.1 Paraburkholderia sp. AV2
CCGTTTCCGAAACGGCGACAAGCATTCCCCGAAGCCTGCTGAACACAAGCCGGTAGCAATGGTTATTCAATTTTCTTGTACCTGTGATGCTGGACGAAGCCCTGCCGGTTTGCAGGACGTTTCCCAGTGACGTCACACGAGGCCAGACACGGCATCGGAACTGGAAGCGCGCTTTGCACGCACAGGCATGCTTACCCAATCCCTAATTAACGACTGTCAACTATTGCCAGGATTCGTCGTTAAAACCACACTTCGTTAAATGCTTTATGCGCCTTGTCGGTAAAACCGGCTTCGACCGATTACGCAGATAACGCTGCAATCTGGCCGATCGCGATCGGGCGATCTCGCCCGATGAGCCCGACGAAATCCGGCCGGATAGTGCGGCATGCTAGCGGTGCGTCCCATGTGCGCGCGCCGCTCGCGTTTGCGCGGCCTTTTTCGCCGCGGCCGAGCGTCCCGCCGCGCCCTTGGTCTGCGCGGCCTTCTTCGCGGCGGCCGAACGGCTGCTGGCCGGCCGGCGCGCGGCTGCGCTCTTCGCCTGCTTCGACATGGCCTTTTTCGAGGCGCCTGCCGGACTCTCACGCTTCAGTGCGGCCGTGGTCGCGCGCGAGCGTTGGGTCTTCGATTCGGAACTGGCGCGGGCCGGCTTCCGGCCCTGGCCCGCAACCGCATCCTTGCCGGCTTTTCTGCGCGTCGCTTCGCGGGTCTTGCCCTGCGCCGGCGGCTTCAGATCGACGCCGGCCCGGCGTGCCTCGGAAAGGCCGATCGCCACCGCCTGGCTGGCGGAACGCACGCCGTGCTTGCCGGCCCGCACGCGTTCGACTTCTTCCTTGACGAATTCTCCAGCCTGCGTGCTGGCCGACTTGCCGGCGCGCTTGTCGGCGCGCGCACGCTCGATGGTCTTTTGCTCGGGCATTTTCGTTCTCCCAGGTAAGTGTCGGGACATCTTGCATTTGCGCAATAGCCGTACCGCGCAGGTCCAGGTCGTGCCGAGCACTTCGTTTGCGATCAGCGCTTCGTTTCTGGAGCGTCCGGGTCGTCGCGCAGGCCGCGCATGTCGAGCACGGCGGGATCGTCCCAGTAGGGCTGGGTGCCGTAGTATGCGTGCAGCGTCGTGGCCCAGCTCAGGTCGGCCATGGTGGGCCACTGGTCCTTGTCGAATCCCGGCGCTTCCTTCACGCGTTCGGACGAAACACTGAGCAAAAAGCACTTGCGGCTCGTATCGAGCGTAAGCGCGCTCCACGGTATGGCGAGGAGCTTGTTGCCAATGCCGAGAAAGCCGCCGCTCGCCATCACGGCATAAGCGATGCGGCCGCCCTGCACGTCGAGCATGATCTCCTTGATCTTGCCGACTTCTTCTCCCTCCGAACTCAGCACGCGGTCGCTGTCGAGCGTGCTGGCCGCCATGACGTTCGGCCCCGGCCCGGCGGCCGTGGCACTGCCTTTGCCGACGATGCGCGCGCCGGTTCCTGCTTGCGTGGAGGTATGAGAGGTAACAGACATGATGGACTCCTGATCGGTTGGATGGCCCCTCATGGGCAGCAACGCGCGCGCCTGACGCGAGTTAGCGGGGTCTCGCGATGCGTGGCCTTGTGCGGATCTTTACGTGCGTGGCCGACAGCAGGCGAGTGGCGTTACCGGAAGGGGGCGCACAGGCGGTCGAGGGGCAGGACGAGCAGCACGGTCCCGCTGAATGCCAGGCCGAACGTGAAAGCGGCGGCCGAGGCCACACTGCACCAGGCCACGAACCGGATCGCATCGCCGCGCCGCGGCGCGAGCGAGACGATCTGGCGTAACGCGCGTCCCGCCGCGACCACCAGCGCGAGGCAGGCACCGAACGCCAGCACCGAGGCAATGGTGACGAAGCGCTCGAGTTCGTCCCATGGAAGCGCGTTGTGTTGCGTGATGCCGCCGGAGCAGGCCGTCGAGACGAGCTTTATGCTCACGAGCAGGTGCAGTAGCCAGATGAGCGGCGCGGCGAAGAGCGCAGTCCAGATGATCGCCCGCTGCAGCCGGGTGGGATCGCGGGGGGAGGGGGAAGCGGGCAGGCTCATCGTCGGTCGGCGGAATGATGGCTCGTCGCCATGGCTGGAGTTCCTGTCGGCAAATCTCGCTCTCGATCATACGCGCCTATCGCGGACTGCCCGATGGTGCCCGCCTGGCCCGACGCGACGTGGACAGGTCGGGTCACCTGGCCGGCCTGCATGAAAGGCCGGTGGAAGTGCAACTGTACCGTGCAACGCATCTCCCATGCCCGGGGCCCATTCCGGTAGTCCGGCAGCGCGACCTGACCGCAGGTACGAGCGATGCGAACCGCCATGTCGGGCAGGTTCATCGTCACGCGCGGACCGCCGTGCCCGCACCGTGCGGCCTCTCGCCCGAGGCCACGTTACCGAAGGAGAGTTCCATGAATTCTGCCAAACCCCATTCGCCTGCTGGCTCCGCCACGACGCCCCCTGTCGAAGGCACGCCGCCACGATCCGACGCGAAGCCCGCGCGGGGTTATCCCGGCTCGTTCGATCAGCCGGAGCCGCGGCCGGAGGCGATGCCCGCCGAAGGCGGTCCGCATCCTGAGCAGACCGCCGAGGTGCCGCTCGGCATGCACGGGCACCCGGAGCCGCCCGGCGCACGCGGGCACAACAGTCCGCCCATACGTAGGAAGCCCGGCGACAAATGCACGCAATAGGCCCACATAACCGCCACGCGCAGCCACATCGAGCGATGCGCTGAGGAGTGCGGATCATGCCGGAAGAGACCGCGTGGTTCCTGCTGGTTGGCGTGCTGCCGATGTTCGTCGCGCTCGACGCCATCGTGATTACCGTTGAGGGACTTTGCGGACCACCGAGGGCGACGAGGGCGCCGTTGCAACGATGACGTGTAATGACTGCAACGGCGAGCATCTCAGGGCCAATCGTCCGATGGTAAGCGCGTCTGTCTGCGCTCGTAATCACCTCACGCGCCGCTGCGAGATGTCTTCCAGCGTATTGGCCACGCTCTGGCGCTGCTGGCCGTCGCAGCGCGTGGCGATATCGGCGAGCGAAAGCGTCCCGACCAGTTCGCGCGCGTGGTTGACGACCGGCACGCGGCGCACCTGCGCCTCGCCCATGCGGCGCTGCACGACGTCGAGGTCGTCGTCCTCGTAGCAGCACTGTACGTCGGAACTGGCCACGCGCGCCACGGGCTCCATCGGCTCGTAGCCGGCGGTCAGGGCGCGCACCGCGAGATCGCGGTCGGTCACCATGCCGACGACATGATCGCCGTCGCAGATGGGCAGCGCGCCGATGTCGTGCCGGCGCATGAGTTGCGCAGCGTGCCGGATCGTGGATTCCGGCGTCACGCGCACGACGTTGCGCGACATGATTTCGTAGACCTGGGTCATGGGTTCCTCCTCTTTCGTGTGCAAGCGCGCAAGCATAGGAGCATCGGCCGTTCCGCGCTTCGCCTTAAGCCGCATCAGAGACGGGCATGGCAGTTGCACGTCCGGTCCTCACGTGCGCGGCCGCGCCGCGACGCTGCTGCCAGGGAGGGCTCGATGGAACGTTTCAACGACAAAGTTGTGATCGTGACCGGTGCGGGCTCGGGCATCGGCGCCGCCACCGCACGCCGCTTCGCCGCAGCGGGCGCCGCCGTGGTGCTCGCGGGCCGCACGCCCGCGAAGCTGCGCCACGTGGCCGCCGGGTTGACGGAAAGCCGTGCGCTCGTTCATCCCGCGGACGTGAGCGATGCGGGCGAGGTGCTGGCGCTCGTCGACGCCACTATTGCGCGTTTCGGCCGCATCGACGTGCTCGTCAATA
This sequence comes from Paraburkholderia sp. AV2, assembly GCF_054968425.1. Lineage (NCBI taxonomy): Bacteria > Pseudomonadati > Pseudomonadota > Betaproteobacteria > Burkholderiales > Burkholderiaceae > Paraburkholderia > Paraburkholderia sp. AV2. The sequence goes on from NZ_JBANLK010000048.1 coordinate 3,795, forward strand.
ACGCGGGCATCGCCTCGATGGGGGCGATCGACGAAGCGCCGCTCGAAGACTGGGACCGCGTCATGGCGACCAACGTGAGCGGGGTGCTCTATTGCATGCGAGCGGCTGCACCGTTTCTCAAGGCGACGAAGGGTTGCATCGTCAATGTGTCTTCGGTGTCGGGCCTGGGCGGCGACTGGGGCATGAGCTTTTACAACGCGGCCAAGGGGGCGGTCACGAATCTCACCCGTGCGGCAGCGCTCGATTTCGCGCCGGCGGGCGTGCGCGTGAATGCGGTGTGCCCCTCGCTGACGCGTTCGGATCTCACCGGGGATCTGCTCGACGATGAAGCCCTGATGGCGCGCTTTCGCGAGCGCATTCCGCTTGGCCGCCATGCCGAGCCCGAGGAGGTCGCAGCCGTGATTGCGTTTCTCGCGAGCGACGACGCGCGTTTCATCACGGGCGCGAATATTCCCGTGGATGGCGGATTGGGCGCGTCGAACGGGCAGCCGCGTCTGGCCTGAACGCATTCGTCAGAGGTACGAGAATTGCTGTGCGGGCGCGGATTCCACCACGGGCCGCCATGCGTCCCCTACAAGATGATTTCAAAGGCAACCGTTCTGGCTCTTCTTGGCGCCGCCTGTCTTGGTGCGGGCTGCGCGCATATCGGCCCGGATCACCTGCGCGCCGACCAGGTGGACTACGCGCGGGCACTCGGCGATGCCAAAAAGCGGCAGATCCTCGCCACGATCGTGGGGCTGCGCTATGGCGACGCCCCGGCCTTCCTCACGGTCAGCTCGGTCATTGCCGCGTATCAGTTCGATTCGAGCGCGGGCGCAACGGGCAACATTGGTTCGGGATCCGAACCGAACTACGCCATGGCGACGGGCAGCGTCTCGTATGGCAACCACCCCACGTTCACGTTCGCGCCGACTACCGGCGAAGCCTACGCTTCCGCCTATATCCGGCCGCTTGCGCCGGAACTCGTGTTGCCGCTCGCCGAAGGAGGCATTCCGATCGATCTGCTGCTGCGCATGACGGCGCAATCGATCGGCGGCTTGCAGAACGGCAGCGCGCTAGGCGGCGAGAACAGCGCCGGCGCCCCCGGTTTCTTCGAGTTGCTGCGCGTGTTCCGGCGCCTGCAACTGGCGGGCGAGTTGAGCCTGGAGTCTCGCGACGACAAAGGCAAGCCGAGCGTCTGGCTCGCGATCGGCGCCGAGCAGAGCGCCAGCACGCACGAGGTGGCAGCCGATCTGGCGCGCGTGCGCCAGTTGCTGCATCTGTCGGCGGCCACGCGCACCTACGAGATCGTCTATGGACCGTCCTCCGGCGGCGGGACGCGCATTCCGATGGTGACGCGTTCGGTGCTCGGCATCCTGACGGACCTCGGCGCGCAGGTGGAGGTGCCCGACGAGCAGGTGAGCAATGGATCGACGAAGGCGACCGTCGGCCTCATCGGCGGCGAAACGCGGCCGACCATCATCGTCCATGCCGGCAGGAAACCGGGCGCGGATCCGTATGTCGCCGTCGACTACGACGGCACGGCCTACTGGGTGGAGCGCGACGACTTCGACTCGAAATACGCGTTCACGGTATTGCAGAACCTGATGGCGCTCGCGGAATCCGATACGAGCGCGAAGGCGCCGGTGCTGACGATTCCGGCGAATTAAGGGGTCGTTTGCAGCCGGCCCTGCAGCCTGCCCGTTCCGGCGGCGGATTGCCCCTATTCGTGCGGGTCGCCCTGGACTTCGCGCTCCAGACTGATGATCGCGTCCGTGCGCTCGCCGTGGCGGCTTTCCACGACCACGTAGCCCTGCACCACCACGCGGTAGCCCGGCAGCGCCGCGATATGCGGCACGGCGCGCACGGTGCGGCTGTCGAAGCCACCGAGCCCGTCCGACGCGACGGAGACGTGGTTCTCCATCGTCGCATTGGAGGTGACGACGTTGTCGTGCCGTTCCCTCACGTCGCGACGCGCTTCGAGCGTCTTGCCGTCGGCGTCGACGGAGCTGTTGCTCGCCGCCGTTCCCGCTACTTCGACGGTGAGAATTCTGCGGCTCGCAATGGCGAGGGGATCCAGCGACGCGAAGCCGGCGGGGTGGTCGGCATCGGCTTCCGGCGGGGTGTTCCGGTTGTGCTCGGAATGCGGCATGTTGGCCTCCATGAGTGAGATCACATCGATGCGCATCGCGCGTTCCAACCGCCTGGCCGCCCTCATTTCACGTTCGTGCGGCTGCGTGCGGTACGGCTTTCGTCGACGGGTTTCACCGTTCGCGTGGGATCGAAGTCCGACCATTGACCATGTTGCCAGAGGCCGGACGCTTCTTCGATGTCCTGACCGTTGGCTTCGCGCAGGATGCTCACCACGCGCGGCTGCTCGGCGGGGCTGACGTGGACGGCGACGAGCACGCCGGACTCGCGCTCATGCGGACCTGCCGTAACGGCAGGCTCGTTCTCCTTGCCTCCGCCTCGTGTCATCAGCATCGCACCCGCCAGCGAGCCGACATAGGCGCCCACTGCGGTCGCCACGATCAGGACCAGCAGCGAATGAAAGAACAGGAGCGTCAGGATGCCGGCTATGAGCATCCCCACCACGGCGCCGATGCCGCCGCCGCCCGTTGCCCCGATGCCGGCGGGTCGCGCCTGTGTGTCGGCGTATTCGTCGCCGCCAATCGGGTAGCGCGCATGCTGGCCGCTGGGATTGACGTAGAACTCGGCGACGTCTTCGTCGACGAAGCCGTGGGTCAACAGCCGCCGTTTTGCCGAGTCGGCAGCGGCGAATGTCGTAAACCGTGCTGCGATGATCTGGGACATGGCTTCCTCCGTTTTGCAGTCGGCGATTGGGGATCGACGCCAGTGAAGCGACGCGTCGATCGATCTGCCTGCTGTCGCGCAAGTGCCGTTCCGACCATGTCGTGGAAAGCTCGTGGAAAGCGATGCGGACGCTTCGGCACGGCATCACGCGCCGGTAATCGGCCAGTCGGCCGCGCCGCCGCTTCGGTCCGCCGCGAGCAGCATGCGGACCACGCCGCTGTGCAGGATGACGGGTTTCCCGCCGTTGCGTTCGAGTGCCTGCGCGCAGATCGCTTCGATGCGGTCGCGCGCCTGAGAGAAGGCGTCGAGCAGCCAGGTCGCGCGGAGCACTCGCGAGGGCGTCGGCAGGATGCGCGCCTGGGCCGCCGGTCACGTTGGCTTCACGGCACGGCTTCCTGCCGCGACGTTAATCCGGCGCCCCGAGTACGCTCATTTGCCAGCCGTCATGTCGCGCGAGATCGTCGAGCATCGAAAAATGCGTGCAGCCGGGCACATGCACGAGCCCGACAGGTTCACGTGCCGCTTCGCACGCGAGCGCGTAGTCGGTCGAATGGCGCACCAGTTCCGCAAGCTCATTTGCGCCGACCGCGAGCACCATCGGCGCGCCGTGGCCGATATGCCTCAGCGGACTGTAGTCGTTGATCTCGCGCGCGCTCAGTTTCAACTTTTCGTCGAGCCAGCAGAGGCTGATCGGTTCGAGGTCGACGAGCGCGCTGATCGCGAGCACCTTCGAAACGGCCGGATGCGCGCGATAGATCGCGCTCAGATGCCCGCCCGCGGAATGCCCGCTCAGACACAGCGGGCGCCCTGCGATGCCGGCTCCGGCGCGGTCGGCGGCCAGGTGGTCGAGCAGCAGACCGATTTCCGCCACGATTTCGGTCATGCTGGCTTCCGGGGCGAGCGTATATTCCGCAAGCGCCACGTTATAGCCGCGCGCGATCGGACCCGAGGCGACGAACGCGAAGTCCTCTTTCACGCAGTTCTGCCAGTACCCGCCGTGAATGAAAACGAAGGTTGGCGCGTCCGGCCGGTCACAGGGGATCCAGTCATAACGCTGGCGCGGCCGCCCGCCGTATCGCAGATCGCGTTGGCAGGGCACGGCTTCGTAGAGCTTGCGGCTGCGCGCCTGGAAGTCGGCCAGCACGCCCGCGAAGTCGGCGACGGCTTTCGTGTTGTTGTAGGCCATGTCGAGCGTGTCTCGATCCATGCCTCGATAGATGGCTTGCGTCATCGTCTCCTCTCGTCCTCTGTGGTCGGATCGCCGTTTGCGGCCACGGCATGCAGCGTATTTTATGATCGGGCCGCAAACCCGCGCTAAACCGACGTGTGCCCGGCGTAAAACTGTCCGAAGTGGCGCGCGGCGAAGAGGGAAATCAACAGCCCGCCCAGGCCGGCGGCCGCCACATGCGAGGTAGCGTGAAGATCGAAAGACCCGACGCGGCAGATCAGCAGGTAACCTGTGGCGAGATTAAAGGCCCCCCACAGAACATTGACCGTCGGCGAGGACCGTCCCTTGCCGGGGGGATTGGCGAACGGACTCTGAAATGGCCGCCCCATCGTTCCGCTCACGAGATGAGGTATGGCATTGGCGAGAAAGACCCCGCCGAAAAAGTAAGCAATATGGTGTGCCCATTCCATTAGCAAGGTTCCTCATTGAGTGTTCCGGACCATCGACCGCGGCTCCATGCCGTGCGGCTTGCACAAGCGAAATTTGACAGTAACACTTAACAGTTTATCTGGCAAGTTTGACTGATGATAAGGACGTGCGCGACGGCTGCGCGGAAGCCGTCGCTTCGTGCAGCCGTCCCGGCAGGAAATGGGGGCTTTGTGCTTTCCCGGCGGAAAGCCTTCAAACGCGCGTGGGTGCGACGGCGGTGCGGGGCCGCAAGGCCGTCATGATCAGGTACGTGCCGCCGCCGATCGCGACACCGAAGAACCACCCATAGGTGTTCCACCAGACCGGCAGCAGGCTGGTGAGATTGGGCAGAAACGTGGAAAAGAGGCTGCCGAGCGCGACGGCGACGAGGGCGTTGACGTTCCAGCCGCCTTCGTAACGGTACTCGCCGTATTCTTCGTAGAGCGCCGCGACGTTGACGTTCCCTTTGGCCACCAGATAGTAGTCCGCAAGGATGATGCCGAGCAGCGGGCCCATCGTGGCGCCAATAGCGTTGACGAAGTGCGCGGCATTGCCTTCCCACGGGGCGAACGGGTAGAGCACGAGCGCGATGATCGCCGCAACGTAGCCGCCTTTGCGGAAGCTGATCTGCTTCGGGAACGTGTTGGAAATGTCGAAGGCCGCCGAGACGAAATTGGCCACCACGTTGATGCCGAGCGTGGCGACCGCGAAAGTCAGCGCCGCGATGAGCGCCAATACCCAGCTATCGAACCGGGCCGAGATCTGCTCCGGGTGGAGCAGCACTTCGCCATAAACCCGGTAGGCGGCGAGGGTGGTGATGCCGGCGACCAGCGAAAAGGCAATCAGGTTGACCGGCAGGCCCCACAGATTGCCTTTCTTCACGGCGTCGCGGTTTTTCGCATAGCGCGAAAAGTCGCAGAAATTGAGGTACAGCGCTGCGAAATAGGTGATCCAGGTGGCGCCCACCGCCATCAGCGCCCAGAATGAGCCCGGCTTGCCGCTCACGCCGACGTCTTTGGTCTTGTCGAGCAGCACATCGGTCGGAATGCCGCTCGCGAACGAGAAGCCGCCCGCTTTCACGCACAGGCCGACCGAGAGGATCAGCATGGCCACCCACACGGCCGGTCCCGCCCAGTCCTGGAACCGGCGCACCGTCTCCATGCCCTTTTGTATGATGAACAACTGCAGCACCCAGATGACCACGTAGCAGATCACCTCCAGTGCCGAATGGCCGAGCAACTGCGTGCCCTTGTGGAACGCGAGAAGGCTGTCGTTGCGGATCAGCAGCGCGACCACTGCGCCCGAAGCCGCCGCCGTTTGCGCGCCGTACCAGAAGCAGGCCACCACGGCTCGCACCAGCGCGGCCAGGTTGGCGCCCCAGATGCCGAAGGAGGCGCGTGCGAGTACCGGATAGGGCACGCCGGTCTTTTCGCCGGCATAGCCGATCAGGTTCATGAGCGCGAAGATCACGAGCGAGCCGATGCCGATCGCGAGGATGAAGTTGACGAAGCTCCCACATAGCAGGAACAGGCTGGCGGCGAGGTAGTAGCCCCAGAGGCTGTGCACGTCCGAGGTCCAGACGTTGAAGATGCTGAAGGCCCCCCAGTTGCGCGTCTGCGCCGGCGCGAGGTCTTCGTTGTAGAGGCCGGGGGAGGGATCGCGGAGGTCCATCTGTTGCTCCTTTGCACGCGCGGAAAAGAAGAAACACGACCGGACATGCCCAGATGGAGACGCTCCGCCACTGAGGCCTGCTGGTTTGCAGGCATTCTATGCTGTCAAAAACGCTCGCGCATGCCAATGGTGGCGGCGATCTGGGTTTGCGTGGACGACGGGCCACCCGCACCGTCGATGAACGCGACGTAGTTGTGCCCCGAAACCTTCTGGAACATGGTTTCGAAGTAGACGTCCGTATGTTTCGACAAGGTGTACACGGTCTGGAAATCCGCGGACTGCCAGTGCGGATTGCTGCCGTAGGTCTTCGTATCGGAAACGCTGCCGTCCGTATACGTATAGGTCAGTCCGACCGAGACACGCGAGGTCACGGTGAACATCGCATTCGCTTCGTAGTTGTTGAAACGCACCGTGCCGTCCGCGCTGCCGAACGAATCGCTGCCTTCGAACGCGCTTTGCGTATAAGCGAGCCCTAGCCGGGCAATACCGATCCCGTAGTTGACGGCGCCGCCGAAAGTCCGCTGTGTCTGCGCGCCGAGCTGGAAGCCGGCTTTGGCTTCGTACGACGACTCCGCGGTATCGACGGCGCCCGTGGTGTTGGTGGAGCTGGATCCATTGACCTGCATGTACCCGGCGGCGACATCCAGCGGACCGTTCGTGTATCTCGCGCCCGCGCTGTAGGCCCGGTTCGCGGCGAACTCCGTCGTGTTCGAGAACGCGTAGGCACCCCCGAAGCTCAAGCCGGACAGATCCGGGCTTGCGTACTTGACGGCGTTGTTGAACGCGAACGAGTGGACGAGGTTGTCGTTGTCGAACGGATGGGCGAAGCCGGTACTGCCGAAGGTATCCGCCTGGGCGGTCAGCGGTCTCAGGTAGTCGACGATGGAATCGTACTGGCGACCGAGCGAGAGCGAGCCGCTGTTGACACCCCCGATACCGACGAAGGCCGAGCGCCCGAACAGCCGGTTGTCCTGCCCGAGCTTGCCGTTCGTGACGTTGAAGCCGTTTTCGAGGTCGAAGAACGAGTTGATCCCGCCGCCCAGGTCTTCCTGGCCGCGAACGCCGAAACGCGATCCGTTGATCGTGCCGCTCGTCGCTTGCCAGAGCGGCCCATGGGCGCCCCCGCTCGAGACGTTGTTCGTATACATGAGCCCCGCGTCGATCAGCCCGTAGAGTGTCACGGAGCTTTGTGCGTGCGCGGCGCTGGCCCAGGCAAGAAGCAGGGCGGCGGGCACGGGTAGTAATTTTTTCATTGAGTTTCCCAAGGTCTCGACTGCACGATCAGCAGGCAGCCGAGTGTAGGGAAACGCCCCTAATTGCCGAACCAAGCAGTTTGAAAAAGCATTCCCGCGGCAATGCAAAGTAAGCGGGGCGGGGATGGCGGGGGCGATCGCGTTGTTCTGAAAGTCAGAATTGAGAATTTCGGAAGAATGGCGGGCGATTTTGCGGGGCTTTCGCGCCCGCGCCTTGTCTCCTCGCGTCGTCAGGCCACCGGTGCCTCGGCGCGCGCGCCCACGCGGAACCGCGCGCCGGCATGGCGTTCGGGCAGCGTGTCCTCTGCGCCGAACAGTTTGTGCCGCAGCGTGCCCGGCGCATACGCCGTCTTGTAGAGCCCGCGGTTCTGCAGCTCGGGCACGATCAGTTCGACGAAATCCTCATAACTTTCGGGCACTACCGTGCGGCTCAGGTTGAATCCGTCGACGCCGGCTTCGTCGACCCAGGCCTGCAGTTCGTCGGCGACTTGCGCAGCACTGCCGACGATGGCCGGATAGCGTCCGCCCAACTCGAACATCTCCAGCAGCTTGCGGCGCGTCCAGCCGTGCTGCTTTGCCGTGCGCGCCGCCGATTCGATCGCGTTGCCGCCTGCGTAGTCCACCGGCGCGTCGAGATCGTATTGCGCGTAGTCGACACCGGTGCTGGCCGCGAAGTGGGCGAGGCCGGCTTCGCGGCTCGCGTAGTGCAGATAGTCCGCGTATTTTTCGCGCGCTTGCGCCGAGGTCGCGCCGGGCACGACGGCCGCGCCCACGAAAACTTTCACGTCGTCGGGCCGGCGGCCCGCGCGCACCAGTTCCTCGCGCAGCGTGCGCACGGTTTCGCGGGCGGCCTGGCGGTTGGGCGGCGAGATGAACACGCACTCGGCGTGGCGCGCGGCGAAACGCTGGCCGCGCCCGGAACTGCCGGCCTGGAACAGCACCGGCGTGCGCTGGGGCGACGGCTCCGCGAGATGGTAGCCGTCCACGTTGTAATAGCGCCCCGCGTGCTGCACGCGATGCAGTTTCGCCGGATCGGCGAACACGCGCGCGGCCTTGTCGCGGCGCACGGCGCCTTCTTCCCAGCTGCCTTCCCAGAGCTTGTAGAGCACGTCGAGATATTCGTCCGCGCGATCGTAGCGCTCATCGTGCGGCAGTTGTTCGGCGAGTCCCATCGCGCGGGCGGCGCTGTCGAGGTAGCCCGTCACGATGTTCCAGCCGATGCGCCCGCCGGTCAGATGATCGAGCGTCGAGAAACGCCGGGCGAGCAGATAGGGCGGCTCGTACGAGAGATTCACCGTCACGCCGAAGCCGAGATGCGAGGTCGCGGCCGCCATCGCGGAGACGAGCAGCGTCGGGTCGTTGACCGGCAACTGGATCGACTCGCGCAGCGTCACGTCCACGTCGTGCCGGTAGACGTCGTAGACACCGACGATATCGGCGAGAAAGAGGCCGTCGAACAGGCCCCGTTCGAGCGTGCGCGCGAGATTCGTCCAGTAGGGCAGCAGCCGGTAGTCGGTCGAGCGGTCGCGCGGATGGGTCCAGAGCCCGTGATTGATGTGCCCCACGCAGTTCATGTTGAACGCGTTGAGGAGGACAGGCTTGCGCGGCGCGGTCATCAGATCGCTCCGTGCCGCGGCGGCAGGACGTCGTTCAGGAAGTAGTTGCCGATGGCGTGATATTTCCAGCGGACGGGGTCGTGCAGCGTGTGCGTGCGCGCGTTGCGCCAATGGCGGTCGAGGTTGTGGGCGGCGCGCGTGGCGGACGAGCCGGCCAGCTCGAAGAGCTTTTCGCTGGCTTCGAGCGCGATGCGCGTGGTCAGCACCTTGGCCTCGGCGACGGCTACCGAGGCGCGCGCGCTTGCTTCGGCGTCCACACGTTGCGCCGCGATTGCGTCGAGCGTGCGTGCCGCTTCGAGCAGGACTTCGCGCGCCGCGTGCAGATCGATCTGCACGCGGCCCACGTCGGCGATGATGTAAGGATCGTCGGCGGCGCGCGTGACGCCCGAATCGATCCAGGGCCGCGCGCGTTTGCGCACGAATTCGAGCGCGTCGGCCACGGCCGCCTCGGCGATGCCCTGGTCGATGGCTGCCTGGATCAGTTGCGAGTTCGGGCCGTAGAGTCCCGGACGGGTCGCGAGCTTCCAGATGGGCAGGACGTCGTCGGGGTCGACCGGCACGTCTTCGAAGATGACCGTGCCGCTCGCCGTGGTGCGCTGCCCGAACGAGCCCCAGTCGTCGATGATGAGGAGACCTGATGCGTCGCGCGGCACCCAGACCTGCACGGCGCGGCCCGCGTCGTCCACGGCGCGGGCGGGCACGCGATGCGCGAAGAGCGCGCCGGTGGAGTAGTAGCGCGTGCCGGAAAGGCGCAGGCCTTGCGGCGTTTCGGCAAGAAGCGTGGAGCCTTGCAGGATCGTCGCGGCGTCGGCTGAGCGGCGCTCCGGCCCGGCATTGCCGAAGCGGCGGCCCGCGAGCGCTTCGCCGTAGAAGCGGCGCTTCTGCGCCGGCGAGCCGATCTCGCGCAATACGCCTGGTACGCCGAAATGATTTTGCGGAATCTGCCCGAACGCGGGATCGGCGGCGCAGAGGATCGCGAAGACTTCGGCGAGCGTCGCGTAGGAAACGTCGGCGCCGCCGTATTTGCGCGGCACCGTGATGCCGCCCAGACCGCCTTCGGACCACAGGTCGAGTTCGTCCCACGGCAGCGTGCGTTCGCGGTCGCGCTGCGATGCGCCCGGCGCGATGGCCGCGGCGAGGGCGTGCGCCGCTTCGAGCGCTTCGGCGTCGCTGGCGATCCGGCGCACGCGCGAGGGATCGGGAAGACGAGGCAAACGCGCCCCGTCGGAGGCAATGACGGAGAGGGACATGGAGATCCGGTTCGAAAAGGCCGATGGACTGTGGTGGCCCGCGCGCATGTCGTTGCGTACCGTTGCGCGCCGTGGCCGGCGGCCGACACGTCGAGTGGGCCTGTCATTCATTGGAACAGCGGGCGCCGCGATTCCCTACCACTAAATCGTCGATTGCATATGCGCTTTCTTGCTATGCCGCCGCCGCTACGCCGGGACAGACGCCTCGGCCTGGGCGCCTGCGCGCGCCGCCGCTTCTTCCCGCTTGATGCGCTCGATGTCGCGAAAGCGCGCGGCCATATTCTCCCGCGGCAATCTCAACCCAACGGCTCGTTCCCCGGCGCAATTCGCCTGGAGATGACCGCTCCGGTCCAAAGGACTATATCGTTTAAAGACGATTGATCCGCTGCGCAATATCAATTCGCCAGTCTGTCTCCAACAAAACGAAAAAAAATCCGCCATTGTTTTCCGTATCGCTCAATTCGGCGATGTCGGTAACTGTCATTAGGGCGAAAAGTACGCCATTGCGGGCATTACCATTCCTTCTTCCAGGTAATATTCGAAACCGCTGGCGCCGCTAATCCCGATGGACGAATCGTCTTGAATCGCGGTTTGTAGGCTAATTGAAAACTGGTAATCCGTTTTAATTGACTCATTGATTAAGTTGGCTTAGGCTTCGTCGTTATTGTTCCTGGGGCAATCCCTTACGGCGGGTTCGCGAATGCACGTGTTTTCCGGTTTCTGCACCAGAAAGTCGCTTTCAGCACATGCCCGCTTGCGGGCCCTGACGCAATACGGGTGCATGATCGGCGCGGCCTGGTTGATGGCGGCGTGCGCGGTCGGGCCGGACTACCAGAAGCCGGAAGTGGTGATCCCCACCAGCTTCAAGGAAGGGGTGGACTGGCAGCGTGCGCAGGTCAATCCGCAAGCGTCGCTCTCGAGCACATGGTGGCTCGACTACAACGACCCCAAGCTCACGGAGCTGATCGAACAGTCGTTCAAGGCCAACCAGTCGATTGCCCAGGCGGAAGCCGCATACCGGCTCGCCCAGGCGACCGTGGAGGCCAGCAGGGCGAGCTTTTTCCCGACCATCGGCGCGGAGGCGGCCGGCACGCGCGTGGGGTTCGGCTCGGGCGCGGCGCAGCTCCAATACGGTAGTTCGGCGTTGTCGGGGGCGTACAACACGATCAATGTCAATGCCACGGCGAGCTGGGAGCTCGACCTGTGGGGGCAGTTCCGGCGCGAGCTCGAATCGAGCAAGGCGAGTGCGCAGGCGAGCGATGCCCAGCTTGCCGGCGAGCGCCTTTCCATTGCCGCGAGCATCGCGACCGACTACTTCGAGCTGCGCCAGGCCGATATCGATATCGACCTTCTCAAGCAGCAGGAGCAGATCGATAGCCGTATCCTCGAAATGACGCGCGCGAGCTATACACGCGGCATTTCGTCGTCCGATGACGTGCTGAACGCGCAAGATACGCTCGAACTCGTGGTCGCTCTTTTGCAGTCGACACAGACCTCGCGCGAGCAGGACGAGCATGCGATTGCGGTGCTGATCGGCGTGCCGCCCGGCAATTTCTCGCTCGAACCCAACGTGGATTATGCGTTCGCCGCGCCGGCCGTGCCGCTCGCCTTGCCGTCACAACTGCTCGAACGGCGCTATGACGTGGTGAGCGCCGAACGTACGGCCGCCGCGGCAAACGCAAAGATCGGCGTGGCCGAAGCGGCGTTCTTCCCGACGCTCACGCTCTCGGCCGAGGGCGGCTTCGAGCACAACGCGCTTGCCAACCTGTTCATGGTGCCGAACCGTTTCTGGACACTTGGCCCGACGCTCGCAGGGACGATTTTCGACGGCGGCGCCCGCACGGCCGCGGTACACGAAGCGCGCGCGACCTACGACGAAGATGTGGCGGCCTACCGGCAAGCCGTGCTGGGCGCGTTCGAGAACGTCGAGGACAGTCTCTCGTCGTGGAATCACCTGCAGCAGCAGCAAGATGCCTACGCGAAGATCTATCAGCGCAACCAGCAGCTTTTCAGCAGCGAGCACGCGCAGTTCACCATCGGCACGGCCAGCGAGCAGGATCTGCTGAACCAGCAGCTCACGCTGCTGACCGCCCGGGAGAACCTCGTGGATACGCAGGCGCTGCTGACCGAAGCCAGCGTCGTGCTGATCAAGAACCTCGGCGGCGGCTGGCAGTGGGATGACGCCAGCGGGCACGCGGCCAATGCAGTTGCGTCGGCGGCGCAAGCGCCGGTCGCAGCGTCCGGTTCGACACTTGCGCCGCAGTGAGGCCGGTATTCACGGGGCTCTCCGCGCGGCGCTAGGCTCGGGGCAATGCGCTGTCCCTGCGCGGCAAGACGTGCCGCGGGCAGTTTATCCACAGCGGCAAGCAGGTCCCCGGTGGGCCTGGAAAGCCGGCCCGGAAAGCGGGCCTGGCCGTTGCCGGCTGTCTTGTACTCATTCGCAGTCCTTTCTCTTTCAACGATCATGCAAGCATGGTGTCCCATGACGTTATTGCCTGTGCGCGCGTCCCTGCTGTCCTTAGGCCTACTCGCCCTCGCGGGCTGCGACAAAAGCAGCCCGCCGCCTCCGCCGCCGCCGCAGGTGAGCGTCGTCAAGGCCGAGCCCCAGAATGTTCCGCTCAAGCGTGACCTCGTCGGGCGGCTCTCGGCCTGGTACAGCGCCAACGTCACGGCCCGCGTTTCCGGCGTGCTGCTCAAGCGCGTCTATACGGAAGGCGCCACCGTGAAGGAAGGGCAGTTGCTGTTCGTGATCGATCCGGCCTACTACCAGTCGGTGCTCGACAACGATCTCGCGACGCTCGCCGAGGATCAGGCCACGTACGTCAACGACCACGTCACGGCGGTGCGCTATCGCCAGTTGCTGCCGGTCGGTTCGGTCTCGCAACAGACGGTGGACAACGCGGACGCCGCGGAGCGTAGCGCGGCGGCCAAGGTCAAGGCGGATCAGGCGGCTATCAACGGCGCGCGCCTGAGTCTCGGCTATACGAAGGTGACGTCGCCGATCAGCGGCATCGCGGGCCAGCAGCAGGTCACGGAGGGCGCGGTGGTGGGCTCCAGCACGGCCGACGCCGGCACGGGCGGCACGCTGCTCACGACCGTGCAGCAGATCGATCCGCTCTATCTGAACTTCACCATCAGCGCCGCCGATCTGGTCACGCTGAGGCAGGCGCAAAGCCAGGGCAATGTCGCGCTGGCCTCGCAGAATGCGACGACGGTGCAGATCACGCTGCCCAACGGCAGCCCCTACGACCAGACCGGCACGCTCGACTTTTCCGACGTCACCGTGAACTCCACCACGGGAGCGGTCAACCTGCGCGCGCGGATTCCCAATCCGCAGCATCAGTTGCTGCCCGGCATGTACGTGTCGCTCACCGTCGACCTTGGCCAGCACAACGGCGTGTACCTGATTCCGCAGCAGGCTATCCAGCGCGATACCGTGGGTGCTTTCGCGATGGTGGTCGACCCGAGCGGCAAGGTCGCGCGCAAGGACGTCGAAGCCAGGGACGCCGATGGCAACAACTGGATCGTCACGGGCGGGCTCGCCGAGGGCGACGAGGTGATCGTCAAGGGACTGCAGAGCGTACACGAGGGCGTGTCCGTCAAGGCGAGCGCATGGCAGCCGGATTCGGCGGGCGCCGCTCCGGCATCGGGGGCTCAGGCCGCCGGTGCGAAGTCGTAAGGAGTCCGCCCCATGCCACGCTTTTTTATCGATCGCCCGGTCTTTGCCTGGGTGATCCCCATTTTGATCTGTCTGATCGGCGCCATTTCGCTTTCGCGCATGGGGATCGATTCGTATCCCGACATCGCGCCGCCGCAGGTGACGGTCACCGCGACCTATCCGGGCGCGAACGCCGCCACGATGGAATCGACGGTCACGCAGGTGATCGAGCAGCAGCTTACCGGCATCGACAACCTGCTGTACTTCAGTTCGACGTCGAACAGCAACGGCACGGCGACGATCACGCTGAGCTTCGCCACCGGCACCGATCCCGACATTGCCGAAGTCCAGGTGCAGAACAAGGTCGCCCTGGCGCAGCCGCTGCTGCCGACCGAGGTGACGCAGCAGGGCGTCGTGGTGGCCAAGGCGAGCCCCGACATTCTGATGTTCATCAGCTTGCAGTCCAGCAACCCGGCTATCGATGCGGCCCGGCTCTCCGACCTCGTCGCTTCGCAGATCCAGCCGGTGATCGCGCGGATCAACGGCGTGGGCAATACGTTCATGCTCGGTTCGGAATACGCGATCCGTATCTGGCTCGATCCGGACAAGCTGCAGGGCTATGGTCTTTCGACCACCCAGGTGCTGAACGCGGTCAACGCGCAGAACGCGCAGTTCGCGACGGGCTCCGTGGGGGCGGACCCGGCGGTGAAGGGGCAGGTATTCACGGCGACCGTCTCCGGCGACACGTTGTTCTCGTCGATCGAGCAGTTCAAGAACATCATTCTGGTGACCACCAACGACGGTACCGTGGTGCATCTGGGCGACGTCGCCCGCATCACCTTCGGCGCGCAGTCATACGGCTCTTCGGCGGCCTACAACGGCCACTCCGCGGGCGGCATGGGCGTGTACCTGCTGCCCGGCGCCAATGCGCTGGCCGTGGCGAAAGCGGTCAAGGCGGAAATGGCGACTCTCGCCAAGGACCTGCCGGCGGGCGTGACGTGGGACGTGCCTTACGACACCACGCCGTTCATCACGGCGTCGATTACCGACGTGGTGCGCACGCTGATCGAGGCGATCATCCTCGTGTTCTTCGTGATGCTGATTTTCCTGCAGAACATCCGGGCGACCATCATTCCCACGCTGGTCATTCCGGTGGCCCTGCTTGGCACCTTCATCGGCCTGAAGGCGCTGGGCTTCTCCCTGAATCAGCTCACGCTGTTCGGCATGGTGCTCGCGATCGGGATCGTGGTGGACGACGCGATCGTGGTGATCGAGAACGTCGAGCGCATCATGACCGAGGAGAAACTCAGTCCAAAGAAGGCGACGCGCAAGGCGATGGGGCAGATCACCGGCGCCATCATCGCCATTACGGTGGTGCTGGCCGCGGTGTTCGTGCCTTCGGCTCTGCAGCCGGGCGCAACCGGCATCATCTACGCGCAGTTCGCCATGACCATCGCCATTTCGATGGGTTTCTCGGCCTTCCTCGCGATGTCGTTCACGCCGTCGCTGTGCGCAACGATCCTCCGGCCCGAGCACAACGCGGATTCGCACTTCATCTTCCGGTGGTTCAACCGGGGCTTCAACCGGCTCAGCAACACGTACTTTGGCCAGGTGGGGCGCGCGGTGCGCCATGCGCCGCGCTGGATGATACTGTTCGTGCTCGTGGCGGCGCTGGCCGGGTTCCTGTACGTGCGTATGCCGACCTCGTTCGTTCCCGACGAGGACCAGGGCTTCATGCTGGCGATCGTCAATCTGCCTTCCGGCTCGACGCTGCAGCGCAACGACGCGGTCATGGCGGAGATCGGCGACAAACTGCAGCACAGTGACATCGCCCGTGACATTGCCGGCGTGTTCGACGTGAAGGGTTTCAGCTTCGTGGGGCAGAGCGAAAACGTCGGCATGGTCTTCATCAAGCTGACCGACTGGGGCAAGCGTTCGCGTTCGGCCATGCAGTTGATCCCGGAGGCCAACAAGGTCCTGCACAGCATTAACGACGCGCAGATCTTCGTGGTGAACCTGCCGACCATTCGCGGGCTGAGCCAGTTCGGCGGGGTTGACATGTTCCTGCAGGCGCGCGCCGGGCAATCGCGCGCGCAGCTCGGGCAGGCCGAACAGACGCTGCTGGGCGAAGCAGGCAAGAGCCCCGAGCTTTATGGCATCCGCCCGAACTCGCTGCCCGAGGCGCCGCAATTGCAGGTGGCCGTGGACCGCGTGCAGGCCTCGGCCATGGGCCTTTCGCTGACCGACGTCTACAACGCGCTGCAGATGCAACTGGCGCCGTACTACATCGACCAGTTCACGTACGCGGGCCGCGTGAAGCGCGTCTATCTGCAGGCCGACGCGCCTTTCCGGATGAACCTCGACGCGCTGCAGCACATTTACACGCCAAGCGGCGTGACCAGCAGTTCCTCCGGCAGCACCAGTTCGAGCGCCACGACCACGGCCGTCAATGCGAATGGCTACGTCACGCCGTCCAATCCGTCGGTCAGCAACAGCGCGATCAGCCCGTACAACATGGTGCCGCTCTCCAGTGTCGTGAAGGCGAACTGGGGTGTGGGCCCGCAGGCGCTGCCGCGCTATAACGGCTATTCGGCGATCGAGATCGTCGGCAACTCGGCGCCCGGTTATTCCACCGGCCAGGCAATGCAGGTGATCACGCGCATCATCGACAAGTCGCTGCCGCCAGGCTTCGCCGCGGACTGGACCGGACAGTCGTATCAGGAAATCCTGGCGGGGAACGCGGCCACCTTGCTGATGATTCTTTCGGTGTTTGTCGTGTTCCTGTGTCTCGCCGCGCTCTACGAGAGCTGGTCCATCCCGGTTGCGGTGCTGCTGGTGGTGCCGCTGGGCCTGCTCGGCATGCTGACCTTCTGCGATCTGCGCGGCATTCCTAACGATATCTACTTCAAGATTGGCATGGTCACGGTGATCGGGCTGGCGGCGAAAAACGCGATCCTGATTGTCGAGTTCGCCGTGGACGGCCAGGCGCAGGGCATGACGCTGTTCGACGCCACGCTGAACGCGGCCAAGCTGCGCCTGCGGCCTATCCTGATGACTTCCATGGCGTTCATTCTCGGCGTGCTGCCGCTCGTCTTGTCGAGCGGCGCGGGCGCGTCGTCGCGGCACGAGATCGGCACCGGCGTGATTGGCGGCATGATGTTCGCCACATTCTTCGGCTTGCTGCTGATTCCGGTGTTCTACATCACGGTGCGCCGTGTGCTGGGCGACAAGCTCGATGAAGTCTCGAAGAAGATTCATCATGCCGATGACGACGATGACTGACGTGCGAATGCCCGGCTCCGGCCGGGCACTTGCCTGTCGGCAGGCGACGGGTCGCGACACGCTCAGGTGAGGTTCAGGCCGCCATCGGAAAGCAGGATTTCCCCGGTCAAATAATCCGAGGCGACGAGCATTGAAACGATCTGGGCGATGTCCTCCGGACTGGCCGCCCGGCGCATTGGGGCCCGTTCTTTCCAGAGCTGCTGCGCCTGAGTCCAATCCGCTGTGAGAGGCGTATCCACGAGGCCCGGAGCAACGGCATTGACCCGGATGTCCGGGGCAAGCGAAAGCGCCAGCAGGCGGGTGACATGATTCAATGCCGCCTTGGTCGCGGCATAAGGAATGGACGCACCCTTGGGCCGCACGCCGGCGTGGGAGCTCACGTTGACCACGCAACCCGGCTTTCCTCGCCTTGCGGCTTCGCGAAGCGCGGACTGGGCTTCGGCTATTAACCGAAACGGCGCTACGACGTTGACCTCATGCAGTTCATGCCAGACCTCAGGCGTTGCCGCCGCCATGTCCGCGTGAGCGATAACGCGGCTGATGCCCGCATTGTTGACGAGGACGTCCAGCCGGCCCGAGATCGCTATGGCTTCCCGGACCAGCTTTACCCGGTCGGCGTCATCTGCCAGATCCGCTTGCACGTAAGCGGCCGATCCCAGCTCGCGGGCCAGCGTACGGCCGGTTTCCGCCGAGATGCGCGAATGCAGGACAACAAAGTAACCGTCCAGCGAGAGGCGTCGTGCAATTGCCTCGCCAATACCAGAGGTCGAGCCGGTAACAAGAGCGACAGGGGGCGAAGATGGCATGGTGGACAGGGATTGTGGCCCATGCGCCTTTGGACATTGAAGGCGCATCGATGCTGGCCGTTTATTAACTCGGTGACGGATTGTCTGCGATTTAGCCGATTGTGTCGAATGTCCCCACCTCGCGGCATCTGCACCGATGCGGGATCGCCAGTCATTTTCCCGGCGTCCAGATAACGGCGTGCCACGGAGAATAAGGCGTCGCGGAGAAGCCCACGATCTGGCCGCGATTATTGATCGTGTCGGCGCCGCTGGTGTTGCCGCCAGGGAGTTCGCCCAGGTCGGTCATCACGCCGTTTTCATACAGGAAAGCGTGAAAGTTTCCAGTTGCATTGGTCGACGAGCCGACTATCTGGCCGCGCTCGTTGATCCCGGAAGCGGCGCTGATGCTGCCGCCGGGCAGCGTGCCCAGGTCGGTCATCACGCCGTGCTCGAACAAAAAGGCGTGCTCGTACCCGGCTGGCGTGGACGCCTGGCCGACCACCTGGCCGCGATCATTGATCGCGAAAGCGTCGCTGCTGTTGCCGCCGGGTAGCGTGCCCAGGTCGGTCATCACTCCGTTTTCATATAGAAAGGCATGGTCGTTGCCACTGCTTGCGCTCGTGGACCAGCCAACCACCTGGCCGCGCTCGTTGATCCCGTAAGCCGCGCTGAAGTAGCCGCCAGGGAGCGTGCCGAGATCTTTCACGACGCCTTTATCGAACAGAACGGCCTGAGTGTCCGTGAGTGAGTTGAGCGACCAGCCGACCACCTGGCCGCGACTGTTGATTGAGTTGGCGACACTGGTGTTGCCATTGGGCAGGGTGCCCAGATCGGTCATCACGCCGTGTTCGAACAAAAAGGCGTGCTCGTTCAACAGGGCGTGCTCGTTCCCGCCCAGGGACGACGAGCCGACTATCTGGCCGCGGTCATTGATTCCGGAAGCGGCGGAATTGGTGCCACCGGGAAGCGTGCCCAGGTCGGTCACCTTTCCATTTTCAAACAGGGTGGCGTGCTGATCCCCGTTCGAGAGGTTCGAGAAGCCGACGACCTGGTCGCGCTCGTTGGTTCCGCTTGCCTGACTCGTGTTGCCAGGAAGCGTGCCGAGATCCTTGATCGTAAAACTTTGCGCGTCAGCGGGCTGGAATGCGGCAGGCGCAAGCAGCGTGAAAATAATCAGGGTGCGGTGAATGGAGGGTGTCTGGCGAATTGACCTGCATGCGAGTTGCATAGTAATCCCCTTTCCAGTCATTGGAAATCAGATTAAAGGAGGCAGGTAAATAGAAGTCATCGACCAGTCTAGTCTACGGAATGCGTTTTTCAACCGGTCGTTGTACGCGAGCGAGAAGACATGCGAAAGACCGGGAGCGATGCCATCGGCACTCACGCAGACGCTAACACCAGCACTAAAAAAGGCTCGCCTGCCCCGAAGTTATCGTTTCGAAATCGTCGCCCACAAAGAGCAGGATCGCATCCGCAACGGGTTGCAACTGGCGCGCCACATAGAACGCGTAATCGATCGGCGCCGCCAGCGTTTCCAGCGGCTGCGGCCCGGCCACGGTCATCACGTAGCTGATCCATCCGCCGTTCTGGTACTGCAGCGGCCGTCCCTTTTCGCGATTGAATTCGTCGGCCACGCGCGCCGCGCGCACGTGAGGCGGCACGTTGCGCTGGTAGTCGCTCAACGGACGGCGCAGGCGCTTTCTGTAGACGAGCTGATCGTCGAGTTCGCCGCTCAGGGTTCGGCGCACGTAGTCGCGAATATAGTCGGCGTAGGGCTCGCGCCTGAAAACGCGGCGGTACAGCTCGCGCTGGAACTGCTGCGCAAGCGGCGTCCAGTCCGTGCGTACGGTTTCGAGCCCCTTGAACACGATGTCCTCGCTGCCGTCCTTCGCGCGCGTGAGCCCCGCGTAGCGCTTCTTGCTGCCTTCCTCAGCCCCGCGCACGGTGGGCATGAGAAAACGCGAGTAGTGCCGTTCGAATTGCAGTTCGAGTGCGCTGTCGAGCCCGTAGCGCTCGCGCAACTCCGCCGTCCACCAGGCATTGACGTGCTCGACGAGCGCGTTGCCGGTCCGCACGGCATCGGCTTCGGCGTAGGGGCGCTTGAGCCAGACGAACGTCGAGTCGGTATCGCCGTAGATCACGTCGTAGCCCTGCGCTTCGATGAGTTCGCGCGTCTTGCGCATGATCTCGTGCCCGCGCATCGTGATCGACGAAGCGAGCCGCGGGTCGAAGAAGCGGCAGCCGGTCGAGCCGAGCACGCCGTAAAACGCGTTCATGATGATCTTCAGCGCCTGCGAGAGCGGCGCATTCTGCTGGCGCTTGGCCTGATCGCGGCTTTCCCAGACCTGTTTCACGATCTCGGGAAGACAGTGCTTGCCGCGCGAAAATCTCGCGCCGAGAAAGCCCGGCACGGACTGCGGATCGGACGGGTCGCGCAGGCCCTCGATCAGGCCGACGGGATCGATGAGAAAGGTTCGGATGATCGACGGATAGAGGCTCTTGTAGTCGAGCACCAGCACCGAATCGTAGATGCCGGGGCGCGAATCCATGACGAAGCCGCCGGGGCTGTTTTCGCCCGTGACGTCGCCGAGATTCGGCGCGACATAGCCGAGGCGATGCATTCGCGGCAGGTACAGATGCGAGAAGGCCGCGACCGACCCGCCGCTGCGGTCGACGGGAAGTCCTGTCACCGAAGCGCGTTCGAGCAGAAAGGCCATGAGCTCCGTCTTCTCGAAGATGCGCGTAACAAGTTCGCAATCCTTGAGGTTGTAGCGCGCGAGCGCGGGCTTGTCCTCGTCGAAGCGGCGCTGGATCTCGTCCATGCGCTGATACGGATTGTCGATCGATTTGCCTTCGCCCAGCAGCGCCTGCGCGACGTATTCCAGGCTGAACGACGGGAAGCTCCATGTGGCCGAACGCAGCGCCTCGATGCCGTCGATAATGAGGCGGCCTGCCGCCGCGGCGAAATAGTGCTGCTGCCGCATGCCATGCTCGCGCCATTCCATCGCCTCGCCGCCGCGCCCGAGGCGCAGGGGCACACCATATTTTTCAGCGTGCTCGCGCAGCACGCGCAGATCGAACTGCACGAGATTCCAGCCGATGATCGCATCCGGGTCGTGCCGCGCCATCCACGCGTTCAGGCGCTCCAGCATCTGCGCGCGGTTTTCGCAGTACTCGAACTGGAAATCGATCGCGCTCGCGTGGCCGTTCTCCGGTCCGAGCATGAAGACCTGGCGTTCGCCGCAGCCTTCGAGCGCGATCGAATAGAGCTCGCCCTGAGCGCTCGTTTCGATGTCGAGCGAGACCAGTTTCAGGCGCGGGCGATATTGCGTCGCCGGCTTCAGCTCGCCGTTCATCAATCGGCCTGCTTCGTCGGGCTCGCCGCGAAAGAGAACCGGTGCCGTGATGAAGCGCTCCATCATGTAGCGATCGGGAGGCTGAATATCGGCTTCATATACGTCGACGCCGGCCTGCGCGAGCCGTTTGGCAAGACCCACGAGCGGGCGATATTGCGGCACGTAGAGCCCGAGCACAGGGCGCCGGCGAAAGTCTTCGAGCGAGAGCGGGCGAAGCTCGACACGCGCTTCGCCTTTGAGCACCCGCGCGGCATCGGGTGCCTGGTCGGCCGGGATGAACGCGACCGAGGGTTGCGGACGCAAACGCAAGAGGCGTGGCCCGGTTTGCGTGGATAGCCAGAATTCGACCTCGGTATGCGTGCCGGCATCGCGCCAGTGGCGCGTCAGAATGTAACCCTCCTGGAAATCGGTCAAAGCTTTACCCAGCAGTCCGTGTGATCTGCGATGATTTTAATACGCCGGTGCGGCACGACGAGGCCGCGGCTTGGGGATGCGGCGCGGGCTCGCGTCGATGTCGATGTTTTCTTGCGCGCAACACGGATCACCGGCTGGCTTCTTCCATCGCCAACGCGATAAACGCCTGGGTTGCCGCACTGCGCCAGGCTTCCTTTCTCAATAGCAGCGCGGCCGTTCGCTTGGGAGGTGCGGGCTTCAATTCCACGAGGCAAAGCTCCTTGTGGTCACGCGTAATATCGGCAGGCAATATTGTCGCGAGCTTGCTCCGGCTTACCAGTTCAATAACGGCGCTGATCGAATTCGCCTCGATCGCGATACGCGGCGCAATGCCGTGCTGCCGGCAATACCGGTCAATGTAATGGCGCGTCGCGAAGTGGTCGTTTAGCAGAACCAGCGCCTCGTTCCTGAACTCCTTCAGCGTCAGCGGCGCACGGGTTTTGGCATGCGGATGCGTCTTCCCGACCACCATGGCCAACGCCTCCACGAAAAGCACCTGCGCTTCGATATCGGGGGACTGGATATCGTCGAATGCGATGCCCACATCGAGCTCGTCTTCGCTCAACAGGGCTTCCATCCGTTCCTGCGACATTTCGATCACATTGAGCGTGAGGTTGGGATAGCGCCGATTGTATTTTTCGAGCAGTGGACCGATCAGGTACGCGGTGAAGGTTGGCGTGGTCGCGAGCCGCAGCGAGCCGCGAGTGAGTTCCTGAACATCGTGTATGGCGCGCTGCCCGGCCTCCAGATCCTGAAGCGCCCGCTGCGCATATCGAACATACGCCTCGCCCGCGTCGGTCAGTTGCACCGTACGACCGGATCGGTCGAACAACTGGGTGCCCAGCATGTCTTCGAGCTGCCGGATCTGTTGCGACAGCGTTGGCTGAGACACGTGCAATGCCTCGGCCGCACGCGTGAAATTGCGGTGTTTTGCGACAGCAAGCAGGTAGCGAATATGTCTGAGCAGCATGACCGGGCGGGTTCGAGGTATTGGTGTTGCCTATGGAGTGTATAGCAAGCCGGTCTTGGACTCGATAACGGGATCGGCGCATTCTTCGCTCATCGGTTGAACGACACCATCTGATGGAGCGAACCATGCAAGAGATCATCGACGGCTTCCTGAGATTTCAGCGCGATGCATTTCCGAAGCGCACTGAACTGTTCAGGGAACTGGCCACCTGCCAGCATCCGCAGACCTTGTTCATCTCGTGTTCCGACAGCCGGCTCGTGCCCGAACTCGTCACTCAGCGTGAACCCGGCGATTTATTCGTCATCCGAAATGCTGGAAATATCGTTCCGTCCTATGGTCCGGAACCGGGCGGTGTAAGCGCGACGGTCGAATACGCGGTAGCCGGACTCAGAGTGGCCGACGTGGTGATCTGCGGTCACTCCGATTGCGGCGCCATGACCGCGATCGCGACCTGCAAATGCATGGATCACATGCCCGCGGTCCGCAGTTGGCTGAACTACGCGGATTCGGCGAGGGTGGTCAACGAAGCGCGCGAGCATGCCAGCGAACACGAGCGTGTCGATTCGATGATCCGGGAAAACGTAATCGCCCAGCTTGCCAACATCAAGACGCATCCTTCCGTGCGCCTCGCTCTCGAACAAGGCCGCCTCGCACTGCACGGCTGGGTGTACGACATCGAGACTGGTTCGATCGAGACGTTCGACGGCACGAGCCACTGCTTCGTCCCGCTCGCTGAACATCCGGGTGTTTGCGCGACACCGGCCCGAGCCGACGCCAGGGCTTGAATCGCTATTTCCCCTTCATTTCACCACCAGGAGAACTATCATGACCCAGTCGCTGTGCATCAAAGCCCCTCGTGAAGCTCTTACCGAAACGATTCTGGACGCGAAGATCAGCAAGGATCTCACGTTCGAGCAGATCAACGAAGGCACCGGTCTTGGCCTCGCGTTCGTCACGGCGGCGCTTCTCGGACAACATGCCCTGCCGGCCGACGCGGCGAAGGTCGTGGGCGAGAAGCTGGACCTTGACGAAAGCCAGATTCGCCTGCTGCAAACGATACCCTATCGTGGCAGCATCCCCGGCGGCTTGCCCACCGATCCGACTATCTACCGCTTCTACGAGATCATTCAGGTGTACGGAACGACCCTGAAGGCGCTCATTCACGAAATGTTCGGCGACGGGATCATCAGCGGGATCAACTTCAAGCTGGATATCAAGAAGGTGCCCGATCCGGATGGCGGCGAACGAGCCGTGATCACGCTGAATGGCAAGTATCTGCCGACCAGGCCGTTCTGATGCATCGAGGGGGCGTTTCCATGGCGCCCCTCGATGCCTGGCGGAAACCCGGACATGCAGGCCGCGCCGCTCAGTCGGCCGAAGCGACCAGGCAGCTCCCGCACGAACGCGCCTGGCCTAATCGCAGACGCCCGGCACTCACGGTCGTCTCGCCACCGCAGTCGCACCGGCAAACCCACAAACCATCGCCGGCGTACCGGTCCGTCGTCAGTTGGCCGAACACCTCGCCTCCGCGTAGCGCAGGCGAGCCCGGCCGGGACCGCCACACACGGCGCTGCTCACGGCAGCCGCAATCCCGCGTACGGCCGGCCTCCACCGCGTCGAGCCCCGCGGTCACGTGGGTGCCGCACCGGCACCTCCAGAGCCACACGCCGGCGCCGCGATATTGAAGTGCGACGAGATCGCCGAAGGTCCGACCCGCGACATCGCGATTCGGCGGAAAGGGCCATTCGGGCGGCAAGGAGGGACGGATACGCGGATTCACGAACGATAAATGGGACTCGGTACCCGGCTTTCAAGCCTTGCAGCGGCCGCTTGATCGAGGGGCCATTGAACTCCTTACTGGCAGAATCGGACCCGGCATGTATCTTCTATCACACAATTGACCGATTTTTATGTTGGTGTCGACACCGCCTGGGCCAGTGCGAGGACGCTTTTTCCGTGCCACTTCCGGCTCCCGGGCACGGTGGACCCTATGCAGGGCATCGTTACTGGTATCGTTGACATCGAGGCCAACGCCCCTCGCGCGATCTGAGCGCCAGCGGGCCGCCAAGGACAGAACGCTGTAACGGCCACACTCGCCGGCCTGTGCGCGGGTATCTAACGGGAAGGGAACACGGATATGGCATTCGGACAAGGCAGCGGCCTGCAGCGACAGGTCATCAGCACGCTCGACAACCAGGGGCGCGACGTGATGGGGCTGGACACGCTGGCCTGGAAGTACCCGGACAGCAGTATCGTGTCCGGCTCCCTGCTGACCGTGGAATCGAACCACTTCTGCGTGCTGAAAAGCCGCGGCGCAGTGCTCGACGTCTACGAGACCGGTCAGCATCAGGTCATCACACCGGACAAGCCGATCCTCGGCAATATCGTGCAGGGCTTTTTCAGCGGCAGCTCACCGTGGCAGTACGAAACCATCTACGTCCAGCGCAGCAAGCTGCTGGCGCAGAACAAGGGCATCGCCACCTCGAAAGAGATGGCGATCATGGAATACACCGTTGACTATTACGTCCATGTCGACACGAAGGACGATGCGGTCAAGCTCATCACGCACATGCCGTTCGCCGGCGAACGTATCCCGATCGCGGAGCTGACCGCGTATGCCGGGCCCGTGATCGAACAGGCAATCAACCAGATCGTGCAGGTCACGCCGATGGAGCAGGTCAACGAGCGTATTCACGACATCATCGAGCTTGCAAAGGGACACCTGAGCGAGTTTCTCGACATCTACGGCGTGCATTTGAACGACGTGAAGGTGCTGATCATGCCGCAGGACGCCCGCATGCGCGAACTGATCTCGCTGCGCGCCTTTGGGATGACCGAAGTCGAGGCCGCGCGCATGTACCTTGCGTTGAAGATGGCGGACAAGGGCCTCATTTCCGCACCGAATGCTGCGGCGGGCATGCCGTTCCAGATCGGCGGCGGTACACTGGGCACGTTCGACGCAGGCGCGCTGGGCGGCCTGCCGAAGTAATCTCTCCACCGCGGCGGGCCGGCCGGCCCGCCTTACTTGCGACCGGACAAGCCATGTCCCTGACACCGAACCCCATCGACGACGCCGGCGTGCTCAAGGCGCTACTGGTTAATCTCTACACCGGTTGGGGCTACAACGCTTATCGGCAGGAAAACAAGGACCGGGCCGATGACCAACTCGTCCGCAATGGTGTGTGCGGCTTGCTGGGCGAAGCACGCGCGGCGCTGGCCAGTCGTGCGACAACCATTCGCCGCACGATCCCGACGCCCAGCCGCGAAGTGCCGTTTCCGGGCGTCGAAGAGCGTGCGCAGATCAAGAAACTCGAGGCGATCGGCCGCGATATCGAAGCGGTTGAAGCCCTCATCCGGCATCTGCCTGTTCCCGAGAACGACACGACCTGGCTGCGGCACCGCGCCGAGCGGGAATTTCTCCCGCGCCTGATCGCCGCCGATGAAGCCATGGCCGGCGAGGCGCTGCAATTGCGCGAGTGTGCGTGCAACGGTGCGGATCCCGCGACCGTTGTCGGGAGGATCGAAAAGCTTCGCACGACAATCGCAAACCGCAAAGCCATCCTGTAGCAATGCAGCCGGCGCGGTTTGGCCCGGTCATCGTCACCGGGCTATTCCGGGCAGGAAATCCAAAAACGCTCAAGAGCTATGCTTCGCTTGCGGAACGCCACGATGCACGTCTTGGCATCATTGCCGGACAGGTCCAACACGACTCGGCGAGAAATTCTGGCGTAAGCGACGACCAGATAACCTTCTTCGAACAACAGGCCGATGCCATCGAAGCGGTTCGCTCGGGGGCGATCGATGCATATGCGAGCACCGCTTTGGGAAATCGCATACTTGCCTTAGGCCTTCAGCACCTTCACGTACCGTGCTATGTCGGAAAGACGCATTTGCGCGAGACGCCGGAGCAATTCGTCCTCCGCCGAATTCAGTGCATCGTCGAGGAACCGGTTGACTGCTGACTCCACCGGGCAGGCCGGATTGTCATCCGCCGTACCGATCGCGAATGCGCTCTTGGATGCTATAGCAGCATATATGTCGCGCACGGTGAGATCATCGAGTTCACGACAGAGAGCCCAGCCTCCCCCCGGTCCTGCGATCGACTCTACATAACCGGCTGAACGCAGCGCAGCCATAGTGCGTCGAACCAGCGACGGCTGAGTGTGCAGCATTTGCGCGATCGTCTCGGAGGTGGTTGTGCCGCCGCGCAGATGCATGTGTACGAGTACGTGAAGAAGCCGGGCCAGCCGTGTATCTCGATGCATGTTTTTTGAAGCAGGGTATTCGTGACATTTGATGTTACGATTTCGCGTGACTTAACGCAACCATAGGAGCGCGATCGTGTCTGCATTGACTCAGTCCTTCATCGAAACCAATGGCGTCCGCCTGAGCGTCGCCGTCCAGGGAGCGGGGCCGCTGGTCCTGCTTCTCCACGGGTTTCCTGAAACGTCGTACGCGTGGCGACACCAATTGGCGGGCTTGTCGAGTGCTGGATTTCGTGCAGTTGCTCCGGATCTGCGGGGCTTCGGACTCAGCGATTGTCCGATTGAATCAGGGCGGTATACGACGCTCGACATCATCGGTGACCTGGTGGGGATCATGGATGCGCTCGGAGAGACAAATGCCGTCGTGGTGGGAAATGACTGGGGCGCAACCATTGCGTGGCAGGCCGCGCTGTTGCGGCCCGACCGCTTTCGCGCTGTCGTGGCGCTAGGGGTTCCCATGATGGACCGGGCCCCGATCATGCCGAGCCGGCTATTTCCGCAAACTGAACAAGCGTGGTTTTACACGCATTATTTTTCTCAACTGGGGCAAGCCGAGAGCGAACTTGAGTCCGACGTTGCCGCTACACTGCGTAAGCTCTATTTCTGGGCATCAAGGGACGCCGGCCCGCGCGACCAGAAAACACCGAATCCTTTCGGACTCGTGGCACGGCAGGCGGGACTCCTCGACGCTTTGCCGGAGCCCGCATCGCCACTCACGTGGCTCGAGAAGGCCGACATTGACACTTTTGTGCGGGCATACGAGGTGTCGGGGTTTCGCGGTGGACTGAACTATTACCGCAATCTCGACCGTAACTGGGAATTGCAGGCAGCCTTCATTGGCCTGCCGGTCCAAACTCCCGCCCTTTATCTCGTCGGGGAATACGACACCGGGCTGGCGATTCCGGGTATGCACGAAATCATTAGCGGCATGCGTAAGCTTGTGCCCAACCTGCGAGACTCCCGAATCATTCAGCAAGCGGGTCACTGGCTTCAACAAGAGGCCCCGGATCTCGTCAATGCCGCCGTGATCGAGTTTCTGCACAGCCTTTAGGAGCCGTTGACCGCACGTAGATTATCGGTCGTTCGCTCAAGGGGGAGCAACGACCGTCTCGGGTCGTCTTATATCATTTGCGTGAGATGCCGCCCTCCGGCGATCACCGCGCTCACTCGTGGGGCGGTGGTCGGCCACTTGACGACATTCGTTGTCACGGCTAAACGGTTACCAGAGTGGCTGTTCCACCAAGTAGAGCAGTCATTGAATGGATAGTGGGCGGAGTGGGTGAATACGGGCAACTACGCTGATTCGATACGGTCGACCGAGAATATGTACACTCCGGTTTTGCACCGGTTAGCCGTGACTTCGTTCATTGCGACTTCGCGAAATCCTGGCCAATCATCGCCACCACCGCTTGTTCGCACACTTTCAGGCCCGTCACGGACTGATCGAACTGGTCTTCCAGTTTTCCGAAACTTCCGTAACGGTACGCGGCATCACTATCAATATGAACGCTATTTGCCTTGATGTCGTAGCCGCAGGCGAAGGTCTTGTAGTACATGTCTTGCTTCGTCTTTGCGTCCAGTAGACGGGCACGAACAACAACCCATGGGACGAAATCGGTGGACTCAGGCGGCGACACGTAGCCGAACGATGTGAACCACACGTTCAGGATGGCATCTGCGTTTGTATGAATGTCAGAGTAGTCGTCCGATTTGCCATCCGCTGAAAGTTTGACCTTCTGATTGGTCAGCTTGACAACCTGATACCCGTCTGTGGTGAGGCGCGAGATGATTCCATCGCTGGTCAGTGGAGCAAACAGAATCTTCTGTTCCGCAATTTTCTGTGCGTAAGTCTTCGAATGACTACTGTTGATACCGGCTTGCACGAGCCCGCCAACAAGGCCAAACGCACCTGCGGCGCCCCCCAGATTCCAGACATTTTCGGCAGCCGGCTCGTTCACCTGAAGAATAGCGATGGAGTGCAACCCCTCACGATTTTGGGCAGCAAGTTCGCTCTTGGGTAAAGATACACATCCCGCCAGGAACGTTATGCAGAGAGCAGAAGTCGCTAGCCCGGTCCTGGAAATATATTCATTTTTCATAGTGTGGTCCATTCTTCTTTTATACGGAAAATCCTCTGGGGGAGTCGCACCACGGATGTGCTAATGGTTCGTCCATGCGGACCCGAGAGGACAGGATTAATATCGGCAGAACACGCATATACTTTAGGAATGACGCTTTCGACCGGAGTCGGGACCGGTCGAAAACGGATATCGCGTATTCACCTATTCGATCAGCACTCGTTGCTTTGGACACACACTGGATCTCCCTTCAACTGAAAGGAGATTGTTGCGAGTGTGCCATCCAATACCGGTTCGTCGCGGGTGCCGTGGAACAAAGGGAGATTGACCGGTCGATCAGAAGCCGCCGTTGAAGCTCAAGGAGATTTGGGCGATCCGAGCCTGCAGCTTTCGTTCCGCGTGCGGGATCTGGCCATGTTCAATCTCGCCATCGACAGCAAGCTTCGGGCGTGTGATCTGATGAAGTTTCGGGTGCGAGACGTCTGTCACAGGGAGCACATCGCCAACCGCGCGACGGTCGCCTTCGGATCGACTTGTACCTTCTGCATGAAGCGCGTGCCTCGGTCAGGTTCTTGTGCCAGTGGCGTAAAGATGGTCGACGCAATATGCGCTACCGTTCAACTGATTCTTCTCACAGGCATTCCACATGCATTTTGCCCCCGTATTCTCCCCGCGCAATTGAACGAGATATTCCTTACGCAGGGCCTCGTCTGAAGCACTCCAGTCCTTCATCGCCTTGACCTTTACCGCAAACTGAATCTGATACTTGTCCCATTCATCAGCAGCCCATAGTTGTCCGCACGTCGGACATCGCAGAAGCGCTCTCCAGTCCACAGCATCCACACGCTGGAAGCCGGGAAACAGTGCCAGCAAAGTCCCGTCAATCCTGCGAATTGCTGGCTGATCGTGGCAATCACATTTCATAGGCTTCCCGCAGTCTCTCATCGCTGAAAGAAGGTAACAGCGATAGCACGGATTAGGTCGTCAACCCTCGTCTGCTCCACTTCGGAAATCTCTGTCCGACAATTGGCTCGTAGTGTTCGTAGCGCTTCATGCAGAGCACCCCAATCGTCCGTTAGCCCGCTTGTCAGCGGCCACGCGCGCAGCAAGTGGCGTAAGGGACGTGCGGCGCGACGTTCGCACCCTATGTCGAAAAGTTCGGAGCATCCAGCGTTGATGTCGGCAGGAAACATTGATCGATTTTCGTCGGGTACGCGTGGCGCCTACGGTCTCGTTCTGTGCTCACCTGAATGGCAAGCACCAGTGCCAGAAGAACCCAAACCTAGGAATAAAAAGTCTCGCCTCGGTTCAGCATGTCGACGAATTCCTCGATCTTGCGCGCGCGTGTTTCCGGCTTTTTCGCATTCTGTACCCGAAACAGGATCGCATAACGATTGCGGCTGTTAAGCGTCGCAAAGAATTTCCTGGCTTTCGGATTGGCGTCGAGCGCAACCTGCAGATCGTCCGGCACTATCGAGTGACTTGCCGACGTATAAGCGGCCTCCCAGCGGCCGTCTTTCCTGGCCTTGTCGATCTCCCTCAAGCCTTGGGGACGCATTCGGCCCGCAGCGATCAGCGCTTCAGCTCTCGTTTTGTTGAGTTGGGACCAGAGGCTTTTCGGTGAGCGCGGGGTGAAGCGTTGTAACCAGTATTCCTCGCTCCCGGCCTGTTTTTGACCATCAATCCAGCCATAGCAGAGGGCGCTTTCCGTCGCCTGTGCGTAAGTCAAGGCAGGCTGCCCGGCGCCCTTTTTCGACAGGCGCAGCCATATTCCGGTCGAAGTGCCGCCGTTATGCTCCAACCAGCTTTCCCATTCAGTCTGGCTGCCAAATGCTAGAGGGACTTCAGTCATTGAAATGTCGCAAATGGTCGAGTAGGGGCGGGGCGTTCCGCGTGCAGTCTAGCAGCGTTTAACAGACTCCTATCTCGTGCTTCTGCGGAAGGCCAGCCGCTCAGTCGCCGCTCGCCGGACGACATCGCCGTCCGGCCGTTTGACTTTTAAGACGACCGGTCATATTATCCGCTCATGTCTCGAACCGCCGACAAAACCGACATCCCCAACCGCCTGATCCGGGCGGGGCGCGAGCTCTTTTCGCGCCAGGGCTACAACGCCACCGGCATCCAGCAGATCACCGATCACGCCGGCGTGCCGAAGGGTTCGTTCTACAACCATTTCGACAGCAAGGAGGCCTTCGCGGTCGAAATCATCGCGCAGTACGCGGCCTATCTGCAGCGATCGTGGGAGACCATGATCGAATCCGCGCCGCCGCAGCCGATGGCCGCGATCCGCTATGTGTTCGCGCAGATGATCGCGTATCACGAACGCCGGACGATGCAGGCCGGCTGCCTCGTCGGCAACTTCGCGGCGGAGATCGGGCTTGCCAGCGACCCGTGCCGTGTCGCGCTGCTCGAAGCGCAGTTCGCCTGGCGCGAGCGCCTTGCCGGAATGATCAGCCGCGCGCAGGCGCACGGCGACATTCGCGACGACGTGGCGCCGGCTGCGTTGTCGGGCCTCGCGTGGGACGCGTGGGAAGGCGCGCTGCTGCGCGTGAAGCTCGAGCGCTCGGTCGAGCCGCTGCGCCAAAGCGTCGACCTGATTCTCGATCAGTTGTTTCCGCCTGTTATCCGGGCTGCCGCCCCCATCAAACCAACCTCGGAGTAGTCCTCAACATGGGTGTCCAGACCGAAGCCTGTCTCACCGACGCATTGTTCCAGCCGATCAAGCTCGGCAAGCTCGAACTCGCGAACCGCATGGCCATGGCGCCGCTCACGCGCAGCCGCGCCGACGACAGCCTTGCGCCGACCGATATGGTCGTCGAGTACTACCGTCAGCGCGCCAGTGTCGGCCTCGTCATCGCCGAAGCGACGCAGGTCTCCGAGACGGCCCAGGGCTATACGCATACGCCGGGCGTTTACACCGCCGACCAGATCGCCGCGTGGAAGAAGGTGACCGATGCCGTACACGCGAAGGGCGGCAAGATCTTCGTGCAGCTCTGGCATACGGGCCGCATGTCGCACACGCACTTCCAGCCGGATCGCCAGGCGCCGGTCGCGCCTTCGGCGATTGCCGCGAAGGCCAAGACCTATATCGCCGACCAGGGCTTCGTTGACTGCTCGGAACCGCGCGCGCTCGCAACGGCCGAGATCGCCGGCATCGTCGACGATTTTCGCACCGCCGCGGCGAAAGCCATCGAGGCCGGATTCGACGGCATCGAGATTCACGGCGCACACGGCTATCTGATCGACGCCTTCCTGCGCAACGGCTCGAATCACCGCGCCGATGAGTACGGCGGCAGCATCGAGAACCGCGCCCGCTTCCTGCTGGAAGTCATGGCCGCCGTGATCGGCGAGATTGGCGCGGAGCGCGTCGGCATTCGCTTGTCGCCGGTCTCGCCGGTCAACGATTCGTCGGAAAGCGATCCGCAGCCCCTGTTCGAATATGTGGTGCGCGAGCTGGAGAAATTGCACCCGGTGTACATCCACGTTGTCGAAGGGCACACGGGCGGTCCGCGCGACAATGCGCCGTTCGACTACGAAGCGCTGCATCGCCTGTACACGGGCGTGTGGATGCTGAACAACGGCTATACGAAGGAGATGGCCGTCGACGCGCTGCAGAGCGGCCGCGCCGACATGATCTCGTTCGGCCGCGCGATGATCACGACACCGGACCTGCCGCGCCGTTTTCGCGAGAATGCGCCGCTCAACCCGCCGTTCAAGGACGCTTCGCTGTATGGTGGTGCCGGTGCGCACGGCTACGTCGATTATCCGGCGCTGGCGTGACGCGGTGCGAGTGAGCGCCTGATTCGATCCCTCAAGCCACGCAGGACAACGGGAGAAGTGCGATGTCGACGGACTGGAAGCATGGCTATGCGTACACCAATGGCATCCGGATGCACTACGTCGAGGCCGGAAGCGGGCCGCTCGTGCTGCTGTGCCACGGCTGGCCCGAATCGTGGTACTCGTGGCGCCATCAGATCGGGGCGCTCGCCGATGCGGGCTTCCGGGTGGTCGCCATGGATCAGCGCGGATACGGCGACACCGACGCGCCGCTCGCGATCGATTCGTATCACGTGCTCAACCTCGTGGGCGATCTGGTCGGCCTCGTGCGCGCGCTGGGCGAGCAGGAGGCGATTCTTGTCGGGCACGACTGGGGCTCGATCGTCGTGCAGTACGCTTCGCTGTTGCGCCCCGATCTGTTCAGCAAGCTTGCGCACTTGAGCGTGCCGTATCTGCCGCGGCACAAGCTGCGGCCGGCGGTGCGCTTCGATGCCGGCACGCAGGAGCGGGACTTCTATCAGCACTATTTCCAGGAGCCGGGGAAGGTCGAGCGGGAACTCGAACTGGACGTCCATCGCTCGCTGCTAGGAGTGCTGTACACGGCGTCCGGCGATGCGCAATTCGACGAAGCGCACAAGCGGATCAGCTTCGCGCGATTCGAAAAGGGCACGCGGATCATCGACAACCTGGCGATTCCGGACAGGCTACCCGACTGGCTGCCGGCCGAGGACCTCGACTATCTGGTCGGGCGGTTCCGGCTGTCCGGTTTTCGCGGCGGGATCAACTGGTACCGGAATCTGGACCGGAACTGGGAGATGACGCCGTTCCTCGACGGCGCGAAGATTCTGCAGCCGACGCTGTTCATTGCCGGCGAACTCGATGGCGTGCTGAAAATGGCGAAAGACGAGTACGCGAATCTGTCGAGCAACGTGCCGAATCTCGTTGGCAATCATCTCATCGCGCGCGGCGGGCATTTCATCCAGCAGGAGAAACCCGAAGCGGTGACGCGCTTGCTGCTGTCGTTCCTGACAAGAGGGTGACAGCTTCCGTCGTGCTCACGCATTCATCGTTCGATCACCTTGACGGTGCATAATGGCCGGACCGCCGATGCAGTCGATGGCTACCCGTCAAGGAGTCCGTCATGCTAGCGAAGAACGAAGAATTCGTCGCTCATCTGCTCTCCGATGTCATGGAATTCGCTCGGGCGCGTTTGCCCGAGCCAACCTTCCTGATCGTCGAACCTTTCCTGCGGCACTACTACGATTTCGCCGACGCAGAAGATCTGCGCAGCCGCAGCATTGCCGACCTCTACGGCGCCGCCATGGCGCACTGGCGAACCGCCCAGCGCTTCGTGCCGGGCAGCGAGCGCACGCAGGTTTACAACCCGATTCTTGAGCAGCACGGTTGGCATTCAGACCACACGGTCGTCGAAATCGTCAACGACGACATGCCGTTTCTCGTCGATTCGGTCTCCATGGCCGTCAACCGGCTGGGGCTCGCGCTGCATTCGGCGCTGCACCCCGTGTTCCGGATCTGGCGCGACAAAGAGGGGACGATCCGGCGGGTGGACGAGGGCGTTGCCAGCACCGACGACGGACAATCGCAACTCGCCTCGTTCATCCACTTCGAGGTGGACCGCTGCGGCGACGCAGCAAAACTCGAAGAATTGCGCCACGACATTGCCAGGGTACTGGGCGACGTGCGGGCGTCGGTCGAAGACTGGCCGAAGATAGTCGAAGTCGCGCGCGCCACGATCAAGACCCAGAAAGCCCGCGAGTCGACCGCCGAGGACATTGAAGCGCGGGCGTTTCTCGAATGGATGGTGGCGGATCACTTCACTTTCCTTGGCCAGTGCGACTACGCGCTCGTGGGGCACGACGGCGGCTACGGTCTGCGCCGCGTGGAGGGCTCGGGCCTCGGCATCCTGCGCGAATCGCTGCGAGTGCCGGGCGCACCCGACGTCACCCCGTTGCCGCCCGCGGCCCAGGACATCATCGGCGGCGCCTGGCCCATTTTTCTCACCAAGGCCAACTCGCGCGCCACGGTACACCGGCCGGGCTATCTCGACTACGTGGGGGTGAAGCTCGTCGGGCCGGACGGCAAGGTGTGCGGCGAGCGCCGCTTCGTCGGGCTCTACACCTCGACCGCGTATAGGGTGTCCGCCGCCGAAATCCCCATCGTGCGGCGCAAGTGCGCGAACATCGTGCAGCGCGCGGGTTTTCTGCCGAAAGGGCATCTCGGCAAATCGCTTGTCACGGTGCTGGAAACGTATCCGCGCGACGAACTGCTCCAGGCCAGCGAGGACGAGCTCTACGAGATCGCGCTCGGCGTGCTGCGCCTGCAGGAGCATCAGCGCACGCGGCTGTTCGTGCGGCGCGACCGCTTCGACCGGTTCGTCTCGTGCCTCGTGTACGTGTCGCGCGACAAGTACAACACCGACTTGCGGCGGCGTATCGCGAACCTGCTGGCGGATGCCTTCAATGGCGTTTCCGTGGAATTCACGCCGCTGCTTTCGGAGTCCGCCATCGCGCGGATCCATTTCGTCGTGCACGCCGAGCCCGGCACGATGCCCGACGTCGACACCCGCGAACTGGAGGCGCGGCTCGTGCAGGTCACGCGCCGCTGGCAGGACGATTTGGCTGACGCATTGCTCGACGCATTCGGCGAAGAGCAGGGCACGCGGCTCCTGCATCGCTACGCCGATTCGTTTCCGGCAGGCTATCGCGACGACTATCCGGCGCGCACGGCGGTGCGCGATATCGAACTGATCGAGCGTGTGCAGGGTACGCCGCGCATCGCCATGAATCTTTACCGCCCCATCGAGGCGGGGCCGCGCACGTTCCGCTTCAAGGTCTATTGCGCGGGCGAAGCGATCGCGCTTTCGCGCAGTCTGCCGATGCTCGAACACCTGGGCGTGCGCGTGGACGAGGAACGGCCCTACGTGATCGAGGCGCCCACGTGCGCGCCGGCATGGGTGCACGACTTCGGCCTCGAACTCGCGGACGACACCGAATTCGATATCGAACGCGTGAAGGGCCTGTTCGAAGACGCGTTCGAAGGCCTGTGGAGCGGCCGCATCGAGAACGACGATTTCAATCGGCTCGTCCTGCGCGCCTATCTGGGCGCGCGCGAAGTCACGATCCTGCGCGCTTACGCAAAATATCTGCGCCAGGTGGGATCGACCTTCAGCGACGCCTATATCGAACGCGCGCTGACCGGCAATCCGGCGATCGCCCGCCAGTTGGTCGAACTCTTCGTACTACGATTCGATCCGCGCGACGACGAAGCCCGCGAGGAGCGCGTGGCGCTCAAGCTCAAGGCCATCGAAGCCGCGCTGGACCAGGTGCCCAATCTCGACGAGGACCGCATCCTGCGGCAGTTCCTCGGCGTGATCAAGGCGACGGTGCGCACGAACTATTTCCGCCGCGGTGCGGACGGCGCGGAACGGCCCGCGCTGTCGTTCAAGTTCGATCCGTCGAAAGTGCCGGGCCTGCCCGAACCCAAGCCGATGTTCGAGATCTGGGTCTACTCGCCGCGCGTGGAGGGGGTGCATTTGCGCGGCGGGCGCGTCGCGCGCGGCGGCCTGCGCTGGTCGGATCGCCGCGAAGACTTCCGTACCGAAGTGCTCGGCCTCATGAAAGCGCAGATGGTGAAGAACGTGGTGATTGTGCCGGTGGGCTCGAAGGGCGGCTTTGTCGTGAAGAATCCGCCGCCGGCGAGCGACCGCGAGGCATGGATGCGCGAAGGCGTGGCGTGCTATCAGACCTTCCTGCGCGGTCTGCTCGATCTGACCGACAACCTCGTGACCCGTGCAGTCGTGCCGCCGCCCGACGTGGTGCGCGACGACCCCGACGATCCCTACCTCGTCGTGGCCGCCGACAAGGGCACGGCCACGTTCTCCGACTACGCGAACGCGATTTCCGCCGAATACGGCTTCTGGCTCGACGACGCGTTTGCTTCGGGCGGTTCGGTGGGCTACGACCACAAGAAGATGGCGATCACCGCGCGCGGCGCGTGGGAGTCGGTCAAGCGGCACTTCCGCGAAATGGGCGTGGACACGCAGGCCACCGACTTTACGGTGGTAGGTATCGGCGACATGTCGGGCGACGTGTTCGGCAACGGCATGCTGCTCTCGCCGCATATCAAGCTCGTGGCCGCCTTCGATCACCGGCACATCTTTCTCGACCCCACGCCCGATCCGCTCGCGAGTTTCGCGGAGCGCGACCGCCTCTTCGGGCTCGAACGCTCGAGCTGGGCCGATTACGATACCGCCGCGATTTCGGCGGGCGGCGGCGTGTTCGCGCGCACCGTGAAGACGATTCCGCTCGCGCCCGCGGTGCAGGCGGCGCTGGGTATCGAGGCCGTGGCGCTTACGCCGAACGAGCTGATTCGCGCCATTCTGCAAGCGCCCGTCGATCTGCTCTACAACGGCGGCATCGGTACGTATGTGAAGGCTGCGCGCGAAACGCACGCGCAGGTGGGCGACCGCGCCAACGACGCGGTGCGCGTCAACGGCTCGGACCTGCGCTGCAAGGTGGTGGGCGAGGGCGGCAATCTCGGTGTGACGCAGCTCGGGCGCATCGAATTCGCGCAGCACGGCGGGCGCATGAACACCGACGCGATCGACAACTCGGCAGGCGTCGATTGTTCGGATCACGAAGTGAACATCAAGATCCTGCTCGGCCTCGTGGTGGCCGACGGCGAAATGACGACGAAACAGCGCAACACGCTGCTGGCGGAAATGACCGACGAAGTCGGACTGCTGGTGCTGAGCGACAACTATTACCAGACCCAGTCGCTCTCGATTGCCGGTCGTTATGCTGTGAGGCTGCTGGATGCGGAGGCGCGCTTCATGCGCTGGCTCGAACGCGCGGGGCGGCTCAATCGCGTGATCGAATTCCTGCCGACGGACGAGGAAGTGGCCGAGCGCCAGGCCGCGAAGCTCGGCCTCACGTCTCCCGAACGCGCCGTTCTGCTCGCCTATAGCAAGATGTGGCTCTACGATGCGCTGCTCGACTCGGACGTGCCTGAAGATCCTCTCGTGGCCGGCCTACTGACCGATTATTTCCCGAAGCCGCTTCAGCAGCGGTTCAGCGAGCCGATGCAGCGGCATCCGCTGCGGCGCGAAATTCTTGCCACGCATCTGACCAATGCGCTCGTGAACCGCGTGGGCTGCGCGTTCGTCCATCGTCTCATGGAGGAGACCGACGCGCAGCCCGACGAGATTGTGCGCGCATGCATCATGGCGCGCGACGTGTTCGACCTCGACGACATCTGGCGCGCCATCGACGCACTCGACAACCGCGTGCCCGACGACGTTCAGGCGCGCATGTTCGTCGAGATCGCGCGGCTGCTCGAACGTGCGGCGCTGTGGTTCCTGCGCCATCTGCAGGCGGGCGCGGTGGACCGGGACGGTGTGGGCTCGCTGCTTGCGCATTGCCGGACGGCGGCGCAGCGGCTCGCGCCGCAACTGCCCGCGCTGCTGCCGGAGGGCGATCTCGAAGCGCTTTCCGTGCGCCAGGGCGAACTGGTGAATGCGGGCGTGGAAAGCCCGCTCGCGCTGCGCGTGGCGGGCGGTGAAATCTCCGTCGCGCTGCTCGATATCGCCGAAGTGGCGGCGGCATGCGGCCGGCCGCTGGAACTCGTCGCGGCCACGTATTTCGCGCTGGGCACGCGGCTCAATTACGGCTGGATCAGCGAGCGTGCGGCGGCGTTGCCCACGCCGACCCACTGGGACACGATGGCGCGCGCGGGCGCGCTCGCGGAGGTGGCGCGCCTCAAGCGCGCGCTCACGACGAGCGTGCTGGCGCAGGCAGCGGAGGTGGCGGATACGGCGGACGCGCAAGCGCTCGTGGACACCTGGTGCGGGCAGCACGAGGCCGCGCTGGAACGCTATGGGCAGTTACTTGCGGAATTGCGCGCGTCGAGCGGCGTGAGTCTTTCGGTGCTACTGGTGATTGTTCGGGCGATGGCTACGCTCGAGAGGGCTTAAGGAGGGAAACCGATGACGAAGAGAGTGATTGTGACCGGCGGCAGCGGCCTTGCCGGAAAGTGGGTAGTGCAAGACCTTGTCGGGCACGGCTACGAGGTGCTGAATCTGGACCGTGTGCCCATGGCGCAGCGAACCGCGCGCACGCTGATCGCGGACATCACGGACGCCGGCCAGGTGTTCAACGCGCTCGCCTCCAGCACGGCGGCGGTGGAGTTCGCCGAAGACCTGGAGCCGAAGCCGATCGACGCGGTCGTTCACCTGGCCGCCATTCCGCGCATCATGATTACGACCGACAACGAGGTCTACCGGATCAACGTGATGGGCACGTACAACATTCTCGACGCCGCCTCGAAGCTGGGGATCCGCAAGGTGATCGTGGCGTCGAGCGAGACGACTTACGGCGTGGTGTTCGCGCACCGGCATCGCGACCCCGAGTACTTCCCGCTCGACGAAGCGTATCCGGTGAACCCGATGGACAGCTACGCGACGTCGAAAGTGGTCAACGAAGTCACCGCGAAGGCATTTCAGACGCGGACCGGTTCGGATATCTACTGCTTTCGTATCGGCAACGTGCTCGAACCCGACGACTATGCGAAGTTCGCCACGTGGCTCAAGGATCCAGGCTTGCGCAAGCGGATCGCGTGGAGCTATATCGACGGGCGCGATCTCGCTCAGGCATGTCGCCTCGCGATCGAAACAGACGGGCTCGGCTTCGAGATCATGAATATTGCCGCGGACGACGTCTCTTCCGACGTGCCCACGCAGACGCTGCTGGAACGCTACTATCCCGGCGTGCCGGTCAAGAAGACGCTCGGCGAGTTCGAAACGTTGCTCAGCAACGAGAAGCTCAAGCGTCTGCTCGGCTGGCAGCAGCAACACTATTGGCGGGACGAGGCGGCGCGCTTCAGCGGGTAGGCGTTTGATCTCAGCATGCCGCTTTGCGCCGCGTTTTCCGCAGACCGAGCGCGCGGCATGCTATCTCCACCAGTTCGGCGACGATGGTGTCGACGTCGAGCCGTCCTTCGGGCTTGTACCAGGTGTACAGAAAGCCCGACACACTGCATGCGGCCTGCGCGGTGATACGCGTTTCGTTGAAATCGAACCAACCCTCGTCGCGGCCCTGTTCGAGCAGCGCGCACAGGCGCGCATAGAAATGTTCGGCGAGCTGATGCTGCTTCTCCAGGTACTCGGGGCGGTAAGCCTGCCGTTCGCGCGCCGGAAAAAACGAACTCGGGTAGTGCTCGATCGTTGCGCGGATCAACTGCTCGATCCCGGCGACCACCTTCTGGTGTGCGGGGCGAGGGTCGTCATCGGGGAAATCCAGCACCGTGAAGCAGGCGACGGCCGGCCGCCACGACAGCGTTTCGAAGATTTCCTGCTTGCTGCCGAAGTAATAATAGACGAATGGTTTGGTCACGCCGAGTGCCTGGACGATCTGGTCCATGGTCGTGCTCGCATAGCCCTGCGCGGCGAAAAGCCGCTCCGCGGCATCGAGAATCCGCTCGCGCTTATCGTCCGTACCGTGCGTCGCGATACGCTGGCGGCCCGATTTCGCGGGCAGGGTCGGCTTTTTTTTCATACTGACTAGTATAAGAGTGATACTGGTTGGTATATATTAAGGGCGCTGCTACGGCCGGTATGGGCTGGCGCCTGTCCCGGCACACGACTGTCCAATTGTATGGGATCGGAGTAAGGCGCTGAAGCGCTCACCCCGGTCGACACTGGAGACGACCCGATGGCCGATGCCGCCCCGCAAGCCCAGCCGTTGCACGAAACCCTGCGCCATCATGCGCGCACGATGCCGTCGCGCGCGGCGCAGATCTGGTACGGGCGAACGATTACGTGGGCCGAACTCGACGCGATGAGCGACGCGTTCGCGGCCCGGATGCAGGCGCTCGGCGTGAAGAAGGGGGAACCGGTCGCGCTGTACATGAACAACTGCCCGCAGTACCTGGTGGCGCATTATGGGATCCAGAAAATCGGCGCTGTCGTTTGCCCGTGCGGGCCGCTGAACAAGGAACATGAACTCGCGTATCAGCTTGGCGACCTGCACGCGCGCGTGATCGTCGCGGCCGACGTGCTGTTGCCGATCGTCGACAAGGTGCGCAGCCAGACGCAGTTGCAGCATGTATTCGTTGTCCGCTACGGCGATCTGCTGCCTGACGAACCCGAGATTCCGGTGCTTGCCGAGTTGCTCGAAATGCGTGCGCGGGCGGCGCCTGTGCCGGCCGGCTGTGAGGATTTTCTCGAGTCGGCCCGCTCCGGCGCGCGGCCGACGCCGGTGGATGTGGGTCTCGACGACCTCGCGCTGATGACCTATACGTCCGGCTCGACCGGCTTGCCGAAGGGCGCGATGCTGACCCACGGCAGCACGGTGTACAAGATTTCGTCCGCGGCGAAGATCAACGAAACCGGGCCCGACGACGTGATGCTCGCGGTCGCGCCACTCTACCATATCGCCGGCATGAACAATGGCGTCTACGCGCCGGTCTGCACCGGCGCGACTTCGGTGCTGATGTATCGCTTCGATCCGGTTGCCGTCGCGCTCGCGCTCGAACGCTATCGCATCACGTGGTGGTACAGCATCGCTCCGATGAACGTTGCGCTCATGCAGTTGCCCGACGCGCGCCAGCGCGACTGGAGCGCATTGCGCCGCAATCCGGTGACGAGCTTCGGCATCGCGTATACCGAGGCGCTGGCGGACCAGTGGCACGAATTCACGCCGAACTGCATCTCCGCCGAGGCCGCGTACGGGCTCAGCGAAACGCATACGTGCGACACCGCCATGCCGCCCGATGCGATTCGCTGGGGCACGCACGGCAAGCCGTTGCCGGGCAACGAGATCCGCATCGTCGATCCCGCGACGGGCGCCACGCTGCCGGCCGGTGAGTCGGGCGAGATCGCGATTCGCGGGCCCGGCAATTTCCGGGGCTACCTGAACAAGCCCGAAGCGACCGCCGCGACACTGCGCGACGGCTGGGTCCATACGGGCGACATGGGCCGTTTCGATGCCGACGGTTATCTGACCTTTCTCGGCCGCTTCAAGGAAATGATCAAGGTGTCGGGTTACAGCGTGTTCCCCGAGGAAGTCGAGGTCATCCTGATCAAGCATCCGGCCGTCGCGCAGGCAGCGGTGATCGCGAAGCCGGACCCGGAGAAGGGCGAGGTGGTCTGCGCGTTCATCGTCATCAAGCCGGGCACTGGGCTCACGGCCGAGGCGCTCGTGGCGTGGGCGCGCGAGAATATGGCGGCTTACAAGGTGCCGCGTGAGGTGCGCTTTATCGACGCGCTGCCTACGACCGGTTCCGGTAAGGTGCTGCGGCGCATGCTCAAGGAGCTTGTTTGAGATTTGCGTTTCCTTGTGTTCGTGGTGGTTTGCCAGGGTTGCCCCTGTGCGGGGCGGCACCTACTTTCTTTGCCGCGGCAAAGAA